>NZ_JBYITD010000005.1:0-448896 GCF_057708945.1 Nonomuraea sp. bgisy101
TGACTTGGCCACCCGTGGCCCCCCGGCCCGCCGTCGCCTTCCCCACGGTGGCGCCCGGCTCCCTCCCACCCCTGGCGGGCGCGGGGTCCGCCCGACCGGCTTCCCCTGCCGGTCGCGATGACAGAATCGGGGGATCGGAGACCCCGAGCCCATTACTGGAGCGTGTCGCGATGACCGTTGAGCGTGCCCTGCCCACCCCCGAGGCGCACGACCTGATCGACCTGACCCGAGACCTGATCGCCAAGGAGATCGCGCCCCGCGCGGCCGCCGACGAGTCGGCGGGACGCTTTCCCCGCGAGGTGTTCACCACCCTCGGCGCGACCGGGCTGCTCGGCCTGCCGTACCCCTCGGAGTACGGCGGGGGCGACCAGCCGTACGAGGTCTATCTGCAGGTGGTCGAGGAACTGGCGGCCGGATGGCTGGCCGTCGGCCTCGGGGTGTCGGTGCACACGCTGTCGTGCTTCCCCGTGGCGTCCTTCGGCACGCCGGAGCAGCGCGAGGAACTGCTGCCCGACATGGTCGGCGGCGAACTGCTGGGCGCCTACTGCCTGTCGGAGGCCTCGTCGGGCTCCGACGCGGCCGCGCTGACCACCCGCGCCGTGCCCGGCCCGGACGGCTACACCGTCGACGGCGTCAAGGCGTGGATCACCCACGGCGGCGTCGCCGACTTCTACATGCTCATGGCGCGCACCGGCGACAAGGGCGCCCGTGGCATCTCCTGCCTGCGCGTGCCGTCCGGGCTCGAGGGGCTCTCCTACGGCGCGCCCGAGCACAAGATGGGCATGCGCTCCTCTCCGACGGCGCAGGTTCGCTTCGACGGGGTACGGCTGCCGCAGTCGGCGCTGGTCGGCGCCGAGGGCGAGGGCTTCCGCATCGCGATGGCCGCGCTCGACGGCGGGCGGCTCGGCATCGCGGCGTGCGCGGTCGGCGTGGCCCAGGCCGCCTTCGACGCGGCCACCGCCTACGCGGGGGAGCGGCGCCAGTTCGGTTCGCGGATCATCGACTTCCAGGGCATCGGCTTCATGCTGGCCGACATGGCCACCCAGATCGCCGCCGCCCGGGCGCTCTACCTGGAGGCCGCGCGCCTGCGCGACGCGGGCAGGCCGTACGGGACCAAGGCGGCCATGGCGAAGCTGTTCGCCACCGACACGTGCATGAAGGTGACCACGGACGCGGTGCAGGTGCTCGGCGGCTACGGCTACGTCGAGGACTTCCCCGTCGAGCGCCACATGCGCGAGGCCAAGGTCCTGCAGATCGTGGAGGGCACCAACCAGATCCAGCGCCTGGTCATCAGCCGCTCCCTCACTCCCGAGTCGCGCCGATGACCTCGGCCAGCGCCTCCGCGATCGGGTAGGGGCGTTCGGCCGGAAGCAGAGGAGTCAGGTCCCGGCCTTCACGCAGCGCCGCGTGCAGGCCGCGGACCCGCTCGGTCAGGTCGGTGATCGACAGCGTCCACTCGCCGACGTAGCGGTCGACAGCCTCGCCCGACAGGCCGATCTGGATCGACCGGTACGGCAGCGCGTTGTGGCGCGGGTCGCGTTCGGGGTCCCACTGGACGCGCACCGGCATGTCCCGCCTGTCCGACAGGCAGGAGTGCGCCAGCGCCCACTCGAACCCCTCGCGGGTGAGCTCGATGGCCAGCACGCGGCCCTGGCCCTGCTTGGTGGCGTAGCCGCAGCGGTACATCATCCACAGGAACGACGGTTTGATCCAGGTCATCCGCCCGCGCTTGAACGGGGGGACGAACCGTTGCGCCGCCAACGCGGGAGCGGCGATGGCCGGGTCGTAGGCCTGGTAGACGGTGATGGACTCCTCGGTGTAAGCGGCTCGGATCTGCCGGTAAGGGATGTTCATGGCGATCAGCGTGCCGAACTCCCACAATCCACGGCAACGGGATTACCGTCGCAAGCATGGACCGCCGCGAGAGGATCACCCTCACAGGAGCCCAGGAGACCCTGCTCGCCACCCTGTACGGCAGGGCGCTCGACGCCCGCTCCCGCGACCCCATCCTGGGCGACGAGCAGGCCGTCGTCGCGGCACGCCGGATCGACTACGACTTCCGCAGGACCGGCATGAACGCGACCACCGCCGCGGGCGTCGCGCTGCGCGCCAGGCAGCTCGACGACTGGCTCGGGGAGTTCCTTGCGGCCCACGCCTCGGCGACCGTGCTGCATCTGGCGTGCGGCCTCGACACCAGGGCGCACCGGATCGCCAGGCCCGCCACGGTCAGGTGGGTGGACGTCGACCTTCCTGAGGTGATCTCGCTGCGCGAGCGGCTGCTGCCCACTCCCGGCGGCGACTACACGCAGCTCGCGGCGTCGGTGACGGAGGAGGGGTGGCTGGAGCAGGTGCCCGCCGACCGGCCGACGGTGGCGGTCTTCGAGGGGCTGACGATGTACCTGAGGCAGGAGGACGGGCGGCGGCTCATCCAGCGGATCACCGAGCGGTTTCCCTCGGGGGAACTGCTGTTCGACGTGTACGGGTCGATGGGGATCAGGCTGCAGAAGCTGGTGCCGGCCGTGCGGAACGCGGGGGCGCGACTGTACTGGGGGGTGGACGACCCGCGGGTGATCGAGGGGTGGCACGACGGGCTGGTGTGCGTGGACGCGCTGCGGAGCGTGGACATGCCGGGGCTGGGTCGGCTGCGGGCGGCGGCGCGGGCGCAGATGTGGGTGCTGGGGCGCATCCCCGGACTACGGGATGTGGGGAAGATCCTGCGTTTCCGCTTCTAGAGGCGCCGCGCTCCGCCTGGGGCCGAGCCGCGGTGAACCTTTTGTTCGGCAAGTGGTGACACCAAGGAGACGACCACGTCGGCACGGGGACTCCCGGCCGGCCCTCTTCTAGGAGTCTCCTCGTGCGGTTGCCATCACCTGGCTTTGTGCTGCCCGGAAACGGGCACCTCGCGTTCCTGGCGGCGCTGGTCCCCGCCGTCGTCCTGCGAGCGCTGGCGATGCTCGGCTACCGGCCCACGCTCTGGTTCTGGGCGGACTCCTTCTCCTACCTCGACGCGGCGGCCCACCCCGTCCCTGGAACGTTCCGGCCACTCGGGTACTCCCTGTTCCTCGCCGCCCTGCGACCGGGCCACAGCCTCGCCCTCGTCACCGCGGTCCAGCACCTTCTCGGGCTGGGCCTGGCGGTCGCGGTGTACGCGGTGCTGCGGCGGCGCGGCCTGCCGGGCTGGGGCGCGACGGCCGTCACCGTGCCCCTGCTGTACGACGAGTTCCTGATCCTCCTCGAGCACATGATCATGGCCGACGCGCTGTTCACCGTGCTGGTCGCGGCGGGGGTTCTGATGCTGTCACGCCAGGACGTCACTCCGCCGGCGGCGGGCGTCGGCGGGGCGCTGCTCGGGCTGGCGGCGATCACCAGGACCGTCGGCGTGGCCGTGCTCGTGCTGGCCGCCGCTCACCTGCTGCTGCGCCGTACCGGATGGCGGGCCCTGGCCGGGCTGGTGCTCGCGGGTGCGCTGCCCCTGGTGGCGTACGCCACCTGGATGTACGGCACGAGCGGCACGTTCGGCCTGACCCGAGCCGACGGGCTGTTCCTCTGGTCGCGCACGATGACCTTCGCCGACTGCTCGGCGATACGGCCGGAGCCGCGGCTGGCGCCGCTGTGTCCCGCGACGGCGGTGGCCGGGCGGCCCTCGCCCGCCCACTGGCTGTGGGGGCGATGGTCACCGCTGGCCAGGGTGCCGCGCGACAAGAACGCGCTGGCGGGGCGGTTCGCCCGCGCCGCCATCCTCGCCCAGCCCGGCGACTACCTGGCCGCCGTCGGCGGTGACCTGCGCTGGCTACTGCGTTGGGAGCGCACCACGGCCAGGTCGTCGCGTACGACGAAGACGAACCCCTACTGGTTCCCCTTCGAGCGACGGCCGCTGAACCGGTCGGCCAGGGCGGCGGCGGAGGCGTACGAGGGCGGCCCTGCGGCGACGCGGCCGGTCGAGCCCTACGCGGGCTGGCTGCGCGCCTACCAGCGCTTCGGATACCTGCCCTACCCGCTGCTGGTCGCGCTGCTCGGGGGCGCCCTCGTCGGGGCGTCGGTACGGCGGCGCCCCGAGGCCCTGCTCCCTGGCCTGGCCGCCACCGCGCTGATCCTGGCCCCGCCGTTCCTGGTCGGGTTCGACGTCCGCTACGTCGTCCCGGCCATCCCGCTGACCTGCCTGTCGGCGGGGCTGGCCATGGCGGGACCCACGCGTCAGCGGACCAGCCCGAAGAACGCACGGACCTCCTACAGCTCCGGCTGCTCGAACGCGGCGAAGTGCCCGCCCCTGTCGAGCTCGTTCCAGTGACGGATGTCGGTGAACCGCCTGCCCGCCCACCGAAGCGAGGGCCTGGGGTTCTCCTCAGGAAAGATCGAGCAGCCGGTCGGAACCGTCACCACGTCGGTGTTCGCGCCCGCGAACCGGCGCTGGACCTGCTTGAAGCTCTCCCAGTAGAGCCGGGCGGCCGAGGCGCCGGTCCGGGGCGACGGTCTGCGGCCTGGTGGACTGCTCGCGAGACGCCCCAGCCGCGGTGGCGCGGCTTGTCGCTGAAGCCGTAGCCCGGCAGGGAGGGACACACCACGTGGAAGGCGTCGCTCGGCCGGGCCTCCTTCGATGCGGGACATCATGCGCGGGCCCTGCCGGGCAGCGTGGCGGCGGCCAGGACGAGCGCCATGGGCAGCACCGTGACAAGATAGGCGGTGCGCAGGTCGAGGGCGGAGCCGAGCGCGGCGAGGGTCGCGGGTGCGGCCAGG
The DNA here is from genome assembly GCF_057708945.1 of Nonomuraea sp. bgisy101. Classification (NCBI taxonomy): domain Bacteria; kingdom Bacillati; phylum Actinomycetota; class Actinomycetes; order Streptosporangiales; family Streptosporangiaceae; genus Nonomuraea; species Nonomuraea sp. bgisy101. The sequence continues at coordinate 4,735 of NZ_JBYITD010000005.1, forward strand.
ATGGCGGTGCCCGAGGCGAGCGCGCCGTACGCCGCCGAGCGGGCGGGGGAGAGCCCGGGCACCTGGATGAGCCGGGCGAGCGTGACGGGGTAGAACGGGGCGACGCCGAGCCCGGCAAGCACGAGCCCGGCGGTGACCGGTACCGGGGCGTCGAACAGGGCGACGACGAGCGTTCCCGCCGCCGCCAGCCCGCAGCCCGCGGGGATGACGGGCAGCCGGCGGACGATCAGGCGTGGAGCCGCCAGCCGTCCGGCCGCCATCCCGATCAGGAACGCGGTCGCCGCGACCGCGGCCGCGCCGGCGGGCATGCCCGTGCCCTGCAGGCGGGCCGTCGACCAGATCGTGAAGCAGAACTCGATCGACACCGCGATCACGATCGCGGCCCACACGCCCGCGACCCGCCACACCGCCGGCGAGCCGCTCCTGGCGGAGCGGTCCTGCGCGAGCGCCGGGCGAGGCTCGGTGCCGGTGGGGCGGGGGCGGGTGTCGGCGGCAAGGAAGAGCAGGGCGGGAACGGCCACCAGGAGGGCAAGCCGCCCGCTGAGTCCCGCGGCGGTCAGCGCGCCGATGGCGAGGGGGCCGAACAGCGCGCTCACGCTCGCCGCCGCGTTCGCGCGGGCCAGGCCAGCGGCGGCGTCGGGTCCGCGCAGCAGGGCGGGGGTGACCAGGACGAACCCGGCCGACCCCAGCCCCAGCAGCAGCGCCCCTGCCGCCGCCGTGACCGCGGCGGCGGCGGTCGCGAGCAGAACCGTCCCCACGGCGGCGACCAGGGCGGAGCCGAGCAGAGCGGGCCGCGTGCCCGAGCCGAGCACCCACCGCCCCGCCAGGCCGACGACCAGCAGTCCCACTCCGAACGAGGACGACAGCCACGCCAGCTCCTCCGGCCGGCTGCCCAGCTCGGCCGCCAGCAGCACGAGGCACGCGCCGAGGCTGTTGATGGTGTAGCCGAGCGCCGCCTGCGCGATCCCGACCTGGCGGACGACGCGCCGACCCTCGTCCGGGACGCTGTTCACGACGCCTTTCACGACGCCTTTCACGACGCCGGCCATGGCCCCGCCAGCAGGAGCGCCTGCTGCGGGGCGAGGCGCACCCGTCCCGTCCTCGGCCGCTCCGGCGTGACCGCGGGGTCGTCGCTGTCGAACACGGCGGGCGCGGGCAGCTCCACCTCCGCGGAGGTCGCGTCGCGCAGGTTCGCCACCGCCCAGAGCCCGCCGCGGCGGTAGGCGGTCACGCCCGCGCCGAGATCAGCCCTGGCGATCTCGTCTGTGGCGGCCGCGGGACCGGCCAGGCGGCGCCGCGTCGTCAGGAGCCTGCGCAGGGTGGTGAGATGGGAGGCGGGGTCGGCCTCCTGCGCCGCGACGGTGTCGGCGTCGGTCCTGCCGCCCTCAGGCAGCCACGGCCGCCCGGTGGTGAAGCCCAGACCTGGTCCCGGCCGCCATGGCATCGGGGTACGGGCGGCGTCCCTGCTCTGGCCGGGCTCGGCCGTAGCCAGCGGATCGGCGCCGTGCCCCCGCGGCACGTGCCCGTCGCCCAGCCCGAGCTCCTCGCCCTGGTAGATCCACATCGTGCCGGGCAGCGACGCCATCAGGACGTGCAGCGCCAGCGACCTGCGCCGCCCCACCTGCCCGCCGCCGTAGCGGGTGGCGGCCCTTGGCCTGTCGTGGTTGCCCTGCACCCACGACAGGCGCGGTGAGGCCGCCGCCGCCGCGGCGAGCATGGTGTCGATCCGCTCGGGATCCCAGCCGGACTCCACCAGCCCGAACCAGAACGACGAGTGCAGCCGCTCGCCGTCGACGAAGCGGGCCAGCGTGCCCGGGTCGAGCTCGTAGACCTCGCCGACCAGGAACGCGTCGTGGCGGTCGGCCACCCGCCGCCACCTCTCGTGCACGGCGTGCACGTCGGGCTGGTGGATGTCGTGGCGGTGGTCCTGGCGGCGCCATTCCATGGTCACCCCGCCCACGGGGACGAGCAGGTCGGCGGGCAACAGCGGGTTGTCCCGCAGGTCCGCGTCCTTGACCAGGTAGGCGGCGGTGTCGATGCGGAACCCGTCGAGGCCGCGCGCCAGCCAGTGCTCGATGACCTTGTCGACCTGCGCGGCGAGCGCGGGGTTGCGCCAGTTGAGGTCGGGCTGCTCCGGACTGAACAGGTGCAGGTAGTACTGGCCGGTGGCCTCGCTGAAGGTCCAGGCGGGGCCGCCGAAGTGGGACAGCCAGTTGTTCGGCGGGCCGCCGTCGGGGGCGGGATCGCGCCAGATGTAGTAGTCGCGGTACGGGTCGGCTCTGGAGGAGGAGGCGGCCGTGAACCAGGGATGGGCGTCGCTGGTGTGGTTCACCACCAGGTCGCCGATCACCCGCATGCCCCTGCGATGCGCCCGCGCGAGCAGCTCGTCGAGCGCGGCGTCCCCGCCGAAGGACGGGTCCACCACGCGGTGGTCGGCGATGTCGTAGCCGTGGTCGCGCATCGGCGACCGGAAGAACGGCGTCAGCCAGACCACGTCGACGCCGAGCCTGGCCAGATGGTCCAGGTGCTCGCCCGCGCCTGCCAGGTCGCCCCAGCCGTCACCCGTGCTGTCGCCGAAGGACGGCAGGTACACCTGGTAGCCGACGGCGTCGCGCCACCACGGGCTGGTACGGGCGCGGCGCAGCAGATGGGCCAGGTGCCCCAGGTCGAACAGGCGCAGGTCGCCGTCGAGGCCGCGCAGGGCCGCCGTCGGCATGCCCGCCGCCGTGCCCGCCGCCAGGCCAGGCTCGGAGTCCTCGACCACGAGGCAGGCGGCGGGATCGGCCCGCAGCAGGCCGGCGGCCCGCAGGTATCCCTCGGGATCGGGCTTGCCGTGCCGGACGTCGTCGATCGTGAGCAGGAGCGGAGGGTCGATCCCCGCCGCGGCCAGGCGCGCCTTCGCCAGCCGTCCGTCGGCGCTCGTCACCACCGCCCAGGGCAGGCCGCATCGGTCCAGCGTGGCGAGCAGCTCGTGCGCGCCCGGTGCGGCGGCGACGTCCGACAGGTCGTCGTACTGCAGGGCGAGCTGCCGTCGCGCCGCGATCGCGACCTCCTCGGGACCGAGTCGCGGTAAGAGGTGTGCGACCGTACGGCCGGCCGGGCTGCCGTGGGCCACGGCGAGCACGGTGTCCACGGGCACGCCGTACTCGCCGGCCCAGGTGGACCAGGCTCGCTCGACGGACGCGTCGGAGTCGACGAGAGTGCCGTCCATGTCCAGAAGTACCGCCTCGAGCCCGCCGAGGTCTGGCCGTCGTCTCACGTGGCCTCCTTCTGTATAAACTCGTCCATCGAGCATAAAGGAGGCGATGGTGCGGATGGCAAGTCCCTCTCGGGTCGGGGACGCTCGCTGGCGCGGGGCGCTGGCCGTCCTCGAGGAGATGCGCCGCGAGCCGGGCGTGACGAGAGCGGCGGTGGCGCAGCGGCTGGGGCTGAGCAGCGGCTCGGCCACGGAGATCACCGCGCGTCTGCGGGATCTCACCCTCCTGTCCGAGACGCCGGCCGCCGTGGCGGGGCGGGGCCGGCCGACCACGGTGCTCGGCCCGCATCCCGACGGGCCGATCGTGGTGGCCGTCGACCTGCGGCAGGAGGACTGGCGGTGCGCGGTCGCCGCGCTCGACGGCAAGCCGGAGATCGTCGACGGAGGCCCCCACGCCAGCCGCAGCCCAGAGCCCGTGATCGCGACGATCGCCGAGGCGGTGCGCCGGGTGCACGACCGGTACGGCGAGCGGGTCAGGGCCGTCGGCGTGGCGGTCACCGCCACCGTGCAGCACGGCAGGGTCGTGCAGGCCTCCACCCTGGGCTGGGACGCGGTGGACCTCGGCGCCATCGCCGCCGATTCGCGCCTTCCCCTGCTCATCGGCAACGACGCCACGCTCGCCGGCGTCGCCGAGGCCCGCGAGGGGGCGGCGGCGGGTGCGGCCACGGCCTTGCACGTGACGATCGAGGTGGGCGTCGGAGGCACCCTGGTCGTCGGCGGGCAACCGGTCAGCGGGGCGACCGGGGCGGGCGGCGAGTTCGGTCACCTCCCGCTGGGCGAGCCGGGTCTGCGCTGCCCGTGCGGGGCCACGGGATGCTGGGACCTGGCCGTGGACGGCAGGGCCATCGCCCGCCATCTCGGCGATCGGCCGCCCGGCGACCCCCGGACCTACGCGCTGGCGGCCATCGCCAAGGCGCCGGGCGACCCTGCCGTCGCGGCGGCCGTCGAGCGGGCCGCCACCGGCTTCGCCGCCGGCCTGGCCGGACTCATCAACGCCCTGGACCCCGACGTCGTCACACTCGGCGGCCTCGCCCAGCCCCTGCGGACGGCGGCCGAGGCGCGGTTCGAGGCCGCGCTGACCGGCGGGCTCATGCGCTTCCGCAGGGCGGATCCACCGCGCGTGCTGGCCGCCGTGCTCGGGGACGACGGCGCGCTGCACGGGGCGGCGCTCACCGCTCTCGACCACGTCCTGACCGAAACGGGCATGAACGCCTGGGCGGCTACATTGCGGACATGACTGCAGAAAGCATGCGACCGCTGATCGTCGTGGCCGCGGCGATCGCCGCGTCGCCGCACTGGAGGGCGTCCCCATGCGCATGACCGTGTTCGAGGCGGGGATCAGCCGGGATCCCAGCCCCGCGGCCGAACTGGCGGACCTTCGATGGGCGCCGGCGGGGGAGCGCGACCTGGTCCTGGCGCCCGCGGTGCGCGACCACGTGCTCCCGCTGCTCGCGGGCCGTTTGATATAATCAACGTATGGTTCAGTATAACGAGTATCTGGCGGACACCTATCTCACGGAGGTCGCCACGCCGGTGCTCGCGGCGGAGCGGTCCGACGATGGCGACACCTGGGTCGCGGTGCGGCGGAACATCTTCCATCCCCAAGGCGGCGGCCAGCCGGCCGACCGCGGCCGGCTGGGCGAGTGCGAGGTCGTCCCCTTCCGTGACTCCGCGCGCGGGCTGGTCATGGTGCGGGCCCGCCAAGAAGACGGGCTGGAGGGACTCGCCGAGGGGGACATCGTCCACACGAGCGTCGACGCCGGCCTGCGCCTGTTGCACGCGGCGCTGCACACCGCCGGTCACCTCGTCGAGGCGGCGGGGCGGACGGAGGGGTGGGCACTGGCCGGCAGCATTCACTTCCCCGGCCAGGCCCGCATCGAGTTCACCCCGCCGGAAGCCGGCGCGGACCTGGCCGATGCCGAGGACAGGGACAAGGCCGCCGACCGGCTGCGCGCGTTCGTGGCCGCGATGGTGGCCGACGACCTGCCCGTCACCGTGGACCACGACGCCGAGGGCCTGCGCATCGTACGGCTGGGCGACCTGCACGCCGCCCCATGCGGCGGCACGCACGTCCGCAGCCTCGGCGACCTGACCGAGGTGACGATCTCAGGCGTGAAGGTGAAGAAGGGCCGCGTCAGGGTCTCCTACGCCGCCGCCCACGGGCCGCTCGCGTGAGCGGCGTGGAAAGGGACAGGCGCCCGGCCAGCAGCGCCGCCGCGGCGGCCGGGACCCAGGTCCAGCGCCGCAGGATGCAACGCGGGATGAGCCAGGCCGAGCTCGCCAGGCGGACGGGGCTGAGCAAGGCGACGCTCTCGCAGCTGGAGGCAGGCACGGGCAATCCCACGATCGACACCCTCGACGCCATCGCCGTCGCCCTGGCGATCCCGCTCACCGACCTGCTGACCCGTGAAGGCGGCCCAGGCACCCTTCACCTCCAGGCGACCCCCGCCGCCGAGGACGGGCCCACGAGGGAGCTGCTGCGCCGGATCAGCGGCGGCCACAGCCTGGAGCTGTGGCGGCTGCGCCTGCCCCCGCACGCGGCCGTCGACGGGGTGCCGCACGCGCCGGGCACGACCGAGCACCTCCTGGTCGCCTCGGGACGCCTCCACGCGGGCCCGGCCGACGACCTCCGCCTGCTCGGGCCGGGTGACCTGCTGGCCTTCGCGGGCGACGCGCCGCACGGCTACCGGACCGGCGACGACCCCGCCGACGTCACCGTCGTCATCGCCTCGCCCGCCATGGGCTGACCGCTGATTGGGGCGCCAGGTGTCGCGCACCTCGCCCGTGCGGCCGAATTCGTCGGCGACCTCTCCTAGAGTGGCCCGGTGACTTCCCCCGAGCGCGCTTCCCAGGCAACCGACGTGCTGCGGCGCGTCTTCGGCTACGACTCCTTCAGGGAGGGGCAGCAGGAGATCATCGACCACGTGGTCGTGGGCGGCGACGCGCTGGTGCTGATGCCGACAGGCGGCGGCAAGTCGCTGTGCTACCAGATCCCCGCTCTGGTACGGCAGGGCACGGGCGTCGTCGTCTCCCCGCTGATCGCGCTCATGCAGGACCAGGTCGACGCGCTGACCACGGCGGGCGTCAGGGCCGGGTTCCTCAACTCCACGCAGGAGCAGGGGGAGCGGGCGGCGGTCGAGGAGGCGTTCGTGGCCGGCGAGCTCGACCTGCTCTACCTGGCGCCCGAGCGGCTGCGCTCCGAGCAGACGCTGCGGCTGCTGGCCAGGGGGCCGATCTCGCTGTTCGCGATCGACGAGGCCCACTGCGTGGCGCAGTGGGGCCACGACTTCAGGCCCGACTATCTCGCGCTGTCCACGCTGCACGAGCGCTGGCCCGACGTGCCGCGCATCGCGCTGACGGCGACCGCGACCCCCGAGACGCACAACGAGATCACCGCCAGGCTCGGCCTGGAGCGGGCGCGCCATTTCGTGGCCAGCTTCGACCGCCCCAACATCCAGTACAGGATCGAGCCGAAGAACGAGCCGAAGCGGCAGCTGCTGCGGCTGATCCGCGCCGAGCACGACGGGGACTCCGGCATCGTCTACTGCCTCTCGCGCGCCTCGGTTGAGAAGATCGCCGCGTTCCTGCAGGAGAACGGCGTCAGCGCGCTGCCGTACCACGCGGGGCTCGACGCCCGCACGCGCGCCGCCCACCAGGCCCGCTTCCTCAGGGAAGACGGCATGATCATGGTGGCGACGATCGCCTTCGGCATGGGCATCGACAAGCCCGATGTGCGCTTCGTCGCCCACCTCGACCTGCCCAAGTCCATGGAGGGCTACTACCAGGAGACCGGCAGGGCCGGGCGTGACGGGCAGCCCGCCACCGCGTGGCTCGCCTACGGCCTGCAGGACGTCGTGCAGCAGCGCCGCATGATCGACACCTCCGAGGGCGACGACGCGCACCGGCGGCGGCAGTCCGCGCACCTCGACGCCATGCTCGCGCTCTGCGAGACGGCCGAGTGCCGCAGGGTGCGCCTGCTGGCCTACTTCGGGCAGGAGGGCGCGCCGTGCGGCAACTGCGACACCTGCCTGACCCCGCCGGAGACCTGGGACGGCACGATCGCGGCCCAGAAGCTGCTGTCGACCGTGCTGCGGCTGAAGCGCGAGCGGAACCAGCGTTTCGGCGCGGGTCAGCTGATCGACATCCTGCTCGGCAAGAAGACCGACAAGGTGCTGCAGTTCGACCACGCCTCGCTGACGGTGTTCGGCATCGGCACCGAGCTGAGCGAGACGCAGTGGCGCGGGGTGGTGCGGCAGTTGCTGGCGCTCGGCATGCTGGCCGTCGAGGGCGACTACGGCACGCTGGTCCACACCGACGCGGCCGCGCCCGTGCTCCGCGGCGAGCGGCAGGTGATGCTGCGGCACGACCCGGTGGCCAGGAAGGCCGACAGGCCGGCCAAGTCCGCCCGCCAAGCGGCGGTGGCCGAGCTGCCCGCCGAGGCGCAGCCGCTGTTCGAGCTGCTGCGTGCCTGGCGCGGGGCCACGGCGAAGGAGCAGGGGGTGCCCGCCTACGTCATCTTCCACGACGCGACGCTGCGCGAGATCGCCGCCCGCCGGCCCGGGTCGCTGGCGGAGTTGTCAGGGATCTCGGGGGTGGGGGAGAGCAAGCTGGCCAAGTACGGCGAGCAGGTCCTCGCGGCCCTGGCCGAGGCCGAGTGACCCTGGGTCGGGCCAGCCGTGCGGCCTTCCGCCGGATCCGCTGGGTGACCTCGGATCCGGTCGGCTGAGTGATCTCCGATCGGATCCGCTGGGTGACCTCGGATCCGGTCGGCTGAGTGATCTCCGATCGGGTCAGCCGTGGGTCTCCGGTCCGGTCCGCCGAGGGGCGGGGCCGCCCGCCCGGTAACGATCCACGGGTGCCGGGCGGGCCGGCCTCGTGGGTCGTCTCTGCCGGGCCGGCCCCCGGGTGCGTTCCCCGGCCGGCCGGCCCGGTCAGTGGGTGCGGTCCGTGAGCGAGACGCACAGCGTGCGCAGGTCGGTGGCCGCGGGGAACGTGCTGTCCAGGATGTCGAGCGCCCTGGAGGCGTGCCTGGCGGCGATGGCCAAGGTCGTCGTCCGGCCGCCGGCCGCCTCGATGAGCTCGGCGGCCAGCCGTACCGAGTCCTCGTCGTCGGCGCCGCATGCCAGCAGCGCCGACAGCTCGCGGCCGGCCGGCGAACCCGACGCGAGAGCGGCCAGCACGGGCAGCGTCTTCTTCCTGCGGCGCAGGTCGCCGAAGACGGGCTTGCCGGTGTGGGACGGGTCGCCCCAGATGCCGAGCACGTCGTCCACCATCTGGAAGGCCAGGCCCAGCTCGAGACCCATGTCGTGCATCCGCGCGGCCAGCGGCTCGGACGCGCCCGCGAGCGTGACGCCGAGCGCGGCGGCGCAGGCCAGCAGCGAGCCGGTCTTGTCGGCGGCCATGCCGGTGTACTCGGCCACGCTGACCGCGTCGTGGCCGGTCCACGGCCGCTCCTCGAAGGCCATGTCCTGCGTCTGGCCGTGCACGAGCCGTACCAGCGCGGACGACAGGTGCCCCGTGGCGGCCGCGGCATGAGGGCCGGTCGCCGCCGACCTGATCGCCAACGCCAGCAGCGCGTCCCCTGCCAGGATCGCCGGACCCACGCCGTACGCCTTCCATACGGCGGGCTTGTGCCTGCGGCGCTCGTCGCTGTCGATGATGTCGTCGTGCACGAGCGAGAAGGCGTGAACGAGCTCCACCGCGACGGCGCCGGGCAGGGCCGTCTCGAGCGTGCCGCCCGCGGCCTGCGCGCACAGCATCGCCACCGCGGGGCGCAATCCCTTGCCCGCGTCGCCCTCGATGGGGGTGCCGTCGATGTCCGACCAGCCGAGAGAGAAGGCGGCCATCCGCGCGCCCCATGGGTGGAGGTCGGCCACCGCCGCGCGCATGGCTGGTTCGAGCAGCTCACGGCACCGGGAGAGGGTGTCGGCAGGAAGCGCGAGGTCAGCCATCGATCCTCCGATGCACTGGCATGACGCCATAAGTCGCCATCAATCTCCAACCTTGATCAGTACCGGGCGATCATGTGATACTCCACGCGAACCATCATGATTGCGAAGTAGGAGTACATGTCGACCGGTCGCCCGGCGCGCGAAGACTCGGTGATCGCGGCGTCCGCTGCCGGACAGAGCGTCGAGACCATCACTGGACGGATCTCCGCGGTAGATATCTCCAGGTTTGTGCCAGCTTATGGCATTGCCTCCCCCGCCTCGGGCCCCTGGGGCGGTTGACGCTCATGCCGGGCACCGGATGACCCCCGAGCCGGCCGAGACCGCGCAGCCGGGAAGCACCTGTGCGCCGGCCGCCGAGCGCCCGCGCGACCTGCGCGACGAGTCGGGGACCGCCCCGCGCTTCCGTGACCGTCGGCGCCGCGGTACAGCGGTACCCGCGCCCGCTCAGCGCCCCTGCCGCCTGTCGCGGGGACGTCAGCTGGGGCGGCCACAACACGCTCAAGCCCGGCACGGACCGCGACGAGGTGAACGCCGCGATGACGGTGCTCGCCCGTGCCGCGACGGCGCGGATCGAGGTTCTCAAGGCAGACTCCCGCGCACCGCGGCCTGTCTCGAACGCCAGATCGGCTTCACCACCGGCCTCTTCGGTACCTCGAACATCTTGGGAGAGTTGTGAGTGACATTGCCTTCGCGGCCCGCGAACTGGTGGACGGGCTCATGGCCAGGCCATGGGGACAGATGACCGCCTCCGTCTACGAGACGGGCCGCCTCGTCACGCTCACCCCCTGGCTGGCCGGTCACGCCGAACGGGTGGACTACCTGCTGCGCACCCAGCGGCCTGACGGCACCTGGGGCGCGCCCGACGGCTACGACCTGGTGCCCACGCTCAGCGCGGTCGAGGCGCTGCTGTCCGAGCACCGCCGATCCGGCCGCGCCGAGCTCTCCGCCGCCGCCGACCGCGGGGTGGAGGTCCTCCGGGTGCGGCTGCGCGCGGCGGCCGACCTGCCCGACCTGCCGGCCATCGAGCTCATCGTCCCGTCCCTCGTCTCGCTGATCAACGAGCACCTGGACGGCGCGAGCGACGCTCTGCCGCTGCCGAGCGGGATGAACCACGACCTCCTTGAGGCGGTGCGCGGGCGGGCGGCCTCAGGCGCCGAGCTTCCGGAGAAGCTCCTGCACGCGCTCGAGATCGTGGGACCCGCGGCGAGAGGCGCGCACGTCCGGCCGACCGCGATCGGCACGATCGGCGCCTCTCCCGCCGCCACCGCCGCCTGGCTCGCCGCCTCCCGCTCCGCACCCGCCGGTCTCCAGCCCGCGGAGGCCGGGACCCGCGGGACTGACATCCATGGGAACGCGAGCGCCTCGAACGTCGGGAACGCGGGCGCGGGGAACGCGGCTGCCGGGCATGCGGTCGTCGAGTACGCGGCCATCGGACATGCGGGCTTCGGCGCGGCGGGCCGTTCCGGCGATCGGGTGTCGGGTGACCGCGGGCCTGTGGGCGATGTGCTGGCCGTCCAGCATCTTGAGGCGGTCGCCAGAAGGCACGGGGGCCCGGTGCCGGTCGGGCTGCCGATCACGGTCTTCGAGCGCGGCTGGGTGCTGAGCTGGCTGACCAGGGCGGGCATCGAGCTGGACGTCCCGCCTGAGATGGTCGCCGACCTGAGGGCGGCCATCGGCCCGGCGGGAACCCCCGCGGGCACGGGCCTGCCCGCCGACGCCGACACCACGTCGGTCGCCCTCTACGCGCTGGCGCTGCTGGGCGCACCGCAGCAGCCGGACAGCCTGCTCGCCTTCGACGCGGGCACGCACTTCTGCACGTGGCAGGGGGAGGACGGTCATTCCCTGAGCGTCAACGCCCACGTCCTGGACGCGTTCGGGAAGTACGTGGAGTGCCGCCCCGAGGCCGAGGGCCGCTACCGCCCCGCTATGGCGCGGCTGGCCCGGTGGCTGCAGGACAGGCAGCGCCCCGACGGTGGCTGGGAGGACCGCTGGCACGCCTCGCCGTACTACGCGACCGCGGCCTGCGCGCTGGCCCTCGACGAGTACGGCGGGCCGGAGGCGAAGGACGCGGTCCTGGCGGCGGTGACGTGGGTGCTGGACACCCAGCGGGAGGACGGCTCGTGGGGGAGGTGGCAGGGCAGCCCCGAGGAAACCGCCTACGCGCTGCAGGTTCTGCTGCAGACCTCGGCCGGAGTCGATCCGCGCCTTCCTGAGGCGGCCGCCGCGGGGTATGTGTTCCTGCGCGACGCCGACCTGGACGATCAGCCGGCGCTCTGGCACGACAAGGATCTCTACACGCCGCAGGCGGTGGTCAGGGCGGCCGTGCTCGCCGCCCTTCACGTCGCCGAGCGCGACCGGAGAGTGGCCGGACTGGTAAGATCATGAACAATGGCGCAACTAAATGCCAATAAAAGCGGCAATTGCGACATTAACAAATTGTTGCGGCTTGAGTGGAGTATGTGGCGTTGCTAGGGTGTCCGGAGTGTTGGGGCGCCGGGTGCCTGATTGTCCCTTAGCGAATATCTCCCTCGGGTGTGCATATGCGCTTGCGTGATTCGCGATTGCGAACCAAGGTCGCCGCCCTCCTCGTCTCCCTCACCGCCCTCTGGGCCTTCGCGGCGTGGACCACCATCCGTGAGGGCGTGGACCTGCTGCGGGCCACCACGCTCGACGGCGGGGTGGCCGTCCCCGGTGGCTCCCTGGTGACCGAACTGCAGCGCGAACGCCGGTTGTCGCTCATCCGGCTGGGAAGCGGCGGCCCCGCCGACCCGCGGGCGCTCCGCGACCAGCGCGCCAGGACCGACGCCGCCGCGTCCGCCTTCATCGAGCAGGCCGGCGCGTCGAGTGTCGCCCTCGCCGCGTCCGACACCCTCGACCTGCGCCTGGAACGGGTGTTCGCCCGTCTCGAAGGGTTGCGGCAGTCCCGCGCCGCCCTCGACGCCGGCGCGCTCGACCGTGAGCGCGCCGCGGCCGCCTACACCGGCGTCATCGACACGATCTACCAGGCCTACGACTCGCTGGCCTTCCTCGACGACGAGCGGACGGCCACGGGCGCCAGAGCCCTCCTCGAGATGAGCAGGGCCGTGGAGCTCATCTCGCAGGAGGACGCGCTCGTCACGGGCGCGCTGGCCGCGGGCGGGCTCAGCGTCGCCGAGCGCGGGCGGTTCGCGCAGCTCGTCGGTGCCCAGCGCTTCGCCCGCGCAGGGGCGGCGGTCGAACTGACGGACGCCGACCGCCGCGACTACGACGACCTCGTCGCCGGTCCCGCCTACTCCCGCCTGCACGACCTCGAGGACCGACTCACGCAGGGCGCCGCCCCCGCCGGCGCGGAGCAGTGGAGAGCCGCCGTCGAGCCGGTGCTCGGGGCGCTCGACGCGACCGTGCGGAAGGCCGCCGCCGGCCTCATCGAGCGGGCCGCCCCCGTCGCCGTCGGCATCATCGTCAGCCTCGTGCTGGTAGGCGGGCTCGGCCTGATCGCCGTCGTCGCCTCGATCGTGCTGTCGGTCACGACGACCAGGACGGCGCTGACCCAGCTCAAGAAACTGCGCGAGGCCGCGCACGAGCTGTCGGAGCGGCGGCTGCCGCGCGTCGTCGAGCGCATCGGCCGCGGCGAGGAGGTCGACCTGGCCGTCGACGCGCCGCCGTTGACGTTCGGCGACGACGAGATCGGCGAGGTCGGCCGAGCGTTCAACAGTGTGCAGGAGACCGCCATCAGGGTCGCGGTCGAGCAGGCGGAGCTGCGCCGCAGCATCCGCGACATCCTGCTCAGCCTCGCCCGCAGGACGCAGGGCCTGGTGCAGAGGCAGCTGACCGTCCTCGACGTCATGGAACGCAGGGAGCAGGAGCCGGAGGAACTGCGCGACCTGTTCAGGCTCGACCACCTGGCCACCCGCATGCGGCGCAACGCCGAGAACCTGATCGTGCTGTCGGGCTCCTCACCGGGCCGCACGTGGCGCAGGTCCGTGCCCATGCTCGACGTGGTGCGCGGCGCGCTTGCCGAGGTCGAGGACTACACCCGCGTCCAGCTGCGGCCCCTGGGCGAGGCGACGCTGGCGGGCAGGGCCGTGGGCGACGTCGTCCACCTGCTGGCCGAACTGATCGAGAACGCCGTCTCCTTCTCGCCGCCCTACGCGATGGTGCAGGTCAGCGGACAGATGGGGGTCAACGGGTACGTGGTCGAGATCGAGGACCGCGGCCTCGGCATGACGCCGGAGGACCTGGAGGCGGCCAACCGGCGCATCGCCGAGCCGCAGGAGTTCTCCGGTACGGCGCGGCTGGGACTCTACGTGGTCGCCAAGCTGGCCGAGCGGCACGGCATCCGGGTGCGGCTGCGGCCCTCGCAGTACGGCGGGACCACGGTCGTGGCGCTGGTGCCGCTCGAGCTGATCGGCCTCGAACCCGAGCCGGACGACCTCAGGCTCGCGGACGACACCAGGTTCCCCACGCTGGCGGACCTCACGCGCGCCGAGCTCGGCGAGGGGCAGGTGGGCGAGGGGCAGGTGGAGGAAGGGCGGCAAGCGCGCGGGACCGGCCTCGCGCTCGGGATCCCCGCACCCAGGTCGGCGCTGAACGGCCCGCCCGGCGGCACCGCCACCGTGCTGCGTGCCGCCCCTGTGACGGGGCAGCCGGTCGAGAGAGGCTCCAGGCCCCCGCTGCCCGCCAGGCCCGCCAGGAACGCCCCCGAGGACGTGCCCGGGGACGTCCCCGCCACGCCCGCGCCCGCCGACGTGAGCGCCATGAATGCGCCCGCCGACATGATGGTCACGCATAGGCCCGCCGACATGCTCGGGAGGAACGCAGCGAGGCCGGAGCCGCCCGAGGATGGGCCGTCGCCGGTCGTGAGCCCGCTGGACACCACCGTGCTCGCGTCCGGTGTCACCGGCGCGGCGCGGGCGCACCCGGACGGGCAACCGCTCTCCGCCGAGTCGCTCACCCCGGAGTCGCTCACCCCGGAGTCGCTCACCCCGGAGTCGCTCACCCCGGAGTCGCTCACCCCGGAGTCGCTCACCCCGGAGTCGCTCACCCCGGAGTCGCTCACCCCGGAGTCGCTCATCGCGCTGCCGCTCGCCGCCGCCCCGCCCGTGGCCGGGCCGTTCTCCGCCGAGTCCTTCTCAGCGGCGTCGCTCATCTCCGAGCCGCTCACGGCTGAGGCCATCCTGACGCAGGAGGCCTATCTGGCGCAGGCGCAGGAGGCCCTTCTGTCGCCGGAGCCCATCACCGGGCAGGATCGCCTGACGCAGAAGACCCAGGCGGTGCGGGAAGACCCGGCGGCGCTGGTGAGCCCCGTCGCACCGGAGGGCCCGGCCGTGTCGGGAGGCCGGGCGGCGCTGGTGGGGCCGGTCGCGCTGGAGGGCCCGGCCGCGCAGGAAGTCCGGGTGGCGGAGGAAGGTTCGGCCGCGCAGGAAGTCCGTGCGGTGGAGGAAGGTTCGGCCGCGCAGGAAGTCCGTGCGGTGGAGGAAGGTTCGGCGGCCCGCGAAAGCAGGACGGCACACGAAAGCATGACAGCACAGGAGATCGGCGGGGAGCAGGAGCGGCCGGCGTGCACGCCGTCCGGCCTGCCGTTCCGCGTACCCCAGACCCACCTGGCACCCGAGCTCATGACCGAGGAGGCCACGACGCCGCACGAGCAGGAACACGACGAGCGTTCGCCCGAGGAGATCCGCGCGATCATGGGCTCGTTCCAGTCGGGGACCCGCCTGGGCAGGACACAGGCGGCCAAGCTGACCGAGGGGGAGGCGTGAGAGCAACAGGCCATACGACCGATCTGAACTGGCTTCTCGATGACCTGGCGGGCCGCGTGAGGGAGGTGGAGCACGCCATCGTGCTCTCCTCCGACGGGCTGCTGATGGCCTCGTCGAGGGACCTCGACAGGACGGAGGGGGAGCATCTGTCGGCCGTGGCGTCAGGGTTGCAGAGTCTGGCCAGAGGCGCCAGCGAGCACGTCGGCGGCGGAGCCGTACGGCAGACGATCGTGGAGTGGCGATCCCGCTACCTCATCGTCACCGTCGCAGGCGAGGGGGCGTGCCTGGCGGTGCTCTGCCTGCAGGACTCCGACATCGGCCTGATCGCCTACGAGATGGCCATGCTCGTGGCCAGGGTCGGCCAGTACCTCACGTCGCCCGCGCGTGGAGAGGCGGCCCTGTGACGGAGGAGGAGTGGGTCGATCCCGAGATCGTCAGACCGTACGTGGTGACGCGTGGCCGTACCGAGCCCGTGAGGGGCTCCTTCGACCTGATCTCGCTGGCCGTCGCCGTGGGCGAGCCGCCTGAGCCGGAGTCGGGGCTGGATCCCGAACACCTGTCGATCGTCAGGCTCTGCCGTGAGCCGATCTCCGTGGCGGAGCTGGCCGCCACTCTCGACCTTCCCGCGGGCACGATCCGTGTCCTGCTGGGCGACCTGCTGGAGCAGGGGTTCGTCACAGTGCAAGATCCTCAACCCGAGGTGGACATGCAAGACGAGAAGATGTACAGGGCGGTGCTCGATGGTCTTCGGTCGCTCTGAGCGGCGGCGGCTGCCGACCGCCATCAAGATCCTGATCGCCGGCGGGTTCGGCGCGGGCAAGACGACCATGGTCGGCTCGGTGTCGGAGACCAGGCCGCTGCGCACCGAGGAGACGATGACCGACCGCTCGACGGGCGTCGACGACACCTTCGGCGTGGAGGCCAAGCGCACCACGACGGTCGCCATGGACTTCGGCCGCATCACCATGGGCGACGACTACATGCTCTACCTGTTCGGCACGCCGGGGCAGGAGCGGTTCTGGTTCGTGTGGGACGAGCTGGCGCTGGGGGCGCTGGGCGCGGTCATCCTGGCCGACACGCGCAGGCTGGCCGACTGCTTCCCCTCCGTCGACTACTTCGAGCGGCGGGGCACGCCGTTCGTGGTGGCGGTCAACTGCTTCGAGGGCTCGCCGGTCTACCAGCTGAGCGAGGTGAGGCTGGCGCTCGGGCTCGATCCGTCGATCCCGATCGTGCTGTGCGACGCCCGCAAGCGCGACTCCAGCCGCGAGGTGCTGATCACGCTGGTCGAGCATGCGATGAAGGTGCGCGCCCCCGTCGGGACCACCTCGTGACCATCGCCCGCTACCTTTGATCGGATGGAGGAGATCGACCGCCGGATCGTCACGCTGCTGGCCAGGGACGGCCGGATGAGCTTCACCGACCTGGCCAGGGAGACAGGGCTGTCCGTGTCGGCGGTGCACCAGCGGGTCCGCCGCCTGGAGAAGCGCGGCGTCGTGCGCGGCTACACCGCGCTGGTCGACCACGACGCCATCGGGCTGCCGCTGACCGCGTTCGTGTCGATCAAGCCGATCGACCCCTCGGCGCCGGACGACGCGCCCGAGCGCCTGGCCCATCTGAGCGCGATCGAGGCATGCCACAGCGTGGCGGGCGACGAGAGCTACATCCTCAAGGTGCGCGTCGCCTCCCCGATCGCGCTGGAGGAGCTGTTGCAGCACATCCGTGCCTCGGCGAACGTCTCCACGCGCACGACGGTGGTGCTGAGCACGCCGTACGAGCACCGGCCGCCCGAACTGGGCGAGGCCTGACGGCCCCGCCCCCTGTCATCCCTCGCCGAAGATCGGCAGCAGCTCCCGCAGCTCCTCCTCGGTCACCTGCCGGCCGTACGGGGCCCGTTCGAAGGTCTCGGCGTGCCTGACCCCGGAGGCGTGCCGGGCGCCGTAGCGGGCCTCCAGCGCGGGCCGCGCGCCCTCGGGCACGGCCAGGAAGCGCGCCCAGTGCTCGGCCACGAACGCCCGCCCCGCCTCGACGTCGCCCGCCGCGGGCGCCCGGTCGAGGAAGCCGCGCTGCCATGGCGCGTACTCCAGGAACTGTGAGGCGTGCGCCAGGCAGCCGTCCAGCTTGGCCTCCAGCACGTCGTCCACGTCGACGGCGACCTCGTGCCGGTGGAAGGACGTCGAGGCGTAGTCGGTCATGATCAGGCAGACAGGCTGGCGGGGGAGCGGCGGTTTGCCCGCGGTCACGTTGCGGTTGGTGACGAAGGAGACCGCGTCGGCCGCCAGGCGGCCGGCCGCGCGGTTGTCGGGATGCCCCGGGCCGTGCCCGTGCAGGGCGATCACCACGTCGGCGCGCCAGCCGCGGATCGCGGTGATCACCTGGGACCGCATCGCCACCGAAGGCTCCAGCTCGCCGTCGTGCGTGTCGAGGATGTCGTAGTCGATCACGCCGAGCGCGTCGGCGGCCCGCCACGCCTCCTCGGCCCTCCTGGCCGCCAGCGGAGCCCTGTCCATCCGGTGGTGTCCCGCGTCGCCGTTGGTGAGCGTCAGGAACTTCACCGCGTGGCCCGCCCGCGCCAGCAACGCGGCGGTCCCTCCCGCGTAGATCTCCGGCTCGTCGGGGTGGGCTCCGATGACCAGGGTGCGCAACATTCGTCCTCCGCCGCTAACCGTCTGGATACTTTCCAGACGGTTAGCCCGGAAGGCTAGCAGCCGGTCAGAGGGTGTCGCCGAAGTGGGCGCGCAGGCGGGTCTTGGCCTCCTCGCTCGCCCCGATCCTGTCCAGTCCGCTCAGGGCGGCGCCGACGATCGGCGGCACGTCG
Organism: Nonomuraea sp. bgisy101; assembly: GCF_057708945.1. Taxonomy (NCBI): domain Bacteria; kingdom Bacillati; phylum Actinomycetota; class Actinomycetes; order Streptosporangiales; family Streptosporangiaceae; genus Nonomuraea; species Nonomuraea sp. bgisy101. The sequence goes on from NZ_JBYITD010000005.1 coordinate 22,498, forward strand.
GCCACCACCGGCTTGGCCTGCGGCGCCCGCGCCGCGAACCGCTCGTCGAGCAACTCGCTCAGCATCGGGTGGCGCGCGCGCAGCACGCCGCCGCCGAGCACCACCTCCGTCGGCGTCTCCAGCAGTTCCAGGCGGCGCAGGCACACCTCGGCCATCACCACGATCTCCTCGGCCATCCGCTCGACCAGCGATCGGGCGATCGCGTCGCCCGCGGCGGCGACCCTGAAGAGCCCAGGGGTCAGCCCGTGCAGGCTGCTCTCGTCCACATCGCCGAAGTGCAGGCCGAGGACGACCTCCTCGACGGTGGAGGCACCGTAGTGCTCCTTGACGAGCGCGGCCAGCTCGGTGTGCGCGCCCCTGCCGTCCTCGGCCCTGACGGCGTGCCACAGCGCCTCCTCGGCCATGCCGAGACCGCCGCCCCAGTCGCCGCTGATCTTGCCGAGCGCGGGGAAGCGGGCCACCTGGCCGGTGGGGGAGACCCCGACCGCGTTGATGCCCGCCCCGCAGACCACCGCCACACCCCACGGCCCCGACGCTCCCGCGCGCAGCAGCGCGAAGGTGTCATTGCCCACGACGACCTCCCCGGCGAAGGAGCGCGCGGCGAACTCGTCGCTCAGCGTCTCCTCCTCCGCGGGCAGGTCGGCCCCCGCCAGGTAGGCGGCCAGCAGGTCGGCGTACGGCGGAGCCTCCGACGTGCCGAGGGCCCTTGTCAGCGGGCCGAGCGCCTGCCGTACGGCCTCCTCGACGACGTCGGCGGCCGCGCTCACGCCGGCGCTCTGCGGCATGAACGCCCCGCCGCGGCCGGTGGCGAGGACCGTGCCGTCCTCGGCCACCAGCGCCACGTCGGTCTTGCTGTTGCCGCCGTCGACCGCGAGGACGGTCCTCACGACACCACCCACGGCAGGTGCGCCCTGTTGGCCTCGAGCAGCAGGCGGGTCAGCTCGCCCGCGACGGCCTCCTGGCCGATCAGCGGGTGGGCCAGCAGCGCGTTGCGCACCCGTTCCTCTCCGCCGCGCAGCGCGGCGTCCAGGGCCAGGCTCTCGTAAGCCGACACGTTGGCGATCAGCCCCGCGTACAGCGGCTCCACCGCCGGCACCGGCAGCGGAACGGCCCCCGCGGCCCCGATCGTGGCGGGCACCTCGATGACCGCCTCGTCGGGCAGGAACGGCAGCGTCCCCGCGTTGCGCACGTTGACCACCTGGGTGTCGCGCCGGTCGCCGAGCAGCGAGGCGATGAGCGCCACGGCCGCCTCGGAGTAGAACGCGCCGCCCCGCCGTTCCAGCAGCTCGGGCTTGGTGTCGACGGTGGGGTCGGCGTACAGCCCGAGCAGCTCGGCCTCCATCGCCGCCACCTCGGCGGCCCGTGAGGGCTTGGCGCGCTGCTCTTCGACCACGAGGTCGTGGGCGTAGAAGTAGCGCAGGTAGTAGGAGGGGACCACGCCCAGCCTGCGCACCAGCTCCACCGGCAGCCCGATGTCGTCGGCGAGTTCCTGCCCGTGCTCGGCGATCAGCTTCGGCAGCACGTCCACGCCGTCGACGAGGACGGAGCGCTCCCACGTCAGGTGGTTGAGCCCGACATGGCCGAGCGACACCTGCGCCGGGGCGAGTCCCAGGTGCGCGGCGAAGCGCCGCTGGAAGCCGATCGCGACGTTGCACAGCCCGATCGCGTGGTGCCCCGCGTCGAGCAGGGCGCGCGTCACGATGCCGACGGGGTTGGTGAAGTCGACGATCCACGCCTCCGGCGCGTGCTCGCGCACCCGCTCGGCCAGCTCGAGCACGACGGGAACGGTCCGCAGCGCCTTGGCCAGACCGCCGGCGCCGGTCGTCTCCTGCCCGACGCACCCGCACCGCAGCGGCAGGGTCTCGTCGACCTCGCGCGCCGCCTGCCCGCCCACTCTCAGCTGGAACAGCACCGCCTGGGCGCCGGCCACTCCCTCCTCCACGGAGGAGGTGGCGACCACCTCGGCCGGATGCCCAGCGCGGGCCAGCATCCTGCGTGACACCCCCGCCACCAGCTCCAGGCGGGAGGCGTGCGGGTCGACGAGCGCGATCTCGGTGAGCGGCAGTTCGTCGCGCAGCCGCGCGAACCCGTCGATCAGCTCCGGCGTGTACGTCGAGCCGCCCCCGACAACGGCGAGTTTCAACCCTTCACTCCTGTCAAAGTCACGCCCTCGATGAAGACTCTCTGGGCGAAGAAGAACACGATGATCACCGGCGCGGTCACCAGGAGCGTGGCCGCCATGGTCAGGTTCCACTGCACGCTGTGGAAGGCCTTGAACGTCGCCAGGCCCAGGGACAGCGTCCAGTTGTCCTGGTTGATACCGGTGTAGAGCAGCGGGCCGTAGTAGTCGTTCCAGCAGTAGAAGAACTGGAACAGCGCCACCGCGGCGATCGCGGGCCTGGCCATGGGCAGGATCACCCTGACCAGGGTCCTGAGGTCCGAGCAGCCGTCGACCCTGGCCGCGTCGGTGTAGTCACGAGGGATCGTGATGAGGAACTGCCGCAACAGGAAGATGGAGAAGGCGTCGCCGAGCAGCATCGGCAGGATGAGCGGCCACAGCGTGTCGGTGAGGCCGACCCTGGCCCACACCAGGTAGATCGGCACCGCGATGACCTGCGGCGGCAGCATCATCGCGGTGATCACCAGCAGGAAGGCGAGCCTGCGTCCGCGGAAGCGGAACCTGGCCAGCGCGTAGGCGACGGGCACCGAGGACAGCAGCATGAACAGCGTCCCGAGCCCCGCGTACAGCAGCGTGTTCAACGTCCAGCCCAGCAGGTGCGACTTGGCGAAGACGTCGGCGAAGTTGGACCAGGCGAACGACTCGGGCCACAGGTTGCCGGTCAGCGCCTGCTCGTCGCTCATCAGCGCGGTCAGGCTCACCAGCACGAGAGGCCCGAGGAACATCGCCGCCAGCGCCACCGCGATCGCGTGGGTGGCGATCCACGACAGCGTCCTGCGCCGCCTGGCGCCCACCCGCGCCTGCGGTGTCGCCCTGGTGGGCCGCGGAGCGGTCAGCGTGGTGCTCACGAAAGGACCTCCTCGGCCTTGCGGAACTGACGCAGCAGGATCAGCGTGAAGATCATGGACGTGCCGAACAGCACCAGCGCGAGCACCGAGGCGTAGCCCATGCTGAAGTCGCGGAAGCCCACGTGGAACAGCCACTGCGGCAGCGTCAGCAACGACTGGTCGGGATAGCCGGGTGTGAAGGTGCTGCCCGCCGAGTCGGTCGCGCCCGAGGCCACCCTGGAGGCGATCATCGCCTGCGTGAAGTACTGCAGGGCGTAGATGACGCCGGTGACGGCCGAGAACATCAGCACGGGCGAGATCGTCGGCAGCGTGATGCTGCGGAACTGCCGCCACGCGCCCGCCCCGTCGATCGACGCCGCCTCGTACAGGTGCTTGGGCACGTCCAGGAGCGCGGCCAGGAAGATCACCATGGTGTTGCCGCAGCCCCAGAGGCCCAGCAGGGTGAGGCTCGGCTTCGACCACGACGCGTCGCCGAACCAGTCGGGTCCGCCGACGCCGATCCACGACAGGATCTCGTTGACCGGGCCGACCGGGTTCAGCAGGAACACGAAGGCCACCGTGCCCGCCACCATCGGCACGAGCGTCGGCAGGTAGAAGACGGTGCGGAAGAAGCCCGCCCCTGCCTTCACCTTGGTGAGCAGCTGGGCGACGGCCAGCGCGAAGATCACCTGGGCGGGCACCATGAAGACCACGAGCCACAGCGTGTTCTTCGCCGAGATCCACACCCGCTCGTCCTGCAGCAGGTACCGCCAGTTGTCCAGTCCCACCCATTCCAGTGTGAACAGGTCGTACCTGGTGAAGGAGAAGTAGGCGACGGAGATCAGCGGGTAGACGAAGAAGATCGAGAATCCCGCGATCCAGGGGGAGAGCCACAGGAGGGCCCGCAGGCCCTCCCGCCGCTTCGGGCCGGCTGTCATCCGCCCGACAGCTTCAGCTTGTCGTCGATGCGCTTGTCGACGCCCTTGAGCCCCGCGTCCAGGTCCTTGACGGCGCCCTTCTCCCAGTTGGTGAGGAAGGTGGAGAAGGCGTCCTGGTTGAAGACGCTGTTGACCGACGCGGGCAGCGTGCTGGTCTTCGGGTGGGCGAAGATGTTCAGGAAGGTCTTGAAGTTGGCGTCGGCCGCCAGCTGCGGCGACTCCATCGCGGCCTTGGTGGTGGGCACGTTGCGCAGCGCGTTGGACAGCGTCACGAGGCTGTCGGTGTCGGTGGTGAGGTGCTTGATCAGCTCCCACGCGTGCTGCGGGTTCTTGGCGCCCTTCGGCACGCCGATCACGGTGCCCGCGGTGAAGCCGCTGCCGTACAGGTCGGGCTTGTCGTCGGCGACGGGCAGCGGGGCGGTGCCGTAGTCGAGGGACTTGGCCTTGGAGTCGTTGGCGATCATGGCGTTGCGCCACTCGCCGTCGAGGATCATCGCGACCTTGCCCTTGAAGAACGGGTGCGCGGCCCCCCATTCGTCACCCAGGCTGCGGCGGAACTTCTCCAGGTTGGCGTAGCCGTACCAGTCGACCAGTTCCTTCTGCCACGTCAGCAGCTGCTTCCAGGCGGGGTCGGTGCCGATGGCCGAGGTGCCGTCCTCGTTGTACCACTTGGCGCCGACCATCGGGCCGAGGTGGGAGGGCGAGTTCTCGTAGTACTGGAAGCTCGGGATGAAGCCGGCCACCTTGATCGTGCCGTCGGGGTCCCTGACCGTCAGCTCCTTGGTGAGCTTGGTCAGCTCCGACAGCGTCTTGGGCGGCTCGTTGCCCTTCATCAGGGCCTTGTTGTAGTAGAGGCCGTACGCGTCGGCCAGCAGCGGCATGGTGCAGCGCTTGCCGCCGAACTCGGTGTAGGAGCGTGAGGCCTCGGGCAGCACGGTCAGGTCGATGCCGTCCTGCTTGATGACCGCCGTGAGGTCCTGGAACGCTCCCGTCTTGCACCACAGGGCCACGTTGTCGGTGGTGAACGAGGCGGCCACGTCGGGTGCCTTGCCGCTGCGGATGGCCTGGGTGATCTGGTCGTCCTGGACTGCCTTGGTGACCTTCACGGTGATCTGCGGGAACTTCTTGTTGAAGCCCGCGATCGCCTCGTCGAAGGCCTTGACCTCGGCGTCTGTCTGGAAGCCGTGCCAGAGCTCGACGGTGGCCGCGGGCAGGGCCTGCGAGGCCGAGCCCGAGGGCTTGGGCTGGGCGCCGAGTGAGGGCGGCGCCTCCTTGCCCGCCGTACACGCGGTCAGCGCAAGAGCGGTGAGTCCTGCGGCCGCGATAGGGACAAAACGCACGGGGGGTGCCTCCCTGGTTCTAAGCGGTTGGAACGGTGGAGCTGAAGACCTCTTCACGCGTGGTGTCGAGGGCGAGGTCGAGGGCGCCGGCCAGCACCGGGTTGCCCTCGACGGTCGAAAGGCGCACGTGCGGGCGCGGGATGGTGAGCGCGTGCAGCTCGTGCTCGATGAGCTCGCGCAGCGTCTCTCCGCCGGCCAGCACGATGCCGCCGGTCAGGACGATGAGCCCGGGGTCGAGCACGGAGGTGATGGCGGCCAGGCCCACGGCGAGGCGGGCGGCGATGTCGCGCAGTCCCGCGCGGGCGTCGTCGGCCTTCTTGCCGGTGCCGGCGGCCGTGCGGACGGCGGCGGAGACGGCCTGGCGGAAGTCGGTGCCGCGCACGCCGTACGAGCGCAGCAGCTTGAGCACGGCAGGGCCGCCGGTGAGCGCCTGGTAGCCGTGGTTGGCGTAGTGTCCCGCCTCGCGCGCGGTCGGCGCGCCCGGGGTGGGCATGTAGCCGACCTCGCCCGCGCCGCCCGTCGCGCCGCGGTGCATGCGGCCGCCGAGCACGACGGCGGAGCCGATGCCCTCGTCGGCCCACAGCAGCACGAAGTCCTGGTGGTCGCGGGCGGCGCCGTGGGCCTGCTCGGCCACGGCGACGAGGTTGACGTTGTTCTCCACGTCGACCGGCACGCCGAGCCCGGAGCTGAGCGTCGGCACCAGGTTGGGGATCTGCCAGCCCGGCATGTCCTTGGCGGTGGCGTAGCCGAGACGGCCGGTGGAAGGGTCGATCGCGGCCTGCACGCCGATCACGATCCTTCGCAGCGGCCCCGGCGAGCCCGCGCCGTCGAGCGCGGCGCGCAGCCTGTCGATGAGCCCGTCGGTGGGGCGGCGGGAGGTGGGCAGGACGTGCGAGCCGACGATCTCGCCGGTGATGTCGGCGACGCGCGCCTCGATGCGGTCGGGGGCGACGTCGAGCGCGGCCACGTACGCGGCCGCCGGGTTGATCCGGTAGAGCTCCGCCGTACGGCCGGGCAGCCCCTCCCTGATGCCGTCGAGCACGACGAGGCCGGCCTCCTGCAGCCTGGACAGCAGCTGCGAGGCGGTCGGCTTGGACAGCCCGGTCAGCGTGCCGATCTCGGGCCTGGTCAGCGGCCCTCGGTCCAGCAACGCCTGCAGGGCGGCGCGATCGTTGATCGCACGCAGCAGGCTGGGTGTTCCAGGAACCGGACCGCTCACTCGTCGCTCCCATTAGAGTTAGGAAACTTTCCTAACTCACAATGGACGTGAAGAACCCATAGAGTCAAGCGGTGAGATGAAGACGTGATGTCAGCGGCTCAACGGACCTGATATGGTAGCGATTTGTTGCCACAACAGTCAGAAAGGCCCGGAGCGTCCCATTACTACCAACACTAACGGTTCGGCGGTGACTCGTCAAACCGAGCTGGCCAGAGAGCAGGACTACGTCTCCCGGCTGTACGGGCGCCTGGACGTCCTCCGCGAGCGCACACAACAGCAGCTCAAGGACGTGCTGGCCACGGGGGCGGTCGGCACGCAGCAGAACCGGTCCGAACGCGACTCCTTCGCGGGGATGTACGCCGCCAGGCTGGCCAGGCTGTGGGCGGTCGAGCGCGGCCTGGCCTTCGGGCGGCTCGACCACGTCGAGGAGGGCCGGCTCTACATCGGAAAGCTCGGCCTGAGCGACGACGAGCAGGAGCGGCTCCTGATCGACTGGCGCGCCCCCGTCGCCCAGCCCTTCTACCGCGCGACCCCGACCTCCCCGATGGGCGTGACCCGCCGCCGCCACCTGCAGACCCGCGGCCGCACGGTGATCGGCGTCGACGACGACCTGCTCGACCTCGACGGCCTCACCGACGACGACAGGGCCACGCTGAACGGCGAGGCCGCGCTGCTGGCCGCGCTCGACGAGAAGCGCACCGGCAGGATGCGCGACATCGTGGCGACGATCCAGTCGGAGCAGGACCGCGTCATCCGCGCCGACCTCAACGGGGTGCTGGTCGTGCAGGGCGGGCCGGGCACCGGTAAGACGGTCGTGGCGCTGCACCGGGCCGCCTACCTCCTCTACACCCACCGCGAGCGCCTCGAACGCCGCGGCGTGCTCATTCTGGGTCCCGGCCTCACGTTCCTGCGCTACATCGAGCAGGTGCTGCCCTCGCTCGGCGAGACCGACGTGCTGCTGTCGACGGTCGGCGAGCTGTTCCCCGGCGTCAGCGCCACCACGAGGGACCGGCCCGAGGTCGCCGCCGTCAAGGGCGACGCGCGCATGGCCGAGGTGATCGCGCGCGCCGTGCGCGACAGGCAGCGGGTGCCGCGCCAGCCGATCGAGCTCGCCCTCGGCCGCCAGACGCTCACCCTGGACCAGCGGACCATGGAGAACGCCAGGAACAAGGCCATCCGTTCGCGGCGCAGCCACAACCAGGCCCGCGCGGTGTTCGTGCGCTCGGTGCTCAACGCGCTCGCCAGGCAGCTGGCCAGGAAGCTCGGCAAGGGCCTCATCGACGACGACGAGCTGGCCGACCTGCGCGAGGACCTGCGCACCGAGCCCGTGGTCAAGAGCGCGCTCAACAAGCTGTGGCCCTACCTGACGCCGCAGCGGCTGCTGCTCGGCCTGTACGGCTTGGCCGAACGCCTCGACTACGCCGCGGGCAACCTCAGCCGCGAGGAGCGCGCCCTGCTGCGCCGCTCGTCCGCCGAGTGGACCGAATCGGACGTCCCGCTGCTCGACGAGGCCGCAGAGCTGCTCGGCGACATCGACGAGCAGGTCCTGCGCGCCACCGCCATGCAGGCCGAGGAGGAGCTGGCCGCCGCCCGCGCCGCGCAGGAGCGGGAGAAGGAGTCCGAGCTCGCCTACGCGCGCGAGGTGCTGGAGCTGACCGGGCTGTCCGACGTCATGGACGCCGAGCGGCTGGCCGAGCGTCAGCGCGGCGACCAGCCGTACCTGACGACGGCCGAGCGGGCGGCCGCCGACCGCAGCTGGGCCTTCGGCCACGTGATCGTGGACGAGGCGCAGGAGCTGTCGCCGATGGCCTGGCGCGCGGTCATGCGGCGCTGCCCCACCAGGTCGATGACCATCGTCGGCGACATCGCCCAGAACGGGTCGAGCGCGGGCGCCCGCTCGTGGGGCCAGGTGCTCGACCCCTACGTCGCCGGGCGCTGGCGCGAGGAGACGCTCACCATCAACTACCGGACCCCGGTCGAGCTGATGGAGATCGCCTCGCGGGTGCTGGCCACCATCGACCCAGCCCTGCGCGCCCCCATGTCGGTGCGCGAGAGCGGCGCCAGGCCGTGGGCGGCGCCGCTGGCCGCGCTGCCCGAACTGGTGCGCAGAGAGACGGAGGACGGCGGCAGGGTCGCCGTGCTCGCCCCCGACGCGCTGCTGGAGAAGGTCGCCGAGCTGGCCGGCGGCGTCACCGGCAGGGGAGTGCTCGACGCCTCCGTGGCGGTTCTCGGCGTCACCGAGGCCAAGGGCCTGGAGTTCGACTCGGTGATCGTCACCGAGCCCGACCAGATCCTCGGCCAGTCGCCGCGCGGTGCCAGCGACCTCTACGTGGCGCTCACCCGCGCCACCCAGCGGCTCGGCGTCGTCCACGACGGGTCGCTGCCCGAATCGCTTCGCGGACTCGCGGGGAGATGAGCGCATTAGACTGAGCTCGCCGAGCATGTCCTAGCTGCGAAAACTTGAGGTTTCCGCTGATCGGGACACGGTTGACATCTGAGTTGGAGTCGGTAGTTTGCTGCCCAGTCCAGCACGGGACTTGGCCGGTTGGCCGTCTCTGACATCGTCGGACCCTGCGTCCGTGACGGAGCGTGACTCCGTCCATACAGCCAGGTGCAGGGCCGTCGGTCCGTCGAGTCGGGGCACCCCAACCGGGCGGGGGGTTGGACCCGGGACGGGCCCGGTCGCCCAGTAGACAACGGAACTCCGCGCTCGCCGCCGACGAGACGGATCCGGTCCGAAGGGTTTCCGGGCCCTCTTCCCGCTCCCGTGCGCTCGGATCACACCGCTAGCGGGTGATCCCATGGCATCCGTCTGCCAAGGGATCACCCTGCAAGCGTGTGGCCTTTGGGGGTCGGCCACCTCGGGCGGTAGCGTTTCCGCAATCAGGTTGCGAACGCGAGGAGAACCCCGGCCGTGGTGCAGGAGAAGCAGGGCGTCGCACCGGCGCCCACCGCGCCGGACGGCGCCCCGACGTGGCCGCTGTGGGGCAGGCTCGCCGCCGCGGCACTCGGCGGACTGCTGCTGTTCCTCGCCTTCCCTCCGCTCAGCTGGTGGTGGTGCGCGCCGCTCGGCATCGGCCTGGTCGTGCTGGCCCTGTACGGCTGCCGCCCCCGCCGCGCCGCGTGGCTCGGCTACGTGGCCGCGCTCGTCTTCCTGCTGCCGGCGCTGGCCTGGGTCAGGCCGATCGGCTACGACGCCTGGCTGGCCCTGGTCGCCGTCGAGAGCCTCTTCTACGCCGCCATGGCCGCTGGGGCCGCCCTGGTGTTCAGGCTGCCGCTGTGGCCGCTGTGGTTCGGCGCGTTGTGGGTCGCCATGGAGTGGGCGCGCGGCCTGTTCCCCGTCGGCGGGTTCCCCTGGGCGCGGGTGGCCTTCAGCCAGGGCGAGACCCTGTTCACCGGCTACGCCGCCCTGGGCGGGGTGCCGCTGGTCTCCTTCGCGGTGGCGCTCAGCGGAGCGCTGCTCGCTCTCGCCGTCGTCACTCCGCGGCGGGTCGTCCCCGCGGCTCTGGCGCTCGCCGTCCCCCTGCTGACGCTGCTCCTCCCGCGCCCCGGCGACGAGGGCAGGAGCGTGAACGTCGGCATCGTGCAGGGCAACGTGCCCGGGCAGGGAATGCACCCGCTCGGCGACGAGCCGGCGATCGTGCTGCGCAACCACGCCAACGGCACCCACGCACTGGCGCGGGCCGCACGAGAGGGCAAGCTGCTCAAACCGGACCTGGTGATCCTGCCGGAGAACTCCACCGACATCGACCCCTACCGCGACCAGACGGCCCGCCAGATCATCGACGCGTCGGTCAAGGACGTCGGCGTGCCGACGCTCGTCGGCGCGGTCGTGGCGATCGGCGACGAGAACCGGGCCACACGCAGCCTCGTTTGGGACCCGATCACCGGGCCCGGCGCCTACTATGACAAGCGGCAACTGGTGCCGTTCGGCGAGTACACGCCGTTCAAGGAGATCTTCCTCGCCCTGTTCGAGCGGGCCAACCTGGTCGGCAGGCAGTCCGTCGCCGGCGACAGGCCAGGCGACCTGAAGATGGGACCCGTGACCATCGGCGCGGTCAACTGCTACGAGGTCGCCTTCGACGGCGTGGTGCGCGACACCGTCAGGGCGGGTGGCACGCCGCTGGTCGTCCAGACCAACAACGCCACCTACGCGCTGTCGAACCTGCCGCCGCAGCAGCTGGCCATGTCGCAGCTGCGGGCCGTCGAGCACAACAGGGCCGTCGTGACCGCGGCGACCACGGGGATCTCCGCCTACGTCACGCCTGAGGGTAGGGTCGCCTGGCAGACGAAGGAACGCGTCGCCGACATGAACGTCGTCAAGGTGCCGGTCCGCACCGGGACGACGATCGCCACGCGGGTGGGCGCGGCGCCTGAGTGGGCATTGTTGGTAGTGGGGGCGGTCGCGATCGGCGCGGCCGCGTGGCGCCGTAAGGGAGAGGATCGATGATGGAGCAGACGCTCGGCCGGGTGCTCGTCGTCGTCCCCACCTACAACGAGCGGGAGAACCTCCCGCTGATCGCCGAACGGCTGCGCAAGGCGCTGCCCGAGGCGCACCTGCTGATCGCCGACGACAACAGTCCCGACGGCACTCCTGAGATCGCCGACGAGCTCGCCGCCGCCGACGACCACATCCACGTCCTGCACAGGCAGGAGAAGCAGGGGCTCGGGGCCGCCTACATCGACGCCTTCCGCTGGGGCATGTCCGAGGGCTTCGACGTGCTCGTCGAGATGGACGCCGACGGCTCCCACCAGCCGGAGGAGCTGACCAAGCTGCTCGACGCCCTCGCCGAGGGCGCCGACCTGGTGATCGGGTCGCGCTGGGTGCCAGGGGGCAAGGTCGTCAACTGGCCGGGCCACCGCGAGTTCCTCTCCAGAGGCGCGAACGTCTACGTGCGGCTGATGCTCGGGCTGCCCGTCCGCGACGCGACCGCGGGCTTTCGCGCCTACCGGGCCGCGGCGCTGGAGAAGATCGGGCTGTCCGACGTCGAGTCGCAGGGCTACTGCTTCCAGGTCGACCTCACCCTGCGTACGGCCAGGCACGGGCTGCGGGTGGTCGAGGTGCCGATCACGTTCGTCGAGCGGACCCACGGCACCAGCAAGATGAGCGGCAAGGTCATGTACGAGGCGTTCTGGCGGGTCGGCATCTGGGGGGTCACCGGCCTGCCCGGCAGGCTGCGCCGCCGCCACTGACCGCAGCGCGGAACGTCCGCGAGTCGGCGGACGTTACTACCAGGTGAACCCCTTCCGCCCGCGCGAATGAGGAAACGATGGTCCGGCTCCTGCTCTTCCTGGCCTTCCTGGTCGTCCCCGTCCTGGAGATCTGGCTGCTCATCCAGGTCGGCTCGGTGATCGGCGGGTGGCCCACCGTCGCGCTGCTGATCGCCGACAGCCTGTTCGGCGCCTGGATCGTGCGCCGCGAGGGCCGCAGGGCCTGGCGCAGCCTGCAGGAGGCGCTCCAGGCGGGGCGGATGCCCGACAGGGAGCTGGCCGACGGCGGGCTCATCCTGGTCGGCGGCGCCCTGCTGCTGACGCCGGGCTTCCTGACCGACCTGTTCGGCTTCCTGTGCGTGCTGCCGTTCACCCGGCCGCTGATGCGGCGGCTCGGATCGTGGTTCTTCGCCCGGCGGGTCAAGGCGATGGCGGCCGCCTCGCCGTACGCGAACCTCGGGGTGCCCTTCCCGCGCACCGACGGCTTCGGTGGCGGGACGGGCGGCGCGGGCGGGTCCGCCGGCAAGGTCGTGCACGGCGAGGTCCTGCGCGAGGACTGAGGCCCGCGGTCAGGTCTTGACCGCTCCGGCGGTGAGACCACCGGTGATGAAGCGCTGCAGGAACTGGAAGAGGACCAGCACCGGCAGCGCGCCGATGAGCGCACCGGCCGCGAACACGCCCCAGCTCTGGCCGAGCTGGTAGGAGACGAGCTGGTAGAGGCCGACGGCGAGCGTCTGCTGGTCGGGGTCGGTCAGGACCAGACCGGCGATGACGAAGTCGTTCATGGTGGCCACGAACGAGAACAACGCCACGACGACCAGGATGGGCCGCACCAGAGGGAGCAGGACCAGGAAGAAGACCTGCGCGTGCGAGGCGCCGTCGATCTGGGCGGAGTCGTCCAGGTCCCTGGGCACCGAGTCGAAGAAGCCCTTCATGAGGTAGGTGTTCACGCCGAGCGCGCCACCGAGATAGACCATGACCAGGCCGAGCCTGCTCCCCAGCCCGAGCGGCGGGAACACCTCCTTGACGGCCGACAGCAACAGGAAGATCGCCACATAGGCCAGGACCTGGGGGAACAACTGGATGAACACCAGCCCGGCGAGCCCTGCCCGGCGCCCCCTGAACCGGAAGCGGGAGAAGGCGTAGGCCGCGCACGCGCCGAGGAACACCGACCCCGCCGCGGTGACCAGCCCGATCACCATCGAGTTGGCGAACCAGAGGGGGAAGGGATGCAGCCCGTCGGTGAACAGCGTCGCGTAGTGATCCCACGTCACGGCCGCGAACAGGTCGTTCGACCCGGTCAGCGTGCCGCTGGGATCGAGCGACGCGGCCAGCACGAACACCATGGGGAACAGCGCGACCACCGCGGCCGGCACGCCGACCAGGTGCCTCCATGCCTTCATGCCGCCTCCAGCCGCCGCGCCCTGCGGAACCCGGCCAGCGACACCGCCGCGATCACCGTGAAGATCACGATGGACACCGCGCAGGCCAGGCCGTAGTTCCTGGAGGCGCCGCCGAAGGCCAGCTTGTAGACCAGCGAGATCAGCAGGTCGGTCGAGCCCACGTCGACCGGCGCGCTCATGTCCCTCGGTCCGCCCCCGGTGAGCATGTAGATCACGTTGAAGTTGTTGAAGTTGAAGGCGAACGTCGCCACCAGCACAGGGGCGGTCGAGGCCAGCAGCAGCGGAAGCTTGATCGCCCGCAGCACCCGCCACGGCCCGGCCCCGTCCATCTGCGCGGCCTCCGACAGCGTGGGCGGGATGGCCTGCAGAGCGCCGGTGCAAACGAGGAACATGTAGGGGAACGCGATCCACACGTTCACCAGCAGCACGCTCAGCCTGGCCAGCCACGGATCCGACAGCCACGGGACGTGCGCCCCGCCGAGCAGCACGACGTTGACGAACCCGTGGTCGGTGTTGAGCAGCCCCTGCCAGAGCAGCGCCGCCATGAACGCGGGGAAGGCGTACGGGAAGATCAGTAGCGAACGGTAGATCCGGTGACCGTCGAGGATCAGGGCGAGCGCGAGGCCGAGGCCGAAGCTGAGTGCCACCGACAGGGTCGCGAACACGAACGTCCAGACGAGAACCTCGAGGAACGGTGCCCTGATCCCGGCATCGGTGAACACGCGGGTGAAGTTCTCGGGACCGACGAAGACCTTCCAGCCGGGGCTCAGCGAGCGCCCGTCCGCGGCGGTGAAGGCGCCGTGCCCCCCGTCGCGGTACACGGTGCTCCCGTCGGTGATGCTGTCGCTCTTGGCGTCGTAGGCGAGCGTGGCCCGGTAGAGCGCCGCGGTCACACCGTCGGCGGTCTTCAGCGTTCCGCCGTCCTCCGGCACGCGCAGCGCCGTGATCTCCGCCTGCCTGGCGACGATCTCGCCGTACGCCAGAGGCCGCCATCCCGCCGCCGGCCGGCCCTCCACCAGGAGCCCGAGCCGCCCGTCCCGTTCCATGATCCTGATCGGGTACGGCCCGGCCCCCTCCACCTTCACCTCGCTGCCGGCCAGGATCGCCGCGATCGCGTCCGCCTTGGTCCCGTTGTGGCCGTCGCCGTAGTTCGTGAACGCCGCATAGCCCGTGTAGAGGACCACGTACACCTGGTAGACCAGCAGCAGCAGGACCCCTGGCGCCAGGTACTTGGCCGGCACGGCCCGCTTGCTCAGGTAGATCCCGTTGATCGCCACCGTCCCCGCCAGCAGGCCGGCGAACATCCACCACGAGCGCTGCCCGCCGAGCGCCACCAGCCCGTACAGGGCCAGCGCGTCCACCACGGCGAGCGGCGCCAGCCTCAGCGCGCGCCTCACGACGAGCCGATCTTGGCACGGATCTTGTCCGCGGCCTTCCTGGTCAGGTCCGCAGGGTCGCCCTGCCCCGCGATGATCGCCAGCTGGGACAGCCCCCAGTCGGCCCAGACCGCGTCCATCTGCGGGACGTTGGGCGTGGGCAGGCCTTCGGCCGCGGCCTTGGCGAACCCTGTCATGACCAGGTCACCCGCGAGCTCCTCGCGTACAGAGGTCATCGCGGGAGGGCGCCCTCCCGCCGAGTGCAGCGCCCTCTGCGCCTCCGGGGTGGCCAGGTAGTTGACCAGCAGGTCGTTGGCCAGGATCGGGTTGGCGCTCTTGGCGCTGACGTAGAACCCCTGCACGCCCACGAACGGCCTGGCCTGACCGTCTCCCGCGGGCGGCACCGGGTCCACGGAGAACGGCACGCCCGCCTTGGTCACGGCGGGCACGTCCCACGGCCCGGTGACCAGGAAGGGCGTCTCGCCCTTGAGGAAGGCGCTGGTCGCGATGTCCCCGGTCAGCGACGTCGACACCGCCTTCCGCCGGGCAAGTCCGCGCAGGTACGCGGCGAACCGGAGCCCGCCCGCGTTGTCGATCTCCAGGTCGCCGCCGTCGCCGAACACCCGCGAGCCGAAGGAGGTCTGCAGCGCGTACAGGTGGAACGGCGAGCCCGCCTTCGGATCGACGGGCAGGCCGACGGGGAAGACCGCCCTGCCCGACGCCACCAGCGCCTCTCCCTTGGCGACCAGTTCGTCGAACGTCCGGGGGGCCACGGGCACGAGCTTGTTGTTGCGCAGGACCGCCACGCTCTCGACCGCGTACGGCAGGCCGTACGTCTGCCCCCGGTAGGTCATGCCGTCCAGCGCCACCTTCGAGAAGAGCGCGGACCTGGCCGACAGGTCGAGAGGCGCGACGACGCCGTTCTGGACGAGCTTGCCCAGCCAGTCGTGCGGGCCGACGATCACGTCCGGTCCCTGGCCCGAGGGCGCCTGGGAGACGAAGTCGTCGCGCAGGCCGCCCATCGCCTTCTGCACGATCTTGACCTTGACGCCGCGCTCCTGCTCGAAGCGGGCGGCGATCCGCGCCAGCGGGGCCGCCCTGTCGTCGTCGGCCCACACGGTCAGCGTCGGCGTGGCAGGCGGCTCCTGCTCGGCCGCGCATCCGGCCAGCGCCAGGAGCGCGGCAAGGATCGGAAGGGTACGCATCGGGATTCTCCTCAGGATCCGGCGTGCGGGTCGGCCTGGGCGGGATCGCTCCAGGCCGCGACGCGCACCCACACGCGCCGGTCCCCGTCGTGCCGTAGGGGGGTGCGGATGGGCAGGCCGTCGGCGTCCAGCCCGTCGCGGCGCCAGCCGCGGCCGATGGTGCCGTTCAGGCCGACGCCGCGCGGCAGCCGCCACGCGCCGTGGTGGACGCCGGGCGCGACCTCGGTGGTGACCAGGCCGGAGAAGTAGACCGGCGAATCGGCCGGGGTGTCCTCAGGGACGACGACGGTGACGTCGAGCAGCGCGTCGGCCGGGCCGTCCACGACCGTGACCCGCCCGGCCGCCTCCAGCCGTCCGGCTCTGGCGACGACCTCGGCGGTCCCCGCCTCCACCCCGGTCAACAGGCCGTGACCCGCGCCGGGCTCCAGCATCTGGGGCGGTCGCCACGTCACATCGGCGCTCAGCACCGAGTAGACGCAGCCGTCTGACCGCTCGCCGACGGGCGCGACGTCCACGGCCTGGCCGACGGCGCCATGACCGTCCGAGCCCGACAGGGCGAACGGCGGGCCCTCCACGCCGAACAGGTGGAGCAGCGCGCTGCCCGCACGCCCTGCCCAGGCGTCCTCATGGTGCGGCGCGGACGGCTCGTGACGGTAGCGCAGGTCCTCGTCGGGCCCGTACCCCACGCCGATGAGGTGGCCGACCAGCTCGCGCACCGGCTTGACCATGATCAGGCCTTCCATGCCGCCGATGTCGATCCAGATCCGGTTCGGCCCGCGCCCGGGGAAGCGGCGGAAGACCGGCGTCTCCTCGAGGGTCTCCGGGTCCACGAAGACGAGGAACGGCGACAGCACGGCCGCGAGACCGAACACGTCAGGACGGCGGAAGGCCAGGTGGTAGCTGACCAGGCCGCCCATGGAGGAGCCCATCACGGCGGTCGCGCCGGGATCGCCGGTGATCGCGTAGCGCTCGCGCACCAGCGGGAGCAGCTCCTCGACGAGGAAGCGCTCGTACAGCTCGCCGCGGCAGCTGCCGTTCGGGTCGCGCGGGTACGGCACCTCGTGCGAGTACTCGTTGCCGCGCTGGTCACCGGCGTTGGCGACGCCCACGGCCACCAGCGGCGGCAACAGCCCCCTGCCGATGAGGTCGTCGAGCGTCTCGTCCACCCGCCAGCTCGGCTCGAGACCCGCGCCTGCGAACACGTGCTGCCCGTCGTGCAGGACCACCAGCGGGTACGGCCCCGCCGCCGCGTCGTAGCCGGGCGGCAGGTAGACGAACACGTCCCTCGCGTTGCCGAGCGCCTCGGAGCGCACACCGGCCAGAACCTCGATCATCGGGCGACCTCCCAGACATGGAAGGCGGGCCCGTCGCCCGGCATCGGCTCTCCAGGTCGCAGGTCGGGACCTCCGGTGAGGCTGGACAGCGCGCAGGGTGCCGGCCCCGGCGCGTGGCTTGCCCTGCTGACCTGGATCAGCAGGCTCTCGCCCGGCACGGCACGCTCGAAGAGCAGCACGTCGTCCTCGGCGCGCAGCCAGCGCAGGCCGCCCCTGCGCAGCGCCTGCCTGCTCCGGCGCAGTGCCACGAGCTCGCCGTAGGTCCGGTACGTCTGCCGGTCCCACGTCCCCTCGTCCCAAGGGAAGGGGCGGCGGCCGTCCTCCAGATGCACCCCCTCCACGCCGACCTCGTCCCCTGCGAAGATCATGGGCAGTCCCGGCAGCGTGAACAGGAGCGCGGCGCCGAGATGCTGGCGGTCGCGGCCCGCGATCGACCGGAACCTGGCCGTGTCGTGCGAGTCGAGCAGCGTGAGGTTGTGGGTGTAGGAACGCCACGGGAGCCGGCCGGCATGCTCGCGCATCACGTCGGCGACGTCCCGCCCGCCGTACAGCGGGATGGGGCCCGGCGTGCCCCAGAACTCGGTGGCACGTTCCAGCGCCAGCCACGACCAGACCGGCCGGGCGAAGCCCGCGTAGGACATGGTGCCGTGCCAGCCGTCGCCGCGCAGCGCCGCCGACGCGTCGAACTGGTGCTCGGCCAGCAGCAGCCTTCCCTCTCCCAGCGCCGCCCTGGCGTCCGCGGCGACCAGGTCGTTGAGTTCGACGCCACCGTGACGGCCCGCCGACTGGGCGACGTCCACACGCCAGCCGTCGAGCCCGAACTCGTCCGGATAGCGGGCCATCACCCTGCCCAGGCGTCTTCGCAGTTCCGCCGACCTGTGGTCGAACTTGGGCAGCGTCCTCACACCCGCGAACGTGGCGTAGTCGTCGCCGTCCACGTAGTAGAACTCGCGCTCGGGGCTGCGGGGGTCGCCCATGGCGCTGGTGAACCAGTCGTGACCGTCGCCCGAATGGTTGAGCGTGATGTCGCCGATCACCCGGATGCCGCGGGCATGCGCCCTGGCGGTGAGCTCCCTGAGCGCCTCGTCGCCGCCGAGCAGCGGGTCCACCCGGTCGAACGTGGTGGCGTCGTAGCGGTGGTTGGAACGGGCGGGGAAGAAGGGCGTCAGGTAGATCAGGTTGGCGCCGAGCCCGGCGATGTGGTCCAGGCGGTCGGCCACACCCCACAGGTCGCCGCCGTAGATCTGCTGGAGCGCTTCGGGCCTGCCGTACGGGATGGGCTCGTCCCAGGACGCGGGCCTGGCCCAGCCGGGCAGGGGGCCGCGTGGCCGGTCGGAGCGGGCGAAACGGTCGGGGAAGATCTGGTAGATCACCGCGTCCGCAGCCCAGGCGGGCGGCGGCGGATAGGCGGTGAGCGTGAAGTCGGCGGCGTCGGTGACCTCGGTACGGCGCAGCCCCGACGCGTTGAGCCAGAGCGGCCCGCGCTCCGTGTGCAACAGGAAGCGGTAGCCGCACTCAGGGTTGACGATCTCGACAGGCGCCCTCCACCACGTCTCGTCCTGCGTGGCCCTGTCGATCCTCGCCTCGGTGAACCTGGGCTCGCCGTCGGGGGAGGTGCGCACGTACAGGCGCTTGACGCCAAGCGCGCCGGCGGTGCGCACGAACACCTCGACACGCTCGCCCAGCCCCGGCGACGGATCGGACACGTAGAGCGGCGAACCGTCGTGGTGCGCGCTCGTGTTGCAAAGTGTTTCGGACTGCCACATGCTGTCAGTGCTCCGCAATTCGCTGCTTACCTGCTTATCTGGCCGGGAGCCTAGGTCGCTCCCGAAGAGGGTCGCAACACTCGGCAACATGTTTCAATGGTTTCTGGAGGGCGGATGTCAAGGCTGTCGGTCCGGACGATCGCCAAGCGCGTGGGGGTCAGCGCGGCGACGGTCAGCCGCGTGCTCAACGACCGGCCTGGCGTGGCGGAGGAGACCCGCGACCGCGTGCTTCGCGCCATGCGCGAGCAGGGCATGGTCGCGCCCGCGCCCGCGTCCGAGCCGTTCGTCGGTATCATCGTCCCGGAGCTGGACAACCCCGTCTTCCCGCTCCTCGCCGGCGCGATCGAGACGAGGCTCGGCGCCGTCGGCGTGACCGCGATGATCGGCAGCTCCACCAAGAAGGGGCCGACCGAGCTCGACTACATCGCCTCTCTCGTACGGCAGCGCATCCAGGGCCTGGTCCTGATCTCGGGACGGCACGCCAACCCCTCGGCCGACCACGGCTTCTACTGGCAGCTCCACCAGCAGCACCTGCCGATGGTGCTCGTCGGCGGGCACGTCCCCGACCTGCCGGTCTCCACCGTGACCACCGACGAGGCCGCGGGCGCGGCGATGGCGGTGGCGCACCTACGGTCCCTCGGACACACCCGCATCGGCCTGGCCGGCGGCCAGGGGTACCTGCGGCCCTCGCAGAACCGGCTGAACGGCTACCGCAGGGAGATGCGCAAATGGTTCGGCTCGGTCGACGACGCGCTCTACGCGGAGACCGACTACTCGCTGACGGGCGGGCACGCCGCCGCCCAACGGCTGCTGGCGGCCGGCGCGACCGCCATCGTCGCCGGCAGCGACCTCATGGCGCTCGGCGCCCTCGCCGCGGCACGCCAGGCGGGCCTGTCCGTGCCGGGCGACGTGTCCGTGATCGGGTACGACGACTCCTATCTCGCCTCGCACAGCAACCCGCCCCTGACCACCGTCCACCAGCCCATCGAGCAGATGGCGGGGGCCGCGGCCAACGCGCTGTGGGAGCGCCTGCAGGGCTATCACACGCCCCACGTCGACCACGTCTTCCCACCGACGCTGATCGCCCGCGGTTCAACCGGCCGCCCGTCCGGGTGAACGGCGGCCCTTCCCTGCGTCCTTTCCCGTCCTGCCCTTCGCGACGTCCCTTCGCGGCCTGCCCCGGTCCGCCCACGGAGTCGGCACAGCGCGGCTGGGGACCGGCCGTTACCGGCCACGCTGACCGGCGAGCCTGCGTGGGGGTGCCGGCCTCAGGGCAGCAAAAACGCCCCGGACCGGGAAGGTCCGGGGCGTTCCAGCGTCACCGTGTCGGAGGTCAGGCGCTCTTGCGTCGCTGTGCGCGAAGGATCGCCAGCCTCTCGTTGAGAACCTCCTCCAGGTCCTCGATGGACCGCCGCTCCAGCAGCATGTCCCAGTGCGTCCTCGGGGGCTTCGCCTTCTTGGCCTCCGGCAGCTCGCCGTCCACGCGAACCGCGGTGGCGCCGCACATGCGGCACTCCCAGGTCGCGGGGATCTCTGCCTCAGCTGCAAGCGGAACCTCGAAGCGATGCCCCTTCGAACAGGTGTAGGACACCTCCTGGCGCGGGGCCAGATCCGTGTTACGGTCGTTCTCGTAGCTGGTTGCCCCGAGCCTGGTGCCACGAAGTGCGCGCTCGCCCATGTTTTAATGCCTCCTACAGGGCCCCCATCGTGGGGGGTCTGTCTCCCACGGTGTCTAACGCTTGATACCGTGAGTGGATTCCCACCCAAGGGGTGATCCAATCTCGCTTTTTGCGACGAGAGGTGAGCGCGCCGGGCTCTGAGGGCCTAGCGAGATCGTCGGCGGACACGCCGATCACATCCTCTACCCCCCGGATCAGCACCCTGGCCTCGGCCGCCGCACCTCCCACCGGCGCCCGCGCCATCTCCTCCGCTCCACGAACGATTTCCGCCTCGCCACCACGTCCCGTGGATCGTTCCGCCGGGAACACTGCCTCACCCCGCCCCTTCCCACGGCCCCCGCGTCTCCACGCCCCCGCGCCCCCGCGTTCCCGCGCCTCCTCGCTCACGCCTCTCGAGCGTCTGCGCCGCTGAGGTCCCGCCGTGTCGGCCTCCGCCGGGCGGCACGGCGACGGCCCACGGACCGAGGCCGGGACGCCTGTGAGCGGCGTACCGGCCTCGGTCCGTGGGTTGAGGGTTCTCAGGCGGGCACACCCGCATCGGCCCTCGTGCGTCCCCTGGCCAGCGCGATCGCCAGCCACACCCCGCCGACCGCGATCAGCGCGCCATGGGCGATGCGGATGGCGTAGATCGGCGCGAAGAACTGCGGGATGAAGAGCGCGAACCCCACCGCCAGCGGCACGGCGCTCCACGCCGGCAGGGTCCCCGAGCGCCACACGGACACCGCGGTCATGATCGTGCCGATGCCCAACAGGGCCAGCCCGATCGCGAACATCGTCACCGCCGGCGCGCCGTAGCGGAACTCCACGGCGAGTTCCATCAGCGCCGGGGTGTTGTCACGCAGGGCCCGCTTGGCGATCACGTTGAGGCCGAAGTCCTCGGCGCCGTAGTAGGGAAGCGTCAGCCCAGCGCCGATCCAGGTCACCACCGCCGCCCGCAGCGAGAGCCGATCCTTCAGGATCTGGTGCAGTCCGAGCGCGGCCAGGCCGAGGAGGATGAACCCGATCATCGCCGCGAGGTGGCCGACCACCCAGGCGGTCGTGGACATCGCGGCGGCGTCGTCCCCTGAGGGACGCACGGCCGGATAGACGAGGAAGAGCGCGCCGGTGAGCGCGTAGGCCGCCTGGGTGAGCTTCACGAGAACTCCAGATGGGGGAAGGTGCCCTGTTGTGAGAGCAATGCTCTCGTTAAGGAGCAGCGATGTCAAGAGCGGTGCTCTCTGTAGTGAGAACTGCTCTGCGCCTGAGCGTGTGCGCTCTCAGGATCGCCGCTCGGGGCGGCCGTGAAGTAGTGCCGGGATCACCTCATGGACATGCGTTCCGCATAGGGCGGCCATGGCGGGGTTCGAGGCGCGAGAAGGTTCTTCAGCGGCGCGGCGACGCTCCGGTGACGAGTGGGACCAGGGTCCTGTCGCCGCTCTCCGTCATGAACACCAGCGGTCCCGCCGCCAGGCCGACCAGTGCGGCCACCGCCTTCCTTCCCTGCGCGCGCGCCAGCCCGGTTCCGAGCGCGGCCATGAGCCTGGTGAGGGCCGGCAGCGGGCGGACGAACATCGTGATCTCGGAGATCAGGCCGCTCTCGTCGAGTTTGAGCAGGACCGACTCCTCCATGGTGTGGCCGCCGAGCGTGGTGGTGGCGGCGAGCATGCGGGTCCTGTCGTCGCCGACGTCGGTGTGGTAGCGGAGCTCGCCGATGGTGGCGAAGACGACGCCGAACAGGGCCCTCAGCTCGTCGTGGCCCCGGAATCCGGCCCGGGCGCTGAGCGGGGAGTGGAAGACCACGTCGGGCGCGAGCGTGGACATGAGCGCGTCGAGGTCCTTCTTCTCGCCGGCCTCGCGGTAGCGGAGTGCGTTGTTCATCCTGGGCTCCCTGAAGGGTTAGTCCTGAAAGTGAACTGATACGAGTTCACTTTAGCAACTGACTATGCTGGGGTCATGAACAGGTTCGGGGACATGCATTGCTCAATCGCTCAGGCGGTCGGCGTGATCGGCGAGCCGTGGACGCCGCTGATCCTTCGCGACCTTTTCCTGGGCGTGCGCAGGTTCGACGAGCTCGCCGAGGATCTGGGCATCTCCCGCAACCTGCTGACGGCCAGGCTGGAGCGGCTCGTCGCGGCGGGTGTGGTCGAGAAGCGGCTCTACCAGGAGCGGCCGGTCCGCTACGAATACCACCTGGGCGAGGCGGGCCGGGAGATCGTGCCCGCGCTGATCACGCTGATGGCATGGGGCGACAAGTGGTCGACCCCTCCCGGCGGCCCTCCGGCGCTGCTGCGGCACTCGTGCGGTGAGCTGTTCACGCCCGTGGTCACCTGCCCGCACTGCGGCGGCGAGGCGCGCGCCGACACGATCACCGTGCTGGGAGGCCCAGGCGCGGCCCAGGGCCCCGGGACGATGGTGCTGGCCGCCCCGGGGGCCGAAGGCCTCGGCATCGGAGGCTAGACCTTCTCCGGCACCTCGTTGCCCGCCTCGCGGATCGCCTTGGGCAGGTTGACGGCCGCCAGCAGCGCGCCGCCCAGGATGAAGAAGATCACCAGCGAGATGATGCCGAGCCGGTAGCTGTCGGTCAGCTGTAGCGCCAGGCCCAGCGTGAACGAGCCGAGGAAGGTCGAGCCCTTGTCGCTGATCTCGTAGAGGCTGTAGTACTCGGCCTCCTTGCCACGCGGGATCACGTGCGAGAACAGCGAGCGGGACAGCGCCTGCGTGCCGCCCATGACGATCGCGATGGCGAAGCCCAGCGCGAAGAAGGCCGTGGCCGAGCCCTTGGGCAGGAAGTAGGCCACGCACACGACCGCGGTCCACGCCACCAGCGCGGCCAGCACCACCCGCTTGGCGCCGAACAGCGAGGCCAGACGGCTGAGCAGCAGTGCCCCGCCGAACGCGACGAACTGCACCATGAGGATGGCCGCGATCTGCACGGTCTTGTCCAGTCCGAGCTCCTTGTCGGCGTATGTCGCGGAGAAGGAGATGACGGTCTGCACGCCGTCGTTGTAGAGCAGGTAGGCCACCAGGAAGGCCAGCGTGAGCGGGTAGCGCCGCAGCTCCATCGCCGTCCTGCCGAGCTGGCGGAAGCTGCCCGCGACCGCCCGTCCCGCCGTCTCGCCCCGCTCGGCCGCCGCGCGCCTGTTGCGCAGCCGCAGCAGCGGGATGATCGTGAACCCGCCCCACCACAGCCCCGCCGAGCTCAGCGCGATGCGCGCCGCGGTGCCGCCGTCCAGCCCGAACGACTCCGCCCGCAGGAACAGCACCAGGTGTACGGCCAGCAACAACCCGCCGCCGAGGTAGCCGAAGCCCCAGCCCATGCCCGACACCCTGTCGCGCTCGGCCGGTGTGGCGATCTCGGGCAGGAAGGAGTTGTAGATGACGAACGCGCACGCGAACCCGACGTTGGCGACCAGGAACAGCGCGCCGCCCAGCAGGTAGCGCCCGTCGCTGACGAACCAGAAGCAGACGGTCGCCGCCGCGCCCAGCATGGCGAAGAAGCCCATCAGCTCCTTCTTGCGCCCCGTGTGGTCGGCCAGCGCTCCCGCGATCGGCATCAGCACGATCTGCAGCACGGCCGCCACGCCGACCACGAAGGAGTAGTAGGCGCTGGGCCGTACGTCGAAGCCGAGCACGTCCACGTACGGCGCGCCCGCCGCGGCGGTCTCGGCGATGTCGGTCAGGTAGGGCCCGAGGAACACCGTCAGCACGGTGGTGGGGAACGCAGAGTTCGCCCAGTCGTACCAGTACCAGCCGCGCTGTTCTCGGCGGCGGGCGGCGGGGGAGTCGTCGGAGACGTCAGGGGGTGAGGGGACTGCCAAGGCAGGGCTCCTAGGCTGCGAGCTGGCCGGGGTGCCAGAGCCCGCGCCGGTCGAGGACGTCGCGCAGGCCGGAGATGTTGTCGGTCATGATGCCGTCGACACCCAGGTCGAGCAGGTGGTCCATGCGCAGGGTGTCGTTGATGGTCCACACGTGGACCTGCATGCCAAGAGCGTGCGCCGTACGCACGAGGGAGCGGGTGGTGACCCGCAGCCCGCGGAAGCCGACCGGCACCTGCGCGCACGGCACGCCCGAACGGGCCAGGCGGGCGAGGACACGGCCGTACCCCGAGGTGGCGGCTGCGGCGCGCAGGGCCGCGACGCCGCGCGGGCCGAGCGCCGAGCACACCTCGCGGCCCATCG
The DNA here is from genome assembly GCF_057708945.1 of Nonomuraea sp. bgisy101. NCBI lineage: Bacteria > Bacillati > Actinomycetota > Actinomycetes > Streptosporangiales > Streptosporangiaceae > Nonomuraea > Nonomuraea sp. bgisy101. The sequence continues at coordinate 47,132 of NZ_JBYITD010000005.1, forward strand.
CCGCGCGGGCCCTGACCAGCCGCTCGTCGGAGAAGGAGGTCAGGCAGATCCTGTGGAAGGCGTTCGTCCGCCTGACCACGGCGGCCAGCGGCTCGATCGCGCCGGCCTCCTTGACGTCGATGTTGAACCGCGCCTCGGGGAAGGAACCGAGCAGGTCCTCCAACAGGGGGATGTCGTGCACGCCGCCGATGCGGGCCTGCCTGACGAAGCTGTAGGGCAGGTCGGCGATCCTGCCCCGGCGGTCGGTCACCCTGTCGAGCGTGTGGTCGTGGAAGGCCAGCAGCACGCCGTCGGAGGTGGCGTGCGCGTCGGTCTCCAAGTAGGTGTAGCCGAGCCCGACCGCCCGTTCGAAGGCCGTGGTGGTGTTCTCGAGCCCTTCGAGTGCCCCGCCGCGATGTGCGAAGGCCAGCGGGCCGGGATGATCGAGAAACGCGAATCGACGGCTGAACACAGGCCGAGTATGCCGGTTGTGAGCCCGGCCCGTCATGTCACCCGGGTTACGACTCGGGCAATTTACTCCATTCCTGACGGCGGGCCTCGGACAGCGCGATCGCGGCGGCCACGCCGACGTTGAAGGAGCCGACCCTGCCGACCTGAGGGATGTAGGCAGCGAGGTCGGCGGCGTCGAGCAGGGCGGGGGAGCAGCCGTGGTCCTCGCTGCCGACGACCAGGCACACGTCACGGTCGAGGTTGGTCCTGTGCAAGGGGCGAGCCTCGCCGGTCAGCTCGATCGCGATGACGGTGTAGCCGTCGTCCTTCGCCTCGCGCACCGCGTCGAGCACCGGCACGGCGTCCTTCCACGCCACGAGCCTGTCGGTGCCGAGCGCGGTCTTGCCCGCCTTCGGGTTGGTGGGCGGAGTCGCGTTGCCCGCCAGCCAGATCTGGTCGACGCCGAACGCGGCCGCGCTGCGGAAGATCGAGCCGATGTTGAACGGGCCCGTCACCGACTCGACGATCATCGACAGTCGGTTCTCCGTGCTGCGACGCCATGTGCGGTTGAGCCGCTTGACGTCGGTCGGGCGCAGCTGCTTTCTCATCGGGTCACCTTCAGGATTCGGTACGCGGCGCGGGAGGTGTGGCGGGTCGCCTGCCACCCCTGGTCGGACAGCCAGCGTTGCAGGGAGTCGGAACCGAGGTGCTTCTGCACCACGAGGTAGGCCACCCCGTCGGGGGTCAGCCGGGTCAGCCAGCGGGTCAGCATCTCGTGCATGGCCTGCTTGCCGATGCGGATCGCCGGATTCGACCAGATCGCCGCGAAGCGCACGTCCTCGGGCACCTCGTCGACGTGCACGGGCCGCACCCGGGGGAGGGCGGCGGCCTCGGCGTTGCGCAGGGTCAGCTCCAGCGAGCGGCGGTTGACGTCGACGGCCCACACGTTCGCCTCGGGCGCGCGGGCGGCCATGGTCAGCGCGATGGGACCGTAGCCGCAGCCCAGATCGAGCAGATCGCCCTCCTGCGGGGGCTTCGGCACGCTCTCCAGCAGGATGCGGGTGCCGAGGTCGAGCCGGTCAGGGGAGAAGACGCCCCTGTCGGTCGCCAGCCGCAGGTGAAGGTCGGGCAGGACCAGATCGACGGACGCGGGTCTGCTCGCCGCCTTCGGCTGCTCCTCGAAGTAGTGGGCCACGTGGGAAAACGTTACCGCCCTCAAGGAATGCGATGGCCCAGCAGGATCGCCGCCGCCGCCACGAGCAGGCCGGCGACGATCGCCGCGACGATGAAGTACTGGCTGACCTCCTGGCTGACGGTCTTGAACCCGAGAGAGGTGCCGATCTGCTCGTAGACCTCGCGCAGCTCGGTGCCCGACTCGGCGGCGTAGGCGCGGCCCGAGGTGCCCTCCGACAGCGACTGCAGGGTGGCCTTGTTCACCGGTACGGTCACCGGGCGGCCGTCGATCATGACGGCGCCGTCCTGCGTGCCGTACGCGATGGTCGAGACCGGCACCCGCGCCTGCCTGGCGGCGTCGACGGCCTCGTTCACCGAGCGGCCCGAGGTGTTGTCGCCGTCGGACAGCAGGACGATCGCGGCGGGCGGCGGGTCGGTGGCCGCGCGCTGGTCGAAGGAGCGGATCGACTCCAGCGAGTTGAAGACCGCCTCGCCGATCGCGGTGCCCGGCCTGGTGGCCAGGTTCGCGATCGCGGTCACGACGGCAGGGCGGTCGGTGGTGGGGGAGATGACCACGTTGGCGGAGCGGGCGAAGGAGACCAGGCCCACGTTGAAGCGCTCGGGCAGGCCGCGCACGAACGACTGCGCGGCGGTCTTGGCGGCGGCGATGCGGCTGGGCGGCACGTCGTCGGCGTCCATCGACAGCGACACGTCCAGCGCCACGATGATCGTGGCCCTGTCGCGCGGCACGCGCACCTGGTCGGCGGGCCTGGCCGCGCCGACGACCAGCAGGCTCATCATGATGAGGAACAGCAGGGGGGCAACGTGCCGCCGCCATCCTGGAGCGCTGGGGGCGACCAGGGACAGCAGGGCCAGGTTGGTGAAGCGCACGGTGTAGCGGCGCCGCCTGAACTGCGCGGCCACGTACACCGCGACCACCAGCGCCACCAGGGCGAACAGCCACAGATAGGTCGGCGCGAGGAACGTCACGAATCCTCCCGCTCCTGGGTGCTTGCCGCGCGATCCTCGCTCACATACCCGCCCTTCGGTGTGCCAGGTGCGTCATGCGCCGCTGGCGTAGCGCGAACTGCGCGATGTCGAACACCCAGTCCCTGTCCGTGCGCAGCACCAGGTGGGCCACCCCGGCCCTGCGCAGCGCGGCCCGGGTGCCCTCCCGCTGCAGGGCCGCCGCCTCGGCGTAGGCGGCGCGCACCCGCGGCGAAAGGTGTACGTCGCTTACGTGCCCAGTCTCCGGGTCTGTGAACGCCACGGCACCGACGTCCGGAAGCTCCAGTTCGCGGGGATCCATGACCTCGACTGCGAGCACCTGGTGCCGGGCCGCCAGCCGCCGCATCGGCCGCTCCCATTCGCGCTCGGCGTCGGGGTCGAGGCTCGGACGGGCGTCGAGGAAGTCGGAGACCACCACCCGCAGGCCGTGCCGCCTGCGCATGGCCGCCAGCACGTCGATGCCCTCCGCCAGATCGGGGGCATCGGGCACGGCCCGGCCGCGCGGCGCGTCGAGCAGCGAGTGCAGCAGGCCGTACAGGGCGGGGCGGCCGGTCCTGGCGGGCATCCGGTGCAGAGCGTCGTCGTGCAGGACCAGCGCGCCGAACCGGTCGCCCATCCTGCTGGTCAGGAACCCGATCGCGCCGATCGCCGAGACCACCAGGTCACGCTTGTCGGTGTCGGCGGTGCCGAAGTCCATGCTGGGCGACAGGTCGGCCAGCGCCCACGTCTCCAGCTCCCTGTCGGAGATCAGGTCGCGCACGTGCGGGATCGTCGTGCGGGCGGTCACCGCCCAGTCCATGCGCCGCACGTCGTCCTCACCCGGCACGTACACGCGGCTGTCGCCGGCCTCGCTGCCGGGACCGGGCAGCAGGCCCGCGTGCTGTCCGTGCAGCAGGCCGTCCAGCTTCCTGGTGATCGTCAGCTCGAGCCTGCGCAGCGCCTGCTCGGCCTGGTTCGTCACGACGTCCCCTTCTCCGGCGCGCGGGTCACCTGTTCTGGTTCCAGACCACGAGGGGTGGCGGTACGGCGTGCAGGATCTGCCTGATCACGTGCTCGGGATCGATGCCGTCGGCCAGGGCGTCGAAGGTGAGCATGAGCCGGTGGCCCATCACGTCCACCGCCACGTCGCGCACGTCGTCGGGAAGCAGGTAGTCGCGCCCCCGCAGCACCGCCAGCGCGCGGCCCGCCGCCACCAGACCGAGCGTGGCGCGGGGGCTGACGCCGACCTCGATCGTGTCGGCCAGGTCCGGCATGCCGTACTCGGCGGGCACGCGGGTGGACATCACCAGGCGCACCACGTAGTCGGCGACCAGCTGGTGCACCGAGACCTGCTCGGCCTGCTGCTGCAGGGCGAGCAGCCGCTCGGGGTCGAGGATCCGCTCGGGCACGGGCGGAGCGACGCTCATCCTGTGCAGGATCTCCATCTCCTCGTGCGCGCTCGGGTGCGGCACCCTGACCCTGAACAGGAACCGGTCGCGCTGCACCTCGGGCAGCGGGTAGACGCCCTCCGACTCGATCGGGTTCTGCGTGGCCAGCACGATGAACGGCCTCGGCAGCGGATGCGTGACGCCCGCCAGCGTCACCTGCCGCTCGGCCATCACCTCCAGCAGCGCGGACTGCACCTTCGCCGGCGCGCGGTTGACCTCGTCGGCGAGCAGGAAGTTGACGAACACCGGGCCCAGTTCGACGTCGAACTGCTCGCTCGAGGGGTGGTAGACGCGGGTGCCGACGATGTCGCTCGGCACCAGGTCGGGGGTGAACTGGATGCGGGCGAACGTGCCGCCCACCACGGTGGCCAAGGTGGAGGCGGCCAGCGTCTTGGCCACGCCCGGGACGCCTTCGAGCAGGCAGTGGCCGCGGGCGAGCAGCGCCACCACCAGCCGCTCGACCATATGATCCTGTCCGACGATGACGCGCCGGACCTCCTCAAGGGTCTGACGCAGCACGGCCGCGTCGGTACCCGTCGACAGCTCTTCGGCAGTGCTCATGTGTGCTATTCCACCAAACAAGGCTTATGGGTGCACGACCCGGCGCGCCGGGTATACGTGCTTTGATGACTCGCATGGCCGTTCCGCTGCAGTACGGTGACCCGCCGCGCCTCGGAGGGTTCGCCGTACAGGCCAGGCTGTCCACCGCGCCTGCCGGCCTGGTCTACCTCGGGCAGGCGGCCGACGGCAGGGCGGTGTCGATCGCGCTGCTCACCCGAGGGGCGGCGCTCGACCCCTCGGCCCGCGAACGGTTCGTGACGGCGATCCGCTCCGCCTCAGGAGTGCGCGGGTGGGTCGCCAGGGCCAGGAACAAGAACACGGTCTCCGACGGTCCGACGGTCATCGCGGCGGACCTGGGCCAGGCGCCGTGGGTCGCGGTGCCCTACGTCCCCGGACGGCCGGGCGCCGAGCGCTTCCTGGAGCCCGTGCTGGTGGGCGGCACGCTGATCGGCGAGGTGCACGGGCCCGACTTCGTGCCGTACTGGCTGGCCGACCGCACGCCCGCGCTGCCCGCGCCGCCACGGCCGCGCGCGCCCCTCACCGAGACGCGGACCAGGGTGCTCGCCGCGGCCGCGGTGCTGGTGCTGCTCCTGTTGATGGGAGCGGTGATCGCGCTGCTGCTGTTCGGCGGGGACGACGACAGTTCGCCGATGCCGCGGCCGTTGCCGCCGACGGAGTTCGTGCCGAGCCCGCCGCCGGTGCCCGTCTCACCCGAGCCGCAGGAACCCGACTCGAGCCCCTCGCCCGGCGAGACGGGCAGGAGCACCCCTGGACAGTCGCCCGGCGACGACATGGGCGAGAGCAACCCGATCTGACCCCGCCCTCCGGACTCGCGCGGGCAGGGCGGGCTCCGGCATGACTGGACTCGTGCGTGCGGGCGTCGTGGGGCCGGTCGCCTGCGGGGGGCGCTTCGCGTGTCAGGAGAACTGCTGCCAGGCGAGCCTGGCGACCATCGCCACCACGACGCACAGCAGCACGATGCGGACGAACCCCGTGCCCCGCTTGAGCGCCATGCGGGCACCCACCTGGGCGCCGGCGACGTTGCAGGCCGCCATGCCGAGCCCCAGCGCCCACAGCAGGTGCCCCTGGTAGCCGAAGACCAGCAGCGCGCCGAGGTTCGTCCCGGTGTTGATGATCTTGGCGGTGGCCGACGCGTGGACGAAGTCGAGCCCGAGGATCGTGGTGAACGCGATGATCAGGAACGTTCCCGTGCCCGGCCCCATGATGCCGTCGTAGAACGCGATCAGCACCCCGGCCGCCACGATGGCCGCCCCCACCCTCGCGCGGGTGCGCAGGTGCGGCTGGGGGAGCGCGCCGAACGAAGGGCGCAGGGTGACGAAGGCCGCCACGCCGAGCAGGACGACCATCACCAGAGGGCGCAGGACGTCGGAGGAGATGGCCGCCGCGGCCGACGCCCCGAGCCCCGAGCTCAGTACGGCCAGCACGCCCGCGGGGACGGCCACCTCGCGATCGAGCTTGGTGGTGCGGACGTAGGTGACGGCGGCCGAGGCGGTGCCGAAGATGGCGGCCAGCTTGTTGGTGGCGATCGCCTGGACGGTAGGGACGCCGGCGACCAGGAGGGCGGGAAGCTGGAGAAGCCCGCCGCCACCGACGACGGCGTCGATCCAGCCCGCTCCCGCGGCGGCCACCAGAAGCACGATGACCTGTTCGACGGACACGCCCGCCACTCCCCCCGCTTACGCCACAAAACGCAAAGCAGGCTACATGTCCTGACATTTCCTATACCGCCCGGGTGTGCGGGCCGTGGGTCTGCGCTTCTCGGGCGGCCCGTCTCGCGTCGAGGACGTTTGCCTCAGGCCGATCCGGGCGGCAGAAGGGCGCTGCGCTCCGGTCCGCGCGGGGGATCGGCGGCCGTCGGCGATCGGTCTCTGCGATGGCGGTGAGCGCACCCCCGAAGGGATTCGCCCGATGTGGTCCGCTCGTCCTCCTCGGGGCGATGGCGGGCGTGAATCCTCGGGGTGATGGCGGGCATGAATTCCCGGGGCGATGGTGAGGGGCCGATGTCCTCGGAGGGGTTGGGGCGGGGATCCGGTCCCGGCGCGGCCCATCTTGCGCGCCGGGACCGGTGTGGGCGCCCGCTGTGACCCGCGAGCGCCCCGCCATACCCCCCGTTGGATCAGCTCCGGATCAGCTCCCGAAGGGCCCGCCATGCGGAGGGCCGACCTCGGTGGCCACGTGGAGTCCGAGAAGCCGGTCACGCCCTCTTCCCGTCCCGTGAGCCCCGGAACGTGCTGGCCCGTGAGCCCCGGAACGTGCTGGCCCGTGAGCCCGGGAAAGTTCCTGGCCCGTAAGTCCCGGAACGTCCTGGCCCGTAAGTCCCGAGAACCCCGGAACGTCCTGGGAACCAGCTGGAAAGTCCTGGACGCCACGGAAAGGCGTCCATGGGCTCAGGCGGGTGTGAGGGTGCGCTTCCTGCCGGCGAAGATGTCGTCGATCAGCCCGTAGGTGCGGGCCTGCTCGGCCGTCATGAACCGGTCCCGCTCGATGTCCTTGCGGATGTCGAGCGGCGTCCGGCCCGTGTGCCTGGCCAGGATCTCCTCCTGCTGGTCGCGCATCCGCAGGATCTCCCGCGCGTGGATCTCCAGGTCGCTCGACTGCCCCCTGCTGCCGCCCTCGGTGGCGGGCTGGTGGATCAGGATGCGCGCGTGCGGCAGCGCCGCCCGCTTGCCGGGGGTGCCCGCCGCCAGCAGGACCGCCGCCGCGGAGCTGGCCTCGCCGATGCACACCGTCTGGATCTCCGGCCTGACGTACTGCATCGTGTCGTAGATCGCGGTCATCGCGGTGAAGGAGCCGCCGGGCGAGTTGATGTAGAGCTGGATGTCCCGGTCGGGGTCGAGCGACTCGAGCGTGAGCAGCTGCGCCATCACGTCGTTGGCCGAGGTGTCGTCGATCGGCGTGCCGATGAAGATGATCCGGTCCTCGAACAGCTTGTTGTACGGATTCATCTCCTTGACGCCGTAGCTGGTCCGCTCGACGAAGGACGGCAGCACGTAACGAGCGTTCATCGCTTGATCACTCCGTTGGCGTGGGTGACGACATGGTCGACGAATCCGTACTCCTTGGCCTCCTGGGCGGTGAACCAGCGGTCCCTGTCGGAGTCCTCGCGGATGCGCTCCAGCGGCTGGCCGGTGTGCTGGGAGATCAGCTCGGCCATCAGCTTCTTGGTGTAGAGCAGGTTCTCCGCCTGGATCTGGATGTCGCTCGCGGTGCCGCCGATGCCACCGAGGGGCTGGTGCATGACGACTCTCGCGTGGGGAAGCGCGTAGCGCTTGCCGGGCGTGCCGCCGCTCAGCAGGAACTGCCCCATGGAGGCGGCGAAGCCCATCGCGACCGTCGCCACGTCGCAGGGGACGAAGTGCATCATGTCGTAAAGCGCCATCCCGGCCGAAATCGAGCCGCCGGGTGAATTGATGTAAAGAGTGACGTCGCTGACCGGGTCTTCGGCCGCCAGCAAAAGCAGCTCACCGCACAGGCGATTGCAAATGTCGTCGTCGACCTCCTGGCCGAGAACGATAATGCGCTCCTTCAGCAGGCGCTGGCTGAGCTGCTCCGGCCAGGCCGTGCGAGTGGTCTCCGTCATGCGTCCACCTTTCTCTCGCGTTACGAATAGGACGCTATCGAGAAGGCTCGAATTTCGGTGGCGACTTTCTCCGTGAGCATATTTCGCTAAAAGCACATTCTGCTGGGAGTGAATAGACGTCGACATAGAATGGGATCTGTGAGATGGAGACTCCTCGCCCGACGGTGGGCCTGCCTGATCCTCGGCGGGGCGCTGCTGATGCCGTACATGATGATCGGGGTGCTGGCCAGCGGCACGCTCGCCGGCCGCGGCAGCGTGACGCAGCTGCTCTTCCCCGTCGACGTGCTGGTCTACGTGGGCGTGCTGCCGCTGGTCGCGGTGACGGGCCTGTTCCTGCCGCTGCGGGCCTTCGAGGTGTCGGCGGCCGAGGGGCTGCTCGGCGCGAAGGTCGACCCGCTGCCCGGGGGGCGGCGCACCTGGGGGGAGCGGCGGCGCACCGCGCTGTGGTTCACGCTGCACCTCGCGGTCGGCGGGCTGATGAGCGGCATCACGCTGGCGGTCGTGCCGTTCGTCGTGTGGCTGCTCGCGGTGCCGTTCACCGGCGACACGCTCGGGATCCTCGGCCACGCCGCGCCGCTGGCGTGGATGCCCGTGGCGGGGCTGGCCTTCGCGGTGGCCCTGGTCGCCCTGGTGGCGGGCGCGGGCGCGCTGCTGGCCAGGCTGGCGCCCAGGCTCCTCGGACCCTCGCCCGGCGACCGGCTCGCCGTCGCCGAGCAGCAGGCCCGCAAGCTGGCGGAGCGCAACAGGCTCGCCCGCGAACTGCACGACTCGGTCGGCCACGCGCTGAGCGTCGTGACGCTGCAGGCCGCCGCGGCGAGCAGGGTCCTCGAGCGCGACCCCGCGACCGCGAGGACGGCGCTCGAGGCGATCGAGCAGTCGGCGAGGGCCGCGCTCGAGGACCTCGACCACGTGCTCGGCGTGCTGAGGGAGGACGTCCAGGCGCGCGCCCCTCAGGCCACGCTCGCCGACCTCGACGAGCTGATCCGCACTTCGGGCGCCGACGTCCGGCGCGAGGTCGGCGACCTGTCCGCCGTGCCCGCCGTGGTCTCGCGCGAGGCCTACAGGATCGTGCAGGAGGCGCTGACCAACGCCATCAAACACGGTCAGGGCGAGGTACGGCTGGCCGCCGCCGTACAGGACGACCAGCTGAGCATCGAGGTCACCAACGCCCCGTCGGCCGCGGCCGGAAGGGGCGGCGGGCGGGGGGTGGCGGGCATGAGGGAGCGGGTCGGGCTCCTGCGCGGCACCCTCCACGCGGGCCCGGGCGAGCAGGGCGAGTGGCAGGTGAAGGTACGGCTGCCGCTACGGTCGGGGGCGTGATGCTGAAGGTCGTGATAGCCGATGACGAGGACCTCATCCGCACCGGGCTGCGGATCATCGTCGACTCCGAGCAGGATCTCACCGTCGTCGGTGAGGCCGCCGACGGCGCCGAGGTCCTGCCCGTGGTCCGGAGGGAGCACCCCGACGTGGTGCTGATGGACGTGCGGATGCCGCGCGTCGACGGCATCCAGGCCACCAGGCAGCTGGTCGCGCTGCCCGAGCCGCCCAAGGTGCTCGTCGTGACGACGTTCGAGAACGACGACTACGTCTACGACGCGCTGCGGGCGGGCGCGAACGGGTTCCTGCTCAAGCGCACCAGGCCCGACGACCTGGTGCGGGCCATCAGGGTGGTCGCGGCCAACGACACGCTGCTGTTCCCCGCGGCCATCAGGGAGCTCGCGGCGCGTAGGAGGCCCGCGACCGAGGTGCCGGGCATCGGCAGGCTGACCGGTCGCGAGGGCGACGTGCTGCGGCTGATGACCAGGGGACTGTCCAACGGCGAGATCGCCGCCGAGCTGGTGGTCAGCCAGGAGACGGTGAAGACGCACGTCGGCAACGTGCTCACCAAGCTCGGCGCCCGCGACCGCACCCAGGCCGTGATCGCCGCCTACGAGTCAGGCTTCGTCTCCCCAGGTTGACAGGATCTCGGCGGCGGGCAGCGCCGTGCAGTCCGCCGCGCTCCTGCCGGTCGCCCTGAGATGGGCGTCGACCAGGCGCAGTCCCGCGGCGTAGCCCGCGAGGTCGGGAATGCCGCGCGGCTCCTGACCGAACCTCGCCACGGCCGTGTCGCCGAGCACGTAGGCGGGCGTGACGCCCATGCCCTGCAGGCCGAGGTCGGCGACGATCCTGCCGAACACCTCGTCGTCGAGCGGGCGAGCCGACCACGGCCCCATCGCCTCGGGGCCCGACAGCTCGCGCACGAACGCCTCCGCCAGGCCCTCGGCGATGACGTGCTCGCCGACGGTGACGGTCGCGGGGTTCCATTCGACGTTGCGGTAGCGGACGTTGTGGTGGAACTCGTGCACCGCGCAGTGTGCGATCCTGCCGATGACGTCGTCGTCGGGCCAGGCGATGAGGTAGAGCCAGTCGCCCGCGCCGCCCATGCCGTAGTAACCGCCCGTGACGTTCATGAGGTACTCGTCGTCGGGGTCGCCCATGACGAACATCACCTGGATGGTGTCGGGACCGTTGAAGTCCCGCAGGGCGCCGGCGGCCTTGGCGAGCGTGCGTTCGATCTGCCCGCGGACGTCCTGGTCGATGAGCCTCTGTACGGCGGGCAGGTACCGCGGGTCGTCGCGGTCGACGCGGAAGCCCGCGCCCCGGTGGTGGATGTCGACGATGTCGCCGGGCATGGGGATGGCCGAGCGCATCGGGGCGAGCATGGCGGACAGGAGGGCGGGGCGCTCGTCGAGCGGTCCGCGCAGGAGGTCCGCCATGGCCCGGAAGGTGTCGTGGACGATGATTTCCATGGTGGGACGCTAGGGGCTCCCGTTACGTGAGGCTCAAGACCCTGACGGGCGATGCGGGCGGGCCGGGGAGAATGGGGGCATGCGTGCCAGCCGCCTGCTCTCCCTCCTCCTGCTGCTGCAGACGCGTGGCCGCATGACCGCCACCGAGCTGGCCGAGGAGCTGGAGGTGTCGATCAGGACCGTCTACCGCGACGTCGAGGCCCTGTCGTCGGCGGGCGTTCCCGTCTACGCCGACCGCGGCCCCACCGGGGGCTACCAGCTCCTGGACGGCTACCGCACCAGGCTCAACGGCCTGACCGCCGCCGAAGCCTCCTCGCTCTTCCTCGCGGGACTCCCGGGACCCGCGGCCGAGCTGGGCCTGGCGGAGGTGGCGGCCAACGCCGAGCTGAAGCTGCTGGCCGCCCTCCCGCCCGAGCCGCGCTCACAGGCCGCGAGGATGCGCGAGCGCTTCCACCTCGACGTGCCCAGCTGGTACCGCAACGCCGACGACGTCCCCCACCTGAGCGAGGTCGCCGAGGCGGTGTGGGACCAGCGGCCGCTCCGCATGACCTACCGGCGCTGGGGGCAGCAGGTGGTGGACCGGGTGATCCATCCGTACGGGCTGGTGCTCAAGGGCGGCTCCTGGTACATGGTCGCCGCCCCGCCCGGCGGCTCCCCGCGTACCTACAGGGTCTCCCGCGTCCTCACCGTGGAGACGCTCAACGGCTCCTTCGAGCGGCCCCAGGGCTTCGACCTGGCCGGGTTCTGGCAGCTGTACGCCAAGGAGTTCCGCGAGAAGATGTACAAGGCCGAGGCCGTCATCAGGGTCGCGCCCGGCGCGGAGGGCCTGCTCGACTACACGATGAGCACCACGATCGACCTTCCTGAGCCCGATCAGGACGGCTGGCGCACCGTCACGGTGCCCATCGAGTCGATCCCCCACGCCCGCTGGCTGCTGCTGCGGATGGGCGCGAGCGTCGAGGTGCTGGCTCCGGCCGAGTTGCGGGACCTGATGCGCGACACGGTGGCCGAACTGGGCAGGATGTACGGTCCATGAGCGACCCGGGTCTCATGAAGGCGTGAATACCGCGCAGGTTGGATGCCATCGTCGTCCCAGCGATCTACGGTGGGCGACGTGAGCAGATTCGCCCTGGTCGGCTGCACGGCCGTCGCCGTGATCGTCTCCACGGTCATGGCGCTCGGCAACCAGCCGCACGCCCGCCCGCTCGACGCGCTCGGTCACGTCCTGCTGGCCGGAGGCGCGATCGGCCTGGCATGGCTGAAGGACAGGCCCGTGGTGAGCGTGGCGGTCTGCGGCGCGGCCGCGGCCGCGGTGTTCGCCCTCGGCTACGCCTACGCGCTATGGGCCGTGCCGCCGCTGATGGCGGTGTTCGCCGCGATCGCCGCGGACGACAGGCGGGCGGGCTGGGCGGGCGCGGGCCTGCTCGTCGCGGTTCCGGCCGCGGGTGTCGCGCTCGACCCCGAGCTGGGCAACCTGGCGGTGCTGCTGGTGTGGACGCTGGTCGTGGTCCTGGTCGCCCAGCTGGGCGAGGCGTCGAGGGCCAGACGCGGCTACATCGCCGAGCTGGAGCGCACCCGCGAGGAGGAGGCGCGCAGACGGGCCCGCGACGAACGGCTCAAGATCGCGAGGGAGCTGCACGACGTCACCTCCCACACCGTCTCCCTCATCGCGCTGCAGGCGGCCGTCGCCGCCGAGGCCGTCGACCGCGCGGGCGGGCCCGCCGAGGCCCGCGCCGCGCTCGGCGTCATCAGGAGCGCGAGCCGCGAGGCCATGGCCGAGATGAAGGGACTGCTCGGGGTGCTGCGCGAAGGCTCCGAGCACAGGGCTCCGATGCCGGGCCTCGACGGGCTGCGGGAGCTCGCCGCGACCGCGGGAGTGCCGGTGAGCGTCGAGGTGAGCGGCGAGCGGCGGCCGCTGTCCCCGGCGGTGGAGCTGACGGCCTACCGGGTGGTCCAGGAGGCGCTGACGAACATCGCGCGGCACGCCAGGGCGGCCGCGGCGACCGTGACGCTGCGCTTCGAGCGCGGTGGAGTGGTCGTGGAGGTCACCGACGACGGGCACGGCGTGGGCGGCGGCTCGCCCGCGGGGCACGGGCTCGTGGGCATGGCCGAGCGCGTGGCCGCCGTCGGCGGCACGCTCAGCACCGGCGACAGGCCGGAGGGCGGATTCGGCGTGGCCGCGTGGCTCCCGGCGTGATCACCGTGCTGCTGGCCGACGACCAGCCACTCGTCAGGGCGGGGCTGCGCGCCCTGCTGGACACCGAGAGCGACCTGTCGGTGCTGGGGGAGGCCGCCGACGGCCGCGAGGCCGTACGCCAGGCCGCGGCGCTCAGACCCGACGTGGTGCTGATGGACATCAGGATGCCGGAGCTTGACGGCCTCGAGGCCACCCGCAGGATCGTCGGCGCGCGCACCTCGAGGGTGGTCGTGGTCACCACCTTCGACCTCGACGAGTACGTCTACGAGGCGCTGCGGGCGGGCGCGAGCGGCTTCCTGGTGAAGGACGCCGAGCCCGGTGAGCTGCGCCAGGCCGTCAGGGTGGCGGCGAGGGGCGACGCCCTGCTGTCACCCGGCGTGACGCGGCGGCTCATCGAGCGGTTCGCGGCCACGGCGGCACCCAGGGACGAGCCCAGGCTCGGGGCGCTCACGCCGAGGGAGCGCGAGGTGCTGGGCAGGATCGCGCAGGGGCAGAACAACGGGCAGATCGCCGAGACGCTGTTCATGAGCCCCGCGACGGTGAAGACGCACGTGAACCGGATCATGGCCAAGCTGGGCCTGCACGACAGGGCGCAGCTCGTCGTTCTGGCCTATGAGAGCGGGCTGATCCGCCCCGGCGGCGTATGATCGCTCGCGTGACGGGGGAACGTCCGATCGAAAGCGTGAACCCTTCCGCCTCCTCGACGGCTGAGCTTATGATCCAGGGAATGTCGGGACAGGACGTGGCGGTCGTGGTCGATCCCGGCGTGCCCGAAGAGGTGGCCTGGACGTTCAGGGCCAACGCCCCGCTGCTGTCGCGCATCAGGGCCGGATGGCGGCCGCGACCCGAGCCCGAGTTCGTGCCGGGGACGCCCGCCGACAAGCTCACCCTTGTGGGCGTTCCCGCTCTGCTCGCGCTGGCGATCGGCTTCCTGGTCACCGGCGCGGTCCAGCCGGCCTTCCTCGGCTTCGGCGCGCTCGTGCTGCTGTTCACGGTCAAGATACTCTCGCCGGGCTCGCAGCCCGAGGACGAGCCGGGCGACGAGCACGAGATCTTCGAGCAGGCCCGCTGGTACGACGGCCGCTACCACCTGCCCGAGGACTTCGACCCCGAGGCGCTGGCGCTGATGGCGCGCACCCAGCGGGCGGTCAACTCCGTCCTCGGCTCGCACGTCAACGCCGAAGGGCTGCTCGACAACGTGCGCAACGCCGTCATGCTGCCCCAGCAGGAGTGGGAGATCGCCCGCCTGCTGGCCAAGCTGTCGGCCCTGCGCGCCGAGCACAACCAGCTCATCGCGCGCGGCGTCGCCCCTGAGGTGGCCCAGGCCGTCCAGCCGCTCGAACGCGCCCTGGCCAGCAGCGAGGCGGCGGTCGTGGCCAGGGTCGAGGCGCTGGAGCGCTACGCGGGCCACGTGGCCGACGCCGAACGCGCCTACCACGCCCGCGGCCAGATCGAGGAACTGCGCGCCCGCCTGCCGCGCTACGAGGAGCTGGTGGCCGAATCGGGCGCCGACGGCTTCGCCGTACCGGAGATCTCCAGGCTGGCCGACGACGCCGACCAGTTGGAGGAGACGCTGCGCAGGAGTGTGGGCGAGGCGCACGAGGCCTTCCGCTACCTGGACGGCTGAGCGACCTCCAGCAGCACGTCGGCCAGCGCCTCCGCGGCGTCGACCCGGCCCAGCTTGTGGGCCGCCTCGGCCATCGCGGCCCGCAGCGCGGGGTCGGCCAGCAGCGGCATCAGCTCGGCCAGCAGCAGTTCGGCGGACGGGTTCGGCTCCAGCAACGCCTTGGCGGCCCCGCCGGAGGCCAGATAGGAGGCGTTCTTGCGCTGCTCGTCGCCGCCGCTCGGGATGAGCGGGACGAGCACGGCGGGCTTGCCGATCGCCGTCAGCTCGGAGACCGTGCCCGCGCCGCTGCGCGCGATGACGACGTCCGCGGCGGCGAACAGGTCGGGAAGCTCGGCGCCGACGTAGGGGACGGGGTGGTAGCGGTCGGCCAGCTCGGGCGGCAGCACGATGGCGCGCATCTGCTCGATCCACGCGGGCCCGCACTGGTGGATCACCTGCGCGTACGGCAGCAGCCGGGGCAGGATCTCCGCGAGCATCGTGTTGATCTGCTTGCTGCCCTGCGCGCCTCCCGTCACGTAGATGAGCGGGACCTCGAAGGTCAGCCCGAACTGGTCGTAGGCCGCCGCCCTGTCGCCGTGCAGCAGCTCGGGCCGCACCGGGTTGCCCGTCACGACCGCCCTGTCGCGCACGGAGGCGGGCAGGTGCTCCAGCGACGATTCGTGCGAGAGCGCGATGCGGGTGGCCATCCGGGCCAGGATGCGGTTGGCCAGGCCGACGACCGTGGTCTGCTCGTGCATCACCAGCGGGCGGCGCAGCAGCTTGGCCGCGACTCCGATGGGCACGGCGACGTAGCCGCCCGTGGACAGCACCACGTCCGGTTTGTAGCGGGCGGCGTGGCCGATCGCCTGCATGACGCCCAGGGGGATGCGGAACAGGTCGGCCAGGTTGGTGCCGAGTTCGCGCAGGTTCGGGCGGCGGCGCAGCTTGCCCGTGGTGATCGCCTGGAACGGGATGCCGTGCTCGGCGGTGATCCTGGCCTCCAGGCCGCTGGCCGTACCGACCCAGAGGACGTCGTGGGGCAGGCGTCGCCGCTGCACCGCGGCCAGGGTGGTGAGGGCGGGATAGGTGTGGCCGCCGGTGCCGCCACCGGTCACCAGCAGACGAAGGGTTCGTGTCACGAGGTCAGCGTATTGCCGCGCGGGCGGGCAGTCGCGCCCCGGTGCCGCTCCGCTCGCGCCCCCGTGTCGTCCCTGCGGCGGCGTGGCCGGTCGCGGCCACCCCTCGAGTGTCACGACCATCAGGAAGGGTATTCGCCCAGATATGCCGACAATCACCCAGGGCGACCTGTTCACCGCGACGCTGGAGGTCCTGGATCATCCACCGCTCGGCGTACCCGCCCTCGACGCGGGTTCGCGCGAGGCCGTCGTCCGGCTGGCGGGCGCGAAGTCGCTCGTGCGGATCCTCGACGGCGGAGAAGGACACGACCTCGATCTGGCGTTGCCCGGCGGCTACCGGAACAGGGAGGGCAAGCTCAGGCTCACCGCGCACCGGCTCACCAAGGACGTGTTCGCCATCGAGGCGGGTGAGCGCAGGATCGCGCTGCTGCGTCTGCGCGACAGGGCCGTAGGCCTGCCCGACTTCGACCCCGAGGGCAACCACCATCCCGCGCTCCGCCCCACCAGGCCGTTGCGCCTGCGGCGCGGCAGGACCCTCGGCAGGGCCTCGCTGTGGGAGACGCTACGGCTCGGCGTGGAGGTGGCGCTGCCGATCATCGCCCAGGGCGCCGTCCTGCGCCGCCCGCTCGGCGTGCGGTTGGCCGCCCTGACCAGGGCCGACCAGCGGGCCAACCGGTTGCTCGCCAGGCTGCGAGACCGTCACGACGGCGGTCCCCTGCTGGTGCGGATCCCGCTGCGCGGCTGGGCGGTGATCCCGCTGAGCGAGGCCGATGTGCGGCGGACGCTGCACGGCGCCGAGTTCACCCCTGCCAACAAGGAGAAGCAGGGCGCTCTCGGCCACTTCCAGCTCGACGCCCTCCTCGTCACCAGGGACCCCGAGCTGCGCGCTCAGCGACGCGCCTTCAACGAGGAGGTGCTCAGGCCTGACATGATCGCCGACGCCGTGCGCGCCAAGGTCGCGGACGAGGTGGCGACGCTCCCCACGCGGGGAGTGATCACCTGGCCGGAGTTCCACACCGCTCAGCGGCGCATCGCGCGGCGCGTGGTGCTCGGTGACGCGGCCCGCGACGACGAGCAGCTCACCAGGCTGCTGGACCGGCTGCGCGGGGACGCCAACTGGTCCTACTTCGCGGCCCGCCGTACCGACGTGCGGGTGGCCTTCCAGCGGCGGCTGGAGGCGCACCTGCGCAGGGCCGAGCAGGGCAGCCTCGCCCGCGTCCTGGCCCAGACGCGCGCCGACCCCGCGGTGCATCCCGAGGGCCAGGCGCCGCACTGGCTGTTCGCCTACGACGCCGCGGGCGTCGCGGCATGGCGGGCGCTGGCGTTGCTGAGCGCACGCGAGGAGCCGCGCGACGCCGACCGCCTGCGCGCGGCGATGCGGGAGTCGCTGCGGCGCTGGCCCACCACCCCGGCCATCCTGCGCGACACCACGGCGCCGACGACGTGGCGCGGGGTCACCGTGCCCGCGGGCAGCATGGTCGCCGTCGTCACGTCGTTCATGGACGAGGTGCCCTTCAGCGACGGGCCCGCGAGATGCCCGGGGGAGGGGCTGGTGATGCTCACGGCGACCCACGTGCTCGATGAGATCCTGCGTGAGAGAGAGGTCAGGATGGTGGGCAGGCCGCCCCTTCTCGATCACTTCAGGCTCCGCTTCGCCGTACGGCCGCGCGAACGATAGCGTTCGCCCATGCGACTCGGCGTTCTGGACATCGGCTCCAATACCGTTCATCTGCTCGTGGTGGACGCGCACAGGGGAGCCAGGCCCATTCCCGCCTATTCCCACAAGGAAGAGATGCGTCTCTCGGAGCACCTGGAGGACGGCGACCGCCTCTCGAAGCGGGGCATCGAGCGGTTGGGCGCGTTCGTCGCGGAGGCGCTGCAGATCGCCGAGGACAAGGGCGTCGAGGACTTCATGGCCTTCGCCACCTCGGCCGTCAGGGAGGCCGCCAACGGCGAGGAGGTCGTCGCCGAGATCAACGCGGGTTGCGGAGTGGACATCAAGGTCCTGTCGGGCAACGAGGAGGCGAGGCTGACGTTCCTGGCCGCGCGCCGCTGGTTCGGCTGGTCCTCGGGCAGGCTGCTCACCCTTGACATCGGCGGCGGGTCGCTGGAGATCGCCTCGGGCATGGACGAGGAGCCGGACGTCGCCGCCTCCCTGCCGCTGGGGGCCGGGCGGCTGACCCGTGACTGGTTCACCGCCGACCCGCCGCCGGCCGACGAGGTTCGCAAGCTCCGCAAGCACGTCCGCGCCGAGATCGCCCGCAGGGTCGGCGACGTCGTCAAGTACGGCGTGCCGCACGCCGCGGTCGCCACGTCCAAGACCTTCAAGCAATTGGCCAGGATCGCCGGGGCGCCGCCCTCCAGCGACGGCCCCTACGTCTCGCGCTCGCTGACCAGGGCCGACCTGGCCGAGTGGGCGCTCAAGCTGACCAAGATGGGCGCCGCCGCGCGCGCCGAGCTGCCGGGTGTCTCCGAGGGCCGCGCCGCCCAGCTCGCGGCGGGCGCGCTCGTGGCCGACGCCACCATGGACCTGTTCGAGATCGACAAGCTCGACGTGTGCCCGTGGGCGCTGCGCGAAGGCGTCATCCTGCGCCGCCTCGACCTGCTTCCGGGCCGGCTGGGCTGACTCCATAGCGGGATGGACCCGGACAGGTCGCACGGAAGCGACACTTCTCTAGATAGCTGCATGAGCTAGTAGAAACCGGGCAGCGGCCACGTCATGTTGTGGACACTGCTCAGCCTGGCCGCCTCGCTGGCGATCATCCTTGGGTTGGTCGCCCTCGCGCTGGTCGCCATCTCCGTCGTCGTCCTGCTCGTCCTCGCCCTCATGGCCGCGGTGTCGGCGAGGGAGTCTCGTTCTCGAAGCGCAGTCTCTTCTCCAGGCTGACGATCGTCCCGCGCTCCCTGCGCTGGGTGAAGCGCACGTCGTCGGCCAGCGCCCGCATGATCTGCAGCCCGCGGCCGTGCTCGGCGCCGGGGCTCGGCTCGTCCACGCTGTGCGGGTCGAACCCCGCGCCGGTGTCGACCACCCTGATGACGCAGCGGTCGTGATAGACGCCCGCGCTCACCGTGTACTCGTCGCTCGACACCGCGTGTTTGATCACGTTGGCGCAGGCCTCGCTGAGCATGAGCTCGATGTCCTCCCTGATCGGCCGCACGACATGCAGCGAGCGCAGGGTGCCGTCGAGGGTCTGCCTGATCACCGGCACGCTCGCCGCGTCCCTGGGCAGCCGAAGTGCGATGGTTGCCTCCATTGCCGCCTCCTAGATCTCAGGGATGTGGCCGACCGCGCGCTCCTCGCCCCTCTCCGCGATCATCTGGTTGAGAGTCTCGACGAGTTCTTCCTCCTCGTAGTCCCCGTCGGGCAGCCGATCGAAGTAGACCATCAGGTCGGCGGGCAGTTCCGCCGCCGTCATCCGCTCGGTGATCTCCAGCCGGCTGAGCCGCTCCTGACCTGTGTAGAGCCCGTCGATGAGCTCCTTGACGCGTGTGATCTCCTCTTTCCCTGTCATGGGATGGCCCGTGCCCCCAGAGACGCGTCTCAATCGCCGCACGGGCCTTCGAGGATCTCCAGCGCAACACTGCGGGCGATCTCGCGCCGCTCCTCGTCGGTGAGGTCGTAGTGCTGGGTCAGCCATATCCCCGTGTGGAGCGTGAACAGCGCCATCGAACGGCGCAGCCGTACGCGGACGGGGTCGTCGGGGGCGCTGAGCGCCTCGGCCACCTCCAGCATCCGCATGCGCATCGCCTTGATGGTCGGGTGGTCGCGCAGCGAGGTCTGGTTGCGCTCGAGGAAGCGGCCGAGATCCTGGTGGCGCGAGTGCTCGAGTTGATCGGCGTAGCGCTGGAGGAACTCCCTGCGGGTCTCGGGAGTCTGCGGCTGTGACCGCAACCAGGCGAGCATCTCGTCCTGCTCGGCGATTCTGTCGCCGGCCACGCTGGCGACGATGTCGTCCTTGGTCTTGAAGTGGTAGTAGAGGGCCGCCTTCGTCACGCCGAGCTCCTCGGCGATCTCGCGTAGGGAGGTGGCTTCGTAGCCCTGCTCGGTGAAGAGCCTGAGCGCCACCTCCTGGATCTTCGCCCGCGTATCTTCTCGCATTTCGGTCCAATTTCACTTGACGGCCGGCAAGTAAGACTTTAGCTTAGCGTGGGCTTGCCGGTCGGCAAGTAAGTGAAACGTCAAGATCGGGGAGATTCCGTGGAGCGACGGCGGGAGGTCATGGCGGTACTGCCAGGCCTGATGCTCGCGATGGTGCTGGCCATGCTCGACAACATGATCGTGGGCACCGCGATGCCCCGGATCGTCGAGGAACTGGGCGGGCTGACCCACCTGTCATGGGTGGTCACGGCCTACGTGCTGGGAACGACGGTCTCGACCCCCATCTGGGGCAAGATCGGCGACCTCTACGGTCGCAAGAGCATCTTCATGGCCTCGATCGTCATCTTCATGGTCGGATCGGTGCTGTGCGGCATGGCAGGCTCGTCGATGATGGGCGGCCCCGCCGACGGCATGGCCGAGCTCATCGCCTTCCGAGCCGTGCAGGGCCTGGGCGCGGGCGGCCTCATGGTCAACGCGATGGCCATCATCGGCGACCTGGTCCCGCCCCGCGAGCGCGGCCAGTACCAGGGCATCATGGCGGGCGTCATGTCCCTGGCGATGATCGCGGGCCCGCTCGTCGGCGGCTTCATCACCGACCACCTCGACTGGCGCTGGGCCTTCTACGTCAACCTGCCCGTCGGCGCGATCGCACTCGTCCTGCTCGCCGTCAAGCTCAAGCTCCCCAAGCACCGTACCGAGGCCCGCATCGACTGGCTCGGCGCGATCCTGCTGTCGGTCGGCATCACCGCCCTCGTGCTCATCACCACCTGGGGCGGCAACGAGTACGACTGGGGCTCGCCGCAGATCCTCGGGCTCGCCGCGCTCGCCGTGGTCACCCTGGCCGCCTTCATCCCCGTCGAGCGGCGCGCCGCCGAGCCGATCATGCCGCTCCAGCTGTTCCGCAACCGCAACTTCACCCTCATCTCGGCGGTCGGCTTCCTGCTCGGCTTCGCGATGTTCGGCGCGATCAACTTCCTGCCTCTCTACCAGCAGACCGTGCAGGGCGCCTCGGCCACCAACTCCGGCCTGCTGCTCCTGCCGATGATGGGCGCGGCGATGGTCGTGTCGCTGTTCGTCGGCAAGGCGATCACCAACACCGGCAAGTACAAGGTCTACCCCGTGGTCGGCGGCGTCGTCATGGCGCTCGGCATGTTCCTGCTGTCGATGATGGGCGTCGAGACCCCCTCCTGGCAGACCGGCGTGTTCATCGCCGTCCTCGGCCTCGGCATGGGCTTCCTCATGCAGACCACGATGCTGATCGCGCAGAACAGCGTCGAGCAGAAGGACCTGGGCGTCTCCAGCAGCGCCTCGACCTTCTTCCGCTCGATCGGCGGCTCGTTCGGCGTCTCGCTGTTCGGGGCCATCTTCAACAACCAGCTGCTGTCGGGGCTGACCGAGAAGTTCGGCGCCCAGACCGCCGACAAGATGGTCGGCGGAGGCGGCAGGATGGACGCCGCCGCCCTCGGGCAACTGCCCGCTCAGGTGCGCACCGGCTTCCTCGAGACGCTGGCGTCCGCGATCTCCGGCATCTTCTGGTGGGCGA
Source organism: Nonomuraea sp. bgisy101 (assembly GCF_057708945.1). NCBI lineage: Bacteria > Bacillati > Actinomycetota > Actinomycetes > Streptosporangiales > Streptosporangiaceae > Nonomuraea > Nonomuraea sp. bgisy101. The sequence continues at coordinate 68,701 of NZ_JBYITD010000005.1, forward strand.
TCCTGTTCGCGATCGTGGTGCCCGTCCTGGCCGCCTTCATCAAGGAGATCCCGCTGCGTGGCGGCCCCGCCGCGCAGGAGGAGGCCAAGCTCCAGGCGGCGGCGCTCGACTGACCCCTAGCGGGTGAGGTCGAGCTGCATGAGCTGGGTGTCGACCCACCGGCCCAGCTTGAAACCGACGCCGGTCAGCCGCCCGACGGAGACGAAGCCGAACGCCCGGTGCAACGCCGCCGAGGCGTCCTGGCCGGTGTCGGCGATCACCGCCACCACCTGCCGCGCCCCCGCCTTCGCGCAGCGCGGCAACAGCTCACCGAGCAGGGCCCTGCCCAGACCCTGCCCGGTACGGCCCGGCGCCAGGTAGACGGAGTCCTCCACGGTGTGGCGGTAGGCGGGCTTGGGCCGCCACTGGCCGGCGTAGGCGTAGCCGGCCACCTCGCCGTCCACGTCGGCCACCAGGAACGGCAGCCCGCGCTCGCCGAGCTCCCTCAACCTGGTCTGCCAGAAGGGCAGCTCGGGCGCGGTCTCGTCGAAGGTGACGACGCTGGTGGCGACGTAGTGGGCGTAGACGGCGGCCACGGCCGGCAGGTCGGCCGCGGTGGCGGGGCGGATCGGCACGAGCCCAGCCTATCGACCGCCGCGGCGCCGCCTCCGGGTCGGGACCTGGCCTGGACCGGGATGCCCGCCCCCGCGGCGTGCGAAAAACCGGAGGCGTCCACCCGGGACGACGGTGGACAATCATCGCCATGGATCGCCACACCCTCCGCCGCCCGCGGCCGGCGGACGCCGCCGCCGTGCACGAGCTCGTCGCCGCCTATGACATCTCGGTCATCGGCATCCCCGACGTCACGCCCGACGACATCGCCGACGAGCTCGGCGAGCTCGACACCGAGCGGGACGCGTGGCTGGCCGAGGACGCCTCCGGCACCCCGAACGGCTGGGCGTGGGTCCTCCCCAAGGGCGACAGCGACCAGGCCGACGTCGAGGTCGTCGTCAGGCCGGGCACCGGCGACGGTCTGACCGAGGCGCTCTGGGCGGCCGCCGTGGAACGCTCCCGCGAGCTGGCCGCCGAGCGCGGCCACGAGGGCATGACGCTCGACATCGGCGTCTACCGCGCCGACGAGGACAAGCAGGCGCTGGTCAAGGGGCTCGGATTCGAGGCCGCCACCAGCTTCCACCGGCTCGGCATCGACTTCGACGGGCCCGTCGAGGCGCCCGAGCCGCCCGAGGGCGTCACCCTCCATCCCGCGCTGACCGACGAGCTCAGGCGCGAGGCGCACCGCCTTCACCAGGAGGGGTTCGCCGATCACTTCGGCTTCGTGCCGCTGCCGTACGAGGAGTGGCTGGCCCGCAGGGAGTCCTCCGCGGCCACGGACTGGTCGCAGGTGCTCGTCGCCCGCGTCGACGGCCGGTCGGCCGCGCTGCTCGTGGGCACCGACCACTTCGCCGAGGACGAGAACCGCGGCTACGTCTTCACCCTCACCACCCTGCCCGCCTTCCGCGGGCGCGGCCTCGGCCGCTTCCTGCTGCGCACGGCCTTCGCCGGCGACGCCGCCCGCGGGCGCAGGGGCACGCTGCTGCAGGTCGACGCCAACAACACCACACCCGCGCTCGGCCTCTACACCTCCGCGGGCATGCGCCCCGTCCTCGTGATCGACGTTTGGCGCAGGCGGATCTAGACCCCGGCCACGTGGCAGGCCCTGCCGCTCGGCCAGGCCATGGCGTGGGGCGCGGAGCCGCGCCGACCCCGCCCACGAGCGGCACGAGACGAGATGCGTTCAGCGGCCGCCGGACGTCAGCCGGCGCACGGAGGCATGATCGGACCTCTCCGTGACGGGAGCCTGACCCTCAGCCGCCGTCAGAGACACGGATCCGATGCTTGGCCAGGTGCTCCAGCACCGACTGGTTCGCCTCCCAGCCGTCGGGGAACTTCACCGGCACGCCGAGCTGCACGGTCTCGGCCGAGGGGTGGGCGTCGAGCAGTTCGGGGATGCCCGCCCTCGCCACCACGACACAGGCGTGCCGGTGCCGGGAGGCCAGCACGCACAGCCGCCCGGACTCCAGGTGGAAGGCGGTGGCGTCCCTGCGGCCCGACAGCGGGTGCAGCACCACCGTCACGTCGTACTCCCTGCCCTGCAGCCGGTTGGCGGTGTCGACGGTGATCTCGGGCGGCACGCCCGCGTTCCTGATCGCCGCCACCTGGTCGCGGTGCGCGGCGCCGACCGCGATCCTGTCGGCCGTCACCGGCCGCTCGCCCTTCTCCGAGAGAGTCACCCCGCCGCGCTGCAGCAGCCTCGTCGCCAGCAGCGCCACGGCCTGCACGGCCTCGGCGTCCGTGCGGACCGTGTGGCGGCTGGGCAGCTCCAGCAGCGACCAGCCCGTCGCCGCCGCCTCCTCGAGCGCGCGGTCGTGCACCGTGCCCATGCCCTTCGTGGTGAGCCGCATCGCCCGCTCGTCAGGCCCCGTGCCGGACCTGAACCCGGTGAACGGATAGAAGGCCTGCGACACCACGGGGGCCGCCGAGGCCGGCAGCCGCCACGACACGGGCAACCGGTGCACGGGCAGGTCGGGGTTGTGGCGCAGCAGCACCGACACCGCGCTCTGCAGCGGATCCCACGACAGGCCCGCCCACCTGTCGGCCTCCACGATCGAGAACGGGTCGAGCTGGCCCGGGTCGCCCACGAACAGCGCCCGCTCGAACAGCCCGGCGATGCGCAGCAGCTTGTCCGAGCGCATCTGGTAGGCCTCGTCCACGATCGCCCACGGCCAGGTGCGGCCGCTGATCCAGGCCCACTTGTCCGCGGTGGCGATCACGATGGCCGGGTCGTTGAGATCCTGGATCCTGGTGCCGACGGTGACACTCGGGATCTCCAGCAGCCGTCGCGGCGGCACGTAGCCGGAGGCCGAGAGCCGGCCCACGGCCAGGTCGGGATGCTTGTCGGCGATGCGCTCGATCAGGTCGTCGACCTGCTCGTTGGTCTGTGCCACGATCATCAGCGGCTCGCCGGTCTCGGCCAGGTGCGCGGCCGCTCGCACGACCAGCGTGGACTTGCCCGCACCCGGCGGGGAGTCGACCACCACGCCCCTGTGCCTGGGCAGGTCGGCGAGCACGGCCTGGATGACCTCTTCGGGGCTCATGCCCACTCCTCCTGGGCGTCCTCGTCACTCGGGACGTACTCCTGGGGAGGGCCGCCGTGGGTCCACGGCGTGGCCTCCCTGTCGGGCAGCGCCGCCGAGCCCTGGAAGTCGTCGGTCAGCGAGGTGTAGCAGACCCGCTCGCCCACCTCGGGCACCGAGCCCGGCGCGGGGGTCCTGCCCCTGCCCATGCCCTTGGTGATCTTCAAGGTGACCAGGCCCTCGTGCACCTCGACCAGCTCGGCGGCCTGTCCCCTGCGGTCGGGCGTGCCGAGCGCGGCGCCCGGCTGCAGCCGTACGGGATCGTCGGTCTTGATCAGGACGACCGGCCGCAGCTTGCGGGAGCGGCCCTCGCCCTCGGTGTTGCCGGGATCGGTCTCGATCACCTCGCCCGCGAACGCCTCGCCGGTCAGGCGGTACTCGGCCATGATCAACGGATCGTCGTAGGCGCGCTGCACCTCGAAGGAGGCCTGCGCCCGCTCCATCCTGGACAGGCGGGCGGCCGCGGCGACCGCGCCGTCGCGGCGGGCCTGTGGCGGCGCGCCTTCGGAGATCTGCTCGGCCATCATGCTGAAGGAGCCCCTGTCACCCTCCCACCGCGTCGGCACGCTCGCCCCCTCGGGCAGCTTCCGCAGCAGATCGATGGCCTGCCACACCAGCCCCCACGTCGGCGCGAGCTGCGTGCGCAGCGCCTCGGTGACGCGCTCGGCCGCGCCGTCGTCGATCGCGGGGGCGAGCACCTCGGCGTCGAAGCCAGGATCGGTGGCCGGCCCCGCGGGCGGCCAGATCAGCGGATCCTCCGCCTCCTCGGCGGCCTCGGGGCCGTTCAGCCCCGGCGGCGGCGCGATCCAGCCGAGCAGCGCGGCCAGGTTCGCGTCCTCCAGCCCGCTCTGCCCGCTGGCCCAGTGGCGGCCGAGCTCCTCGGTGGCCGTCAGCGTCAGCGACGAGCCAGGATGGGCGGCCCGTTCGGCGAAGTACGTCAGCCACCTGCCGAGCAGCGGCACCTCCTCCGGTACCGGATAGGGCCCGTCGGTCCTGCGGAACCTCGTCGAACGGCCGAGCAGCCTGGTGAACGCCACGCCCGCGGGATTCGGCAGCACCAGCTGCGGCGCGTCCAGAGCCCGCTCGTAGGGATCGGCGTTCTTCCTCTCGACCGTCTCGGTGTGCGTTGCGAAGCCCTCGACGTACGGAAGCAGTGCCTCCGCGAGCTCGGCCATGAAGGCGAACCGCAGATCCCTGTTGCGCGGCTGGGCCACCACGAGCAGCCGGGGCCGGTCGCGGTCGGTGCCCAGCATCGCCGCCAGCGGAGCAGCCGCCTCGCCCGACAGCTTGAGCGGGACGAACACCATCGGGCGCTCGCTCACGTGGCAGTGGCGCACGGTGGCCGTCGGCTGCGCCACCCCCTCCTTGAGCGCCCTCAGCCGGGCCAGTGACGTCAGGATGCTCACGCCAGGCACTCCCTGCGCAACCGTTCGGCGTCTCGGAGCAGGCGGGCGATCTCCTCCTGCCCGGGGGCGGGATCCCTGCGACCCTCGGCCAGCGCCAGCGCCTCCTCGACCGTCGCCACCCCGCCGAGCGCGTCGCGCACCTGCCGCCCGAGCAGGTCGGAAGCGCCGTCGCGGCGGGCCTCGTCGCGGCAGAAGAAGCACAGATCGCAGGTGGACAGGCAGTCGGGCGCGTAGCGGGCGGCGACCTGGTGCAGCGCCTCGGCCAGCTCGGCGGCCGGCCTGGCCGGCACCCCCTCGTCATCGGGCCACAGGTCGAAGGTGACGCCGTCGGGCAGCTCGGCGAGCAACCTGTCGATCGAGGTCATCCTGGCCAGTTGCCGTTTCAGCACCGCGAGCTGCCTGCGCACGTCGACCAGCGTCGCCACGGGCCTGTTGGCGAAGTTCTCGGGGCAGACGAGAACGACGTCGTGGGCGACCCGCAGGGGGTCGTGGCCGAGTTCCTCCAGCAGCGTGCGCAGCGCCAGCACGTACACCGCCGCCTGCCTGGCCGCGGCCGCGACCGCCGCGGGGTCGGCCTGCCCGTCGATCACCGCGAACGACTTGATCTCCACGATGTGGAACTGCTTGCCGCGCTGGAAGGCCACCACGTCGGGCTCGAGATACGCGGTGTGCCCCGCGATGCGCAGGCTGAGCAGGGGATGGTCGTAGAGCGTGCCCTGCTCCTCCCGCGCCGCCCTGTCGAACAGCGCTCTGGTGTGCGTGTGGCGCAGGTGCGCGCCGACGTTGTGGACGTCCTGGTAGGCGACCTCGTCGATCGGCAGCCGCAGCAGCTCGCGCAGCATCCGCAGCAGTTCCGCGCAGCCGTCGGCCTTCACCAGCGCCTCGAACGCGTTGCCCCTGGTGATCGCGAAAGGCGACTGCCCGAACGGCGCGGGGAAGCCCAGATGCCTGGCCGCCCTGTCCTTGTCGACACCCGCGCCGTCCATCAGCGCCCTGCGCGCGCAGCCGGGATTGGCGGCCAGCGCGGCGATCGCCCTGGCGTCGTGGGGTTTGGCGGGGGTGGTGCCTCTCAGCGCGTCGAGCCCGTTCACCCGCTCATGCCTCCACTCTTCTCCCAGGCCGTGCGACCATCACGCGCACGCCGCCTTCCTCGCGATCTCGCTCAGCGTAGTGGCGCCGAACAGCCTGGCGGCCTCATCCAGCTGCCGTCCGGCGCGTTCGGCCAGCTCGGCGCGTTCCCGCGTGTCGGCTTCCAGGTGCACGGCCAGCTCCGCCCGCGCCGCTCTGACCACCACGCCGGGCTCGGGTTCGCCGAACCCGCCTGCCGCCCCGGGCACGTTGCGCGCCATCCTGGACAGCAGCCGCCAGGCCTTCTCCGACGGCTCCTCCAGCTCACCGACCCGGGTGGCCACCCGCACGGTCGACAGCAGGAAGTCGACGCGCGGACTGCGCGGCCCCACGACCCTCCGCTCCTGCGGCCAGGTGCTCACCGCCAGCAGCCCGCGGGCGGGGGTGAGCCGGTCGGTGAGCGCGGCACACACGTAGTGGGGCCTGCCGTACGGCGAGCGGCGAAAGGTCCGCTCCTCGTCGCGCCTGAGCGTGCTGAGCTGGGAGCTCCTCAGCGGCTCGGAGAAGAACGCCTCGTAGACGCTCACCACCAGCCGGCCGGCGGCGGGAACCTGGAGCAGGCCGAGCGCGTCGCGTACCCGCTCCCGCACCGGCGGCCCCGTCCTGGCCCCGCCCCGCGCTCCTGCGATCGGCTCGCTCCGGGGCTCCGGAGGGCTGCTGACCTGGAGGTCCCACGCGCGCTCCGCCTTGCGCAGCTCGCCGCGCAGCTCGCGTGCGAGGGAGAGGTCCCTGTCCCGCACGGCGGCGCGCACGCGGGTGCGCAGCACGTCGATGCTGCGTTCGAGGGTGTCGAGGTCGTCGGGCACGTCTTCACCGGCCCTCGAGGATCATCAGCACGACCCCGACGGCGATCATGACGGCGAACAGCGCGGAGGCGGTGGCGTAGCCGCGCGTCGCCGCCCGCCGCGACAGCGCGGTCGGCGCCCCGTGAAGGTCGCCGCCAGGCGCCCCCACCCACCCGCCGGGGTGGCCGAGCCCGTGGCCAGGACCGGTCGGCGCGGCCCCCCACCCGCCCATCGGCGCCTTACCCGCGTGCTCGGGAGCCACATGGCCAGGAGGCACAGGGCCAGGAGGCATATGGCCAGGAGCCGCGTGGCCAGGTCCGGTGGGCGCGCCGGCCCATCCTCCCGGCTGCGGCCCCGCGTGGCCAGGCCCCGTGGGCGCGTGTGACCACGCCGCGGCCTGCCCGGCTCCGGTCTGGACGGCCTGCCATCCGCCCTGCGGGCCGGTGGACTCTGCGGGCCATCCGCCGAACCCGGGCCGGTCGGCTTCGGGACCGGTGAGCGGGAACCCGCCCTGCGACGGCGACGCCGCTCCACCGGTGCCCCACCCCCCTGACTCAGCGACTGACCCGGCGCCGCCGCCCAGGAAGGCGTCGGGCGACAGGGCGGCGAGGGCGTCGCGGAAGGCGGCGGCCGAGGGGGTGCGCCGGCTCGGATCGGTCGCCAGTGCCTGCCGCAGCACCTCGGTGAAGGCCGCGGGCACCCCGGGAATCTCGGGCACGGGCTGCCGGTGCAGCGCCATGATCACCGCCAGGTTCGCCACCCCGCTCTCGGGAAAGCGCGGCGGCCGCCCGGACAGCAGCGCGTAGAGCGTGGCGGACAGCGAGTAGACGTCGCCCGCCGCGCTCGGCTCGGTCAGCTCGAACGCCTCGGGCGGCGCGTAGGCGGGCGTCAGCGACTCCCGCGTCACCGACACCTCCGCCCCGGGCTCGGGCATGGTCGCGAGGCCGAAGTCGGACAGCACCACGTGGCCGTAGCGGTTGATCAGGATGTTGGCCGGCTTGACGTCGCGGTGCAGCACCCCGGCCGCGTGCGCCGCCGCCAGCGCGTCGGCGATCCTCACGCCGACGTCGCGCACCTCGGCCACGGGCAGCACGCCCGACCGCATCCGGTCGGACAGCGACCCGCCGGGGCACAGCTCCAGCACCATGTACGGCCTGCCGTCGCGCAGCACGCCCGCGTCGTAGACGGCGGCCACGTGCGGATGCCCCGACAGCGCGCCCGCCGAGGTGACCTCGCGCATGAACCGCCGCTGGTCGCGCTCGGAGACGAGAACCCTGCTGTCGACCTTGAGCGCCACCTCCCTGCCCACCGCCAGCTGCCTGGCCTGGTAGACGACGCCGAAGCCGCCCTGGCCGAGCAGCCCGAGCACCTCGTAGCCTGGCACCTCGGGCGCCACAGCCCACCTCCGATCGCGGTCCTGGTGCGGCAGACTACCGCCCTGCTCCGACAGATCGAATGGGCCGGTACGCGCGGCCGTACGCTCAGCCGGGGGTGGTGTTCCGGTTGGGGGTGAGGCTGGCGGTGGCCTGCGCGCACAACCGGCCCGTCGCGTCGGTGACGGTGGCGAGCGTCAGGACGCGCGTCCTGCCCCGGTGGGTGACCGCGCCGACCACCGTGTAGACCTCCCCCGCCTGGACGGGGCGCAGGTAGTCCACGTTGAGGTTCATCGTGAGATGCAGCGTGGGCCGCTCGGCCGCGCTCCCGCTGGACATGCCGCACGCGTCGTCGAGGGCGGTCGCGATGTACCCGCCGTGCACCACGCCGGACCTGTTGGTCAGCTCGGGCCCAGGCCGCCAGACCAGCTCGACCCTGCCGGGTTCGACACCGACCAGCCGCAGTCCCAGATGGGCCAGGTGGGGGGAGGACTCCACGGTGCCGGCGGCGATGCTCCGCAGGAAGTCCGCCCCCGTCATGCCGGTACGGCCCGCGCCCACGTGCGGTCCTCGGTGAGAAAGCCGTCGAGCGCGAGCCCCGCGCGCTCCAGCTCCGCCGCCAGCTCCTCGACGGTGAGCCGCCGCGACAGGAACGACTGGGTCCACACCCGTTCACCCGCCGTGTAGCGCATGGTGGCGGCGTAGGTCCCCGGCGCGACCTCGTCCAGCTCCGTCATCATGATCTCGATGCCGTCGTCCTCGCGGCCCCTGCCCACCGCCCAGCGGTCGTGCGCCTCGGGCGGCTGCCACTGGACGAGCACTGACCCGCCGGCCGCGACGTGCCGCGCGCAGGCGGTCAGCAGGTCGTGACGCAGCCCCTCGTCGGGGATGTTGATCAGGTAGGAGCCCAGGACCACCGCGTCGAAACGCCGGTCGAGGGCCAGCTCCTGCGCTCTGCCGTGGACGGTCCGCGCGCCCCGCACGTGCGCGAGCATCTCGGCCGACTCGTCGACGGCCACCACCTGGAAGCCCGCCGCGACGAGCGGGTGGGTGACCCTGCCGACGCCCGACCCCAGCTCCAGGATGCTGCCGCCCGCCGGCACCACCCGGCCGATGACCTCCGCCTCCTCGCCCGGAGGCAGCAGGGTGTAGAACTCGACCGGCGATCCGTCGGGGGTTATGGCTCCTGGTCCCGTTCCGCTGTTCATGATCCGACCCTAACCTCGGAGGGTGCGTCATGTGATCGGAGCGGTGACCGGGTTGGCCGCGCTTCCCGTCGTCCACTACCTGACCGAGGCGGGCGCCGTGGCACTGCGCTCCTGCTACACGCTGCAGCGGCCGGACCTGCGCGGGATCGCCTGCCTGGCGGCGGTCGTGGCCGTCGCCGGAGTGCTGGCCCACGGGCGGTGGCTCTCGCCGCTCGCCGCGCTGGTGTGCGGGCTGCCGCTGGCCGTGCTCGGCGCGCTGTTCGCCGTGGCCCCGTGGGCCGCGACGCCCGTCGTGGGCGCGCTGCCGCCGATCGAGTCGCTCACCGGTACGGCCGAGGCCCCCGGCGTGGTGTCGGGAGTGACGGGACTGCCGCTGGTGGTCGGCGCCCTGCTGCTCGCCTCCGCCGCCTTCCCCGCCAGGTGGCGTTGACGGCGGCCTTCACCCGGTGGACGCCGAGGTGGGCGGGGCTATCCTGGCCCAGTGAACGGCAGGGACCCCGATCGGCGCAAGGCGCTGCTCGACGCCGCCGACCGAGCCATCCTGCGTGAGGGGCCCGAGGTGTCGATGGCGGCCATCGCCGCGGAGGCCGGGATCACCAAGCCGATCCTCTACCGCCACTTCGGCGACAAGAGCGGCCTGTACCAGGCGCTGGCCGACCGCCACGTGCGCAGGGTCATCTCGCAGCTGCGTTCCGAGTTCGACAGGGCCAGGACCGACCCGCGCCGCCGCGCCCGCGCCGCCATCGAGATCTACCTCGACCTCATCTCGGCCAACCTCAACCTCTACCGGTTCCTGTTCCACCGGGCCAGCGCCGAGGACACCAGCGTCCGATCCCACATGACGGCGCTGGTGCGCGGTCTCGGCGAGGAACTGGGAGGGGTGCTGGCGGACGAGGAGGTCGTGGCCGACCCCGTGCGCGCGCAGATCCTCGGCCACGCCTTCGTCGGCATGGTCCAGACGACCGGCGACTGGTGGCTCGAACACCCGGAGGTCGAGCGCGCGCAGGTGGTGGACGGGCTGGTCGACGTGATCGTGGCCGCCTTCACCCCGCGGAGCGCGGCCGTCTCCCGCGCGCGACGGACCTGAGCGGCCTGGAGACCGGCCTGTCCCGGGCGGCGGGGGCGGGCCTTGCACGCAGGAGTTCGAGCAGGTCCCACTCGGTCTCGCAGACGCGTCTGCCGATCGCCGCCAGCTCCACCGAACGCGTCGACCCGCCCAGATGGCGCATGGCCTGCGTGACGCAGATGATCCCCCACTTCAGCACGCCGAACATCTCCCACCAGCGCAACGCGTCCCTGTCGACGCGGTGACCTGAGGCCCGCTCGTAGGCGGCGAGCAGGTCGTCGTACTCGCCGAACCCGCCGACGGGCGGTCGCGCGCCGAACCGCCACGCCTTCACGCACAGCCAGCCCAGGTCCTCCACCGGGTCGCCCACGTGGGCCAGTTCCCAGTCCAGCACCGCCCTGAGGCCCTCGGGCCCGACGATGAGATTGCCGTTGCGGAAGTCGCCGTGCACGACGGTGGTCCTGGAGCCGCCGGGCCTGGTGCGGGCCAGCTCGCGGAAGGCGAGCTCGAAGACCGGGTGCGGTTGCCCGGTGAGATCGAGCACCTCCCGCCACGCGGCCAGCGGGTCATCCGGTACGGCCCCGGCCACCGTCTGATCCACGGAAGGGTCCACGGCGTCGAGCGGCATCCTGTGCACCGCCGCGAGCGCCTGCCCGCACTGGGCGGCCAGCTTGGGCCTGGCCTCCCTGTAGAGGTCGTCGCGCAGGATCCTCCTGGGAATCGTCTCGCCCTCGATCCTGCGCATCACCAGGTACGGCCCGGCCGCCGCGACCACCTCGGGCACCGGCACGCCGGCCGCCGCGGCCGCCCGCAGCAGCCGCGCCTCGTCGAGCGGCCCGAGCCCCAGCCCGCCCGCACCCTCCCGAGGCGCGACCGCCGGCCCCTCCGCGGGAGAGAGGACCGTCCCCGCGGTGGCGGGGGAGAGCCGGATGACCAGCTCGTGCAGCCGTCCCGCCGGGTCGCGCACGTCCACCGCCCACATCGCCCTCGACGCCCCGCCCGACAGCCGGGCACGCGCGGGGATCTCGCACCCCCGCCCGAACACCTCCGCCACGATCTGCGCGATCATCGAAGCCCGAACTCCCAGGTCCCCCCGCTCGTGTAGGCCCCCAGGATCCGCCGCCCCACCGAGTCGACGTGCACCTCGTCCGGCCCGTCGTAGATCCGGCCTGCCCTGGCGTGCCGGTACATCCTGTCCAGCGGCGTGTCAGGGGTCAGGCCCGCCGCGCCGTACACCTGGATGGCCCTGTCGATCACGTTGTGCAGCATCCGCGCGCCCACCACCTTGATCGCCCCGATCTCCACGCGCGCGTCCTCGCCCGCGTCCAGCGCGTGCGCCGCGTGCAGCGTCAGCAGCCGCGCCGACTGGATCTCGGCGTAGGAGTCGAAGACATGCCGGCGCATCAGCTGCTTGCGCGCCAGCGGCTCGCCGAAGGCCGACCGCGTGTGCAGGCGCCCGCACATCAGGTCGAAGGCCCGCTGCGCCTGCCCCAGCCAGCGCATGCAGTGGAAGATCCGCCCTGGGCCGAGCCGCCGCTGCGCGATCACGAAACCGTGCCCGCGCGGCCCGAGCAGGCTGGCCGCGGGTACCCGCACGTCGTCGTAGCGGACCTCGCAGTGCCCGCCCGACAGTCCGAGCACCGGAGTCTCGCGCACGATCGTGTACCCGGGGGTGTCCGTCGGCACCAGGATCATCGAGAACGCCAGGTGCGGCGGCGCGCCCTCAGGCTCGGTCCTGCACATCACGGTCGTGTACGCCGCCCGCGACGCGCCCGTGGTGAACCACTTGTGCCCGTTGATCACCCACTCGTCGCCGTCGAGCACCGCCTCGGTGCGCAGCTGGGTCGGGTCGCTGCTGGACACCAGCGGCTCGGTCATCGCGAAGCTCGGCCAGATCTCGCCGCGCACCAGCGGCTCCAGGTACCGCTCCCGCTGCTCGGAGGAGGCGTGCTCGTGCAGCATCAGCGAGTCCTGCAGGGTGAAGGTGCCGAGCACCAGCTGCCCGAACTCGCTGCGCCCCTGCACCTCGTTGACGTAGACGTAGTCCAGGAACGGAAGCCCGCCGCCGCCGAGCTCGCGGGGGTGCCCGAGCGCCCAGAGGCCCTCCTTCTTCGCCTCCCGCTGCAGCCGCGCCAGTAGCGAGCCGTCGTCGTTCAGCAGGCCGGGCTCGGCGGGCTCCACCCGCTCGGTCATGAACGCGTGGACGGCGTCGCGAACCCGCCTGACGCTGTCGGGCACGGCGAAGCTCATGGCAGGATCACAACCGAAATTCGTTGCTCGGTCAATAAGGGGTTCCTTATGAGTGCTCCGCACGACCTGCCCACGGCCGCTCAGCTCGTCGCGGCCGTCCGCGAGTTCCTGCAGGCGGACGTGCTGCCCGCGGTGGAGGGACGGGTGCGCTTCCACACCAGAGTGGCGATCAACGTCCTCGGCATGGTCGAGCGCGAGATCGAGCTCGGGCCCTCGCAGGCCGCCTCCCACGCCGAACGCCTGGCGTCGCTGGGCGTCGCCGACGACGCCGAGCTGGCCAGGGCGGTCCGCGAGGGCGACCTCGAAGGCGACCCCGAAGGCGGAGCGCTGCTCGACGTGCTCGCCGAGATCGTGCGGGACAAGCTGGCCGTGGCCAATCCCGGGCACGCTGAGTAGCCCGATACTCAGGCGCGAACGGCCCGTGTGGCGCACGCTGTCACCATGAACGTGGGCGGGTTCAGAGCGGCGCGAGCGCGCGCGGCCGTGGCGGAGGGGGCCGCGCAGGCGGCGAGGTTCGCGCAGACCGGCGACATCAGGGCACTGGAACGGGCGGCGGCGGCCCTGCGCAGGGCGCTCGCGCTCACCCCCGAGAACGACCCCGGCTTTCCCGAGCGGCTGTCGGATCTGGGGGACATCCTGTCCAGGACCTTCGACTCCACGGATGACAGGGCGCTGCTGGACGAGGCGCTCGCCCTGCAGGCCAGGGCGGTCAGGGCCGCTCCTCCAGGCCATCCGGCGGCGGGCAGGGCGCGCACGAGCAGGGGCATCGTCCTGATGAACGACTTCCGCGTCGGCGGCCCGCCCGAGCACCTCGACCAGGCGGCCGATCTGTTCGGCGAGGCGGTCGCGCTGCTGCCCGACGGCGACCCGCTCGCCGTCCTCGCGCTCAGCAACCACGCGGAGGCCCACAGGCAGCGCTACGTCCGCGACGGCGAGGTGGCCGACCTGCGCGAACACGCCGTGAAGCTGCGCGCGGTGGTGGCCGCCACCCCTGCGGACGACTCCTACTTCCTGTTCAGGACCGCCAAGCTCGCCGCCGCGCTCGTGCTGGTCTCCGACGAGCCGGGCGCGCGGGAGGAACTCGGGCGTGCTCTCGACACCATCCGCGCGGGACTGCCCGGAGTCCCCGAACCGATGCGCAGGGAGATCCATCTGATCGCGGGCGCCCTCCTGTACGGCGAGCCGCCCTCACTCGACGAAGAGCAACTGGCGGCGATGCGCGAGATCTTCGGGTCGCTACGGCAGCAGGGCACCACGGGAGCGGGGCTGCGCGCCGCCGTACTCGGCGATCTGGGGAGCGGGATCGTCGCGCAGGCCATGGAGTCGGGCAGGATCGAGGACGTCGACGGCGCGATCGCCATGCTGCGCGACGCGCTCGCCGAGGCTCCGCAGGGACATCCAGGCAGGCCCGCGCTCCTGACGAACCTCGGCAGGATGCTGGGCCAGCGGATGGAGTGGTCGGGCGAGCTGGGCGGCGTGGACGAGGTGATCGCCGTGCTCGACCAGGCGGTGGACGCCGCGCCCGCCGATCATCCCGAGCGCGGCCTCTACCTGGCCAACCTCGGCAACGCGCTGGCGCTGAAGCACGGTGCCGAAGGCGGCGACGCCCTGCTGAGGCGGCTGACGGACGTCTACCGGCAGGCCGTCGAGCGGACCGCGTCCGACCACCCCGAGCGCGCCATCGCGCTGACCGGGCTGGCCGCCGCCCGGTTCGCCGCCTACGAGCGATGGGGCAGGCGCGCCGACCTCGACGCCTCCGTCGAGGGCGACAGGGCCGCCGTTGACGCCACGCCGGCCGACCACGCCTACCGGCCGCTGTACCTGGCCAACCTCGGCACCGCTCTCGGCCGCAGGCACGAGATGACCGGCTCGGTCGCCGACCTGGACGAGGCGATCGCCGTCATGCGCGAGTGCGTGGCCCTCACCCCGCCGATGCACCCGCACAGGGGCGGGTGGACGTCGGCGCTGGCGACCGTGCTGGTCATGCGGTTCGACAGGACGGGGGAGCGGGAGGCGCTGGAGGAGGCGATCGGCGCCTACCGGCGCGCACTCGAACTGGCGCCCAAGGGCCATGTGCACCGCCACATGATCCTCACCAACCTCGGCAGGGCGCTGACCAGGCAGGACACGCCTGAGGCGCTGCAAGAGGCGGTCGAGGTGACGCGGGCGGCCGCCGCCGCGGCCCCCGCCGCCAACACGGGGGCGGCGATCGGGCTGGCCACCGCGCTCCTGCTGCTGTTCGTGCAGCTGGAGGACGCCACGCTGACGGCCGACGAGCGGCGGGCGCTCACGCTGTCGCTGCTGCGGGACGACGAGCCGCCGTCGGTGCAGGGCCTGGTCGCCAGGCGCAGGCTCCAGCGGACCGAGCTGCTCGACGAGGCCGTCGCCATCCTTCAGGAGCTCGTCCGAAAGGCGCCCGCGGGGACGCGGGCCAGGGCCAGGGCGGCAGGACAGCTCGGCATGGCGCTGCGCCTGCGTTCGCTGCTGACCGGCAAGGGCAGACAGCTCGATCGGGCCGTGCGCGCGCTGCGCGAGGCCGTCGACGGCGCGGTGGAGGACGAGCCCGTGCTGTCGATATCGCGGCTGCACCTGGCCGAGGCGCTGGCCGACAGATGGGAACGTTCGGGCGACGAACGCGACAGGGCCGAGGCGGTCGAGCAGTTCGCCGCGTCCGCCGCCGTCGCCACCGCCGCCCCCGCGTGGCGGGCGGGCGTGGCCATGCGGTGGGGCGCGTTCGTGGCCGAGCACGAGGGCCCCGCCGCCGCAGCCGACGCCTTCGCCACGGCGGTCGGGCTGCTCGACGCGGCGGCATGGCGCGGCATGGCGCGGCAGGACCAGGAGCGGGCGCTGGCCGAGTTCCAGGGGCTCGCCGCTGACGCCGCCGCCTGCGCGATCGCCGCAGGCCGGCCCGAGCGCGCGGTCGAACTGCTCGAGCAGGGCAGGGGAGTGCTGCTCGCCCAGATCATCGACGCGCGCCCGGTCCATGACGAGCTCGAGCGCCGCGCTCCGTCGCTGGCCGCCAGGCTCGTGGAGATCCAGGACGGACTCGACACCGTGGAGGACCTCGACAGGCGTCACGTGCTCGCCCGCGAGCGGGAGGAGACGCTCGCCGAGATCAGGGCGCTGCCGGGGCTGGCCGACTTCCTGCTCCCCCCGCCCTTCACGAGGCTGCGCGCCGCCGCGCAGGACGGCCCCGTGGTCGTGGTGAACGTCAGCGACCACCGCTGCGACGCCCTCGTCGTCACCGCCGAAGGCGTCGGGCTCGTCCCGCTGCCAGGCCTGCGCGCGCAAGCCGTGGCCGAGACCGCCGCGGCCTTCGTCGAGGCGCTCGACGCCTACGCCCACGACGACGACCCCGACCCAGGTCTCCTTGACCGCGTCCCCGCCACCCTCGACTGGCTCGCCGAACGGGTCGGCCGCCCCGTCCTGGCCGCCCTCGGCCTGCACGCGCAACCGCAGGGCGTCTGGCCCCGCCTGTGGTGGTGCCCCACGGGCGCACTGTCGCTGCTCCCGCTGCACGCGGTCGCGCTCGACGTCGCCGTCTCCTCCTACACCCCGACCCTGCGCGCCCTCGCGCACGCCCGCGAGGATGCGGGGCCGCACGCCGAGGGCCGCCCGCTGCTGGTCGCGCTGCCGAGCACGCCGGGCGAGGACGACCTGCCGGGCGCCGAGCGCGAGGGCGAGGCGGTACGGCGGATGCTGAGGGACACGCTCCCCCTGGTCGGGGCCGACGCGGTGCGCGCCGCCGTCCTCGACGCCCTGCCCTCCAGCCCGTGGGTGCACTTCGCCTGCCACGCCGAGCAGGATCCCGCCGCGCCGTCGGAGGGGCGGCTGGTGCTGCACGACGGCCCGCTGACGGTCAGGGAGCTGGCCGCCACCCGCCTCGACAGGGCCGAGTTCGCCTTCCTCAGCGGGTGCGAGACCTCGCGTGGCGGCGACCTGCTGGCCGACGAGTGCGTGAGCCTGGCGGCGACCGTGCAGCTGGCCGGGTACCCCAGCGTGATCGGCACGCTGTGGCCGATCGCCGACCTGCACGCTCCGGGCCTGGTGGAGGACGTCTACGCGATGATGACCTCGGGCGGCACCCGCGAACCCGACCCGCGCGCGGCAGCGCTCGGACTCCACCTGGCCGTCAGGGCGCTGCGCGAGCGCCATCCCGACGCCCCCGTCCTGTGGGCGCCGTTCACCCACATCGGCCCATGAAGGTCAGCGGGGCCTGACCAGGTACGGCCCCGCGCCGAAGAAGCCCAGGCCGAAGGCGGGCACGGCCACCGTCCACGTCAGCCAGACCGGCGCCGCGGCGCCCGCGACGAGATGGGCGAGCGTCGCGCAGGCCACCCACGCCAGGGCCGCGCACGCCAGCCCGCCGAACACCCGCACCGCCACCGCGGCCCCGCGACCCTGGTCGGCGGCCCGCCAGAGCGTCACGGTGGCCAGCAGCAACGCCAGCGATCCCAGCATCGCGATCACGGCGGGCGTGACGGGACCCGGCAGCGGCACCCGGTACTCGAACGCCTGGACGGCGGCCAGCACCATCAGCACCGAGCCGATCACGGCGGTCTGCAGCAGGTCGATCCGCTCGCGTCGCCGCTGCACCGCCTCCTCCCTGCGCTGGAGCCGTTCGCGCCGGTCCTGCACGGCCTCGTCGGCCGCCTGGATCGCCTCGGCGAGCGCGTCGCGCACCCGCTCCCGGGTCGCCTCCAGGTACAGCAGGTCGTCGGCCAGCCGCTGCTCCAGCCATCCGGCCAGCTCCAGGTCGCCGCGGAGCGGTCCAGGCTCGCGCTCGAGCCCTGCGGCGGCCTGGCGCATGTTCGCGGCGGCGATCTGCACGGTCCGCTCCATCTCGCGCGTCTTGGTCACGGCGAGCGTGAGACCGTCCGGTCCCGCCAGCAGCGACGACAGGCGCCTGCGCGCGGACACCAGATCGTCGGCCGCGGCGGCGCCGCAGGGACGGCGTCTCAGCGTCTCGTCGGCCAGCCCGAGCAGGCGGTCGGCGTCGAAGCCCTCACGCGTCCTCAGCTGGTGCCTGACCTTGGCCGCGTGCAGCAGGTGCGCGGCCAGAGGGGGGAAGTCGTCGGTGCCGCGCGACCACAGCCACGCGTCCGACGCGGCCCGCTGCTCGTCCGCGGCGACCACGAAGAACCTGCGCAGCGCCCGCGCTTCGGCGCCTGCCTCCTCCATGAGCACCGTGTGCACGCCGGCCGTCAGGCGCACGCCCTCGGCGGCGAAGCCGTCGGGAACCTCGTCGCCGGGGGTGTCCAGGCTAGGAGCCACGCAGGTCAGCAGGCGGGCCTCGCCCAGCGCCCACGCCGAGGTGTCACCCGCCACCTCCGCCCACCGCGCCTCCAGCTCGGCCCAGCCGGTCCCGTCCTGGGGCGGCGGCGCCAGCGCCACCAGTAACGCCAGTACGTCGTGCCGGTGCCACACCACCGCCTGGACGATCTCCGACCGCGACCTCGACTGCCGCGCCGCCAGCACGCGGGCGCGGGGCGGACCCGCCAGCCGTGGCTCGTCCAGCCGCAGTTCGTACGGCCCGAGCTCGGGGATCGACCAGGTCATGCCGAGCCGGTCACCGAGGTCGCGCCACAGCCTCTCCAGCGGCCCGGCGGACTGGCCTGCGGGCGCGAACAGGTGGACGACCAGCGCCCGCTCATCCATCCTGCGCGGGCTCCTCGTCCTCGTCCGCGCCGAAGGTGAGGATCAGCCGGTTCAGCCGCTCCCTGGTCTCCTCGGGGGCGGGCACCCGCGGCGGGTCGCCGTACCTGGTGCTGATGCGCACGGGTCCGATCAGCGCCAGCTCCCGTACGGCCCGCGCGAGCCGCTCCCGATCCCCGGCCCGCAACGCCTCCTCCATCGCGCCGAGCGCGGTGTCCACGCGCGCCCACCGGGCTTCGGAGAGCCGGTATCGGGCGATGGCCCGCAGCGTCGTCACCACGCTCGCCCGGTTCATGGTCGCCATCGTAGAGCCGTAGATCGTCTGACTCCAGACGAACGCGTGAGGCGGCCACGGATCACGTGGCCGCCTCACCTGTCGCTCACGCGGAGAAGGATCAGTGGGAGCCGGACAGGTCCAGGTCCTTGACCCGCGGGTCGCCCTCGTCGGCGAAGTACTCCGAGGGGGAGGTGGCGTCCTCGCCGTCGGCCACCTTGGCCGCGCGCAGGATCAGCGTGGCCACCGCGGCGACCACGAGGTTGACGGTCAGCGCGATCGCACCCGCGTAGATCGTCATCGTGGTGTCGAAGCCGAAGTTCTTCAGCGGGAACGCCGACCCGCCGAAGTGCAGCTTGCCGTTGGCCGGGTTCGGGATGAGGTAGAGCATCCACATGCCGGCCGCGAGGCCCGTCGCCCAGCCGGCGATGAGGCCGCCCTTGTGGAACCACCGGGTGTAGAGACCCAGCGCCACCGAGGGCAGCGTCTGCAGGATGATCACGCCGCCGATGAGCTGGAGGTCGATGGAGAACTGCGGGTCGAGCAGCAGGATGCACAGCACCGCGCCCACCTTGACGACCAGCGAGACCAGCTTGGAGACCTTGGCCTCCTGCGCGTCGGAGGCGTTCTTGTTGATGTACTCCTTGTAGATGTTGCGGGTGAACAGGTTCGCCGCAGCGATCGACATGATCGCCGCGGGCACCAGCGCGCCGATGCCGATCGCCGCGTAGGCCACGCCGGTGAACCAGTCGGGGAACATCTGGTCGAACAGCACGGGCACGATCGTGTTGGTGTCGGGCTTGCCGGTGGCGGGGTTGACGACCGGCTTGGTGTTCGCCGCGATCGCCATGAAGCCGAGCAGGGCGATCAGGCCGAGCAGGAAGCTGTAGGCGGGCAGCGCCGACATGTTCCGCTTGATGACGTTGCGGTTCTTGGAGGCCAGCACGCCGGTGAGGCTGTGCGGGTAGAGGAACAGCGCCAGCGCCGAGCCGAAGGCCAGCGTGATGTACTGCAGCTGGTTGGCGCCGGTGAGCAGGATGCCGTCGTTCTGCGCCGGGGTCTTGGCGAACTTGGCCGCCGCGGCGTCGAAGATGCTGCCCCAGCCGCCGAGCTTGGCGGGGATGTAGATGACCGCCGCCAGGATCACGACGTAGATCAGCGTGTCCTTGACGAAGGCGATGAGCGCCGGCGCCCGCAGGCCCGACTGGTAGGTGTAGGCGGCCAGGATCGCGAACGCGATGATGATCGGCAGGTGTCCTGTGATGCCCATGGCCTTCAGCACCGCCTCGATGCCGACCAGCTGCAGCGCGATGTAGGGCATGGTGGCGATGAGGCCGGTGATGGCGATCAGCAGCGCCAGCGTCGGGGAGCCGAACCGCGCCCTGACGAAGTCGGCGGGTGTGACGAAGCCGTGCACGTGCGACACCGACCACATGCGCGCCAGCACGAGGAAGACCAGCGGGTAGACCACCACCGTGTACGGCAGGGCGTAGAAGCCGAGCGCTCCGGCGCCGAAGACCAGGGCGGGCACGGCCACGAAGGTGTAGGCGGTGTAGAGGTCGCCGCCCACCAGGAACCAGGTGATCCAGGTCCCGAAGTTGCGCCCGCCGAGGCCCCACTCGTGCAGGCTCTCGATGTTGTCGGGCCTGCGCCACCTGGCGGCCACGAAGCCCATGCCGCTGACCACCAGGAACAGCGCGACGAAGACGACCAACTCGGTCGTGTGCCCGGTCACTTGGTCATCCTGTAGACGATGGTCGTGCAGGTCACGCCGACGAGGATGAAGGCCAGCTGGAGCCAGTAGAACAGCGGGAAGCCCGCCACCCTCGGCCCGTCGGAGTTGAACAGGAACGTCAGCAGCGGCAGCACGATCGGCACGAACAGCAGCCAGTTCCATGGACTGCGGTCGGTGCGCTTCTGCCCGGATTCGGGGGTGACCAAGAGATCCTCCGGAACGTGAGTAAGATTCCCGCACACTAACGTTTCCCAGTAATTAATCCCAATTACTGAGACATTACGGTTTGGCCTAAACTGGGCCGTCTCACCATGTGGACACGGCGAGGTCCAGGTCGGTGACCGGTGATCGCCCCCGTCGGCGGTGTGCCGATCGGGGCGGCTCGCGCGCGGCCGTCGGGAGCCTTCGCCGCCCTGGCCGCGAGCGTGACGGCGACCGCGGCGACCAGGTCGCGCGGCGTCCGCGGGATGATCACGCGGGTGGGCACCGGCTTGACGGGCGGGGTGAACGGCGCCGCGCCGACGGTCGCGACGCCGCGGCTGACGAAGGCGGGCCGGAGCCGGCAGGGCCGCGGTGATCCGGACGGCCGGGGTCGGCCGGCGTCGGAGCGGAACGTCAGGAGAAGGACGGGGTGACAGCCGATACCAGTGGCTGCGATCGCGGTTGTCGCCGGGCAATGCCTTCTCCCTCCCGTTGCCCGGCACTGTAAATATGTAACTGTTTCGGTCAGGTCTCCTTTCGCCGAACGGTAGAGTCCCCGCGCCGAACGGTCAGCTCGTCGGCGATGTCGCGGGTGCCGTACCCCTCGGGGGCGGGAACCTCGGTGATCGGATCGGGGCGGTCGTCGAACTCCAGCCGCAGCGCCCTGGCCATGGTCGCGTGCATCTCGTACAGACAGGTCACGTAGGTCAGCTCGAGGATCTGCCCGTCGGGCAGGTGCCTCTTCAGTACCGCGAAGACCTCGTCGTGCACACGGCCGCCGTCGAGCACCAGGCCGTCGGTGTAGGCGAGCACGGCCCGCTCCAGCTCGTCGAACACGTCGCTGACCTGCCAGTGCGCGACCGCGCGCACCTTCTCCTCCGGCACGCCGAGCGCGCGCATCTGCTTGCAGTGCTGGGAGTAGACGAACTGCGACTGCCGCGCCCATCCGGCCCTGGTCTGGCCCAGCTCGCGCAGCACCGGGTCCAGCTTCGACTCGCGATAGAGCTGGAAGCCCTTCACACAGTGCCGGAAGATCGCCGGTTCCTGCGCGAACACCGTCCACCAGTCGCCGGGCGAGCCGGTCGCGGTGCCCTCGGGCGTCAGCAGCCGGTCGTAGAAGAAGGCCACGACCTCGTCGCTCACCTCGTCGCGAGGCACCTGGCGAAGGCGCGGCATCAGACCGTCCTGTCGGCGGCGGTCTTCGGCTCGTGCCGTACGTCGCCCGGGCGGTCGAGCTCGCGCAGCCAGCAGGCGAACTCGATGAGGACCCCGTCGGGGTCCTTGAAGTAGATGGACCTGACGAACACACCCTCGTGCACGTCGGGAGCGACGCCGAACTCGCTGTCGTCGTGGTTGAGCAGCACGCCGACGTCGACGCCCTTGGCGACCAGCCGGTCCCTGTACTCCTCGATCTTCTCCGGCGGCACGTCGAAGGCGAGATGGTTCATCGACCCGACGGCCGACAGCAGCTCGCCCCTGTCCGGCAGGTTCTTCGGCGCGGAGACGCCCGGAACCCCGTCGGGCGCGTCGGGGAACCAGAAGAACGCCAGCGCGTTGCCGCCGCCGCAGTCGAAGAAGAAGTGCTGCCCCCACCCCATGGGCAGCTCGATCGTCTTGATCAGCGGCATGCCGAGGACGCCCGAGTAGAAGTCGACGGTCTGCTTCATGTCCGAGCAGACCAGCGCGACGTGGTTGACGCCGCGGAGCTCGAATTCGCTGTTCATAGTAATCAACTACTTATCACAGGGGGCTCGCCGAAAACATGACAGAAGGTGTCGGGCTTTCGCGCGACGATCGTTCCATGAACGGAAAAGTCGCGCTGGTCACGGGCGCCACAAGGGGAACGGGCAGGGGCATCGCCGTCCAGCTGGGAGCGGTCGGCGCCACGGTCTACTGCACAGGACGCAGCACCCGCGAGCGGCGCTCGGAGATGGACAGGGCCGAGACGATCGAGGAGACCGCCGAGCTGGTCACCGAGGCCGGCGGCAAGGGCGTCGCCGTACGGACCGACCACCTGGACCCCGCCCAGGTCAAGGAGCTGGTCGAGCGGATCGATCGCGAGCAGGGCCGGCTCGACGTGCTGGTCAACGACATCTGGGGCGCCGAAGGGCTGTGGGCCTGGGACACCCCGGTGTGGGAGCACGATCTGGACAACGGGCTGAAGCTGCTGCGGCTGGCGATCGACACCCACCTCATCACCAGCCACCACGCGCTGCCGCTGCTGATCCGCAGGCCCGGCGGGCTCGTCGTCGAGGTCACCGACGGCACGGCGGACTACAACAGGACCCGCTACCGCAACTCGATCTTCTACGACCTGGCCAAGAGCGCGGTGAACAGGCTGGCCTTCGCGCAGTCGCACGAGCTGCGCCCGCACGGTTGCGCCGCGGTGGCGATCACGCCGGGCTTCCTGCGCTCGGAGATGATGTTGGAGAACTTCGGCGTCACGGAGGAGAACTGGCGTGATGGGGCCAGGGTCCATGAGGATTTCGTGCTGTCCGAAACTCCGGCTTTCACCGGCAGGGCCGTGGCCGCCCTGGCCGCCGACCCCGACGTGATGCGCTGGTCGGGCTCCTCGGTATCCAGCGGAGAGCTGGCCAAGGAGTACGGCTTCACCGACCTGGACGGCAGCAGGCCCGACGTGTGGCGCTGGATCGTCGAGGTCCGCGAGGCCGGCATGACCGCCGACCCCGCCGACTTCCGCTAGCCGGAGGCGGACGGGTTCGGGTCGCCGAGCCCGTACAGGGCCGACAGCCGGCCCGCCGCCTTCGTCATGAGCTCGCGCAGCTCGGCCGGTTCGAGCACCTCGGCCTCGGGACCGAAGGCCAGGACCTGGGTGTAGGCGACGCCCAGCGACTCGACCGCCAGCACCACCGTGCCGTCCTCGGTGGCCGACGCCTGCGCCTCGGCCACCGCGGCGGGGTCGGCCACGTGCCGCAGCATCCGCAGTCCCGTCGGGGACAGGCGCAGCGTGATCCGGGTTCTGAGCAGGGAGCGGGTGAACTGCTCCGACCGCTCGCCCCAGAAGGCGGCCAGGTCGAAGGTGGGGTCGCGCTCGAAGCGGGCGCCCGTCTCGACGCTCACGTCGGTGAAGCGGTCCACCCGGTAGACCAGCAGGCGCTCGCCCGCGCGGCCCGCCAGGTACCAGACACCCGCCTTCAGCACCAGCCCGTACGGCTCGACGGCGCGTTCGGCCCCCTTGTACCTCGCGGTCACCGGATGGTCGCCCCACACCGCCCTGGCCAGCGGCGTGAGCGACGCGGGGGGAGGGGTGTCGCTGGCGAACCAGCCCGGAGCGTCCAGATGGAAGCGCTGGGCGGCGGTGGAGGGCGCGTCGCGCAGGCCCGGCGCGAGCGCGGCGGCGGCCTTCAGCCTGGCGGCGGCGGCGACGTCGCGCAGGCCCATGTCCCGCAGCGCGTCGGGCACGCCCGACAGGAACAGCGCCTCGGCCTCGGCCCTGTCGAGCCCGGTCAGCCTGGTGCGGTACCCGTCGATCAGGCGGTAGCCGCCCGCCCTTCCCCTGTCGGCGTAGACGGGGATGCCGGCCTCCGACAGGGCCAGCACGTCACGGTGGATGGTGCGCTCGGAGACCTCGAGCTCCTGCGCCAGCTCTGCGGCCGTCATCCCGCCCCGTCCCTGGAGCAGGAGCACCAACGACATCAACCGGGCGGCACGCACGCCCCGACTCTACCGACCGGACCCGTCCCCGGCGCGGTCGCGGGAAGGGGGCCCGCGCCTGACTCAGGCGCTCACGAGCGGCAGGAGGAGAGCGGAAGGGCGCTCGGGGTCGTGGAAGACCTCCACGTCGGCGGGCACCATGGGCCCGTCGAGCCCCAGCGGGTCGCCCGTGCCGGGGTTGCGGGCGATCGTCGGGTAGGCGCCGCTAGCCACGTGCACCCTGATCCGGTGCCCCCTGGCGAACCGGTGCGCGATCGGCCACAGGTCCACCGTCACCTTCCTGATCTCGCCGGAGCCGCCGGGCGCCGGCCGCCGCACGCCCTCGCAGACGTTCATCGACCGCCCGTCGGGATGGACGTCGCACACCCGCACCACCACGTCGACGTGCGGCGTGCTCGACCTGACGTACAGCTCGGCCGACACCGGCCCGATCGCCTCGGTGTCCTCGCTCAGGACCGGCGAGGTGTAGACGAGCACGTCCCTGCGCGCCTCCAGCCTGCGCTGGTCGCGCGGCCTGGAATCGGCCAGCAGGACGGGGCCGCCCAGCACGGGCGTCGGATGGTCGGGGTGGTAGCGGTAGCCGTCGGGCGCGGACTCCAGCGGACCCTCGGGCCCGAGGCCGAACGCGCGCTGCAGGTGCCACCGCCGGGCGCGCATGCCCGGCACCGGCCAGTCGGGGTAGTCACGCCACTGCTTCGCCCCCGTCACGAACAGCCGCACGGGCGAGTCCCGCAGCCCCGACGGGTCGCCCAGCAGGTGCGCCTTGAACCAGGCGAGCGCCTCGGCCCTGGTCGCCGGCCCGTGCCTGACGTCGATGTGCCACCACGGCCCGATCGTCAGGTACGGCCGCCGCCCGGCCGCCCGCATCGCCAGATAGTCGCGCAGCTGCCACGGCAGGAACACGTCGTACCAGCCGCCCAGCATGGTGACCGCCGCCTCCACCTCCCCGACCGCCGCCGAGAAGTCCCGTCTGTCCCAGTACGGGACGGCCGGGTCGGCGTGATGCGCGAGGAGGTCCCGGTAGAACGGCAGCGCCTGCCCGGCCGAGACCAGGTCGAGCTCGGCCACGGGCCGCCCCGACAGCACCGCCCTTCTGGTCATCCGCGGCGCGGTCCACACCGAGGCGCCGCCGAACCTGCGCGACATGCCGTTGGTCAGCGTGGTCCAGCTCAGGGCCGACTCCAGCGCGAACGCCCCGCCCACGTAGGCGGCGTCCCTGAACTGGGAGGCGGTGATCTGCGTGGCCATCGCCTTCAGCTCGGGCCCGACGTAGGGCACGATCGCCCATTGCGTGTAGCCGAGGTAGGAGGGCCCGTGCATCGCGAACGTCCCCGGATACCACTCCTGGCGGCGCATCCACTCGACGGTCGCCATGCCGTCGTCGTGCTCGTCGCCGAGCGGGTCGAGCATCCCGCCGGAGCCGAACCCGCCCCTGCAGCTCTGGATCACGACCTGGAAGCCGTGCCGGGCGAACCCACGACCGTAGGCGAGCCCGAACAGCCCGCGCCTGCCGTACGGCGAGCGGATCAGGATCACCGGCGCCCGGTCCGCTCCGATCGGCTCGTACCTGTCGGCGAGCAGCGTCACCCCGTCGGGCATGGGGACGGGCAGGTCCCTGTGAGCTCGAACTCGCATTACTTACCAGTAACAGACGACACCGAACCAGGACAACGTGACCCCTGTCACGAACATGACCTGCGTCGCGGCCCCCTTCGTGACAGTCGTCCCGGACCCGCCGGCTACGGTCGCGTAAGGTGATCGCCGCTTGGCAAACTATCCGGTCATGGGACGAATCACTTCTTATGTCGCTTTGGGGGACAGCTTCACCGAAGGGCTTGAGGACCCCGCCGACGTGGGGTACAGGGGATGGGCAGACCGGCTGGCCGAGCACATCGAGGCCGAACAGCCCGGCCTGCGGTACGCCAACCTGGCCGTCCGCGGCCGTCTGATCGACGAGATCGTCGGCGACCAGGTGCCGCAGGCCGTCGCGCTCCGCCCCGACCTCGTGTCGCTGTGCGCGGGAGGCAACGACATCCTGCGCCCGGGCGGCGGGCCCGAGGTGGTCGCGGCCAGGCTGGAGGAGGGCGTGGCGACGCTGAAGGCGGCGGGAGCCAAGGTGATGCTGTTCACCGGCTTCGACCTGCGCCAGGTGCCGGTCATGCGGCTGGCGCACAGCAAGATCGAGATCTTCAACCTGCACATCCACGACATCGCCCGCCGCCACGACGCCTTCCTGGTCGACATGTGGCCGATGGCGGTGCTGCGCGACAGGCGGGCATGGAACGAGGACAGGCTGCACCTGTCGCCCGACGGCCACCGCAGGGTGGCGCTGCACGCCGCCGAGGTGATCGGGCTGACGGTCGCCGAGGACTGGCGCGAGCCGTACCCGCCGCTGCTGCCGCCGCAGTGGACGGACGCCCGCAAGGACGACCTGCGCTGGGCCAGGCAGTTCCTCGGCCCCTGGATCAGCAGGCGCATCCACGGGCGCTCCTCGGGCGACGGCGTCGACCCGAAGCGACCCCAGCTGGCCCCGCTGGACACGGCATCCTGACCGGCGGCTTTCCCGGGGCGGCGCGCCAGAGTGTCGCGTTGCATGATCTCCGATGCGGCGGCTACGCTTGCGGCATGCGAATCCGCTTGCAGCTTCAGTGGTGGCGCCGCTCCTAGGCGGCGCGAGATTCGCATTCCTCAACGGACGGCCGCCCCGGAAGGCGGCCTTTCGCGTCTCCGCCCCCGGGGCTCATGAGCTAGCAAGGGGCTTTGAGTGGAGACGAGCGGATATACCACCGCTGGTGGCGTCAGCGTCGAGCGTGAGGTACGTGAGGTGCCCGAGGCGGCCCTCGAGGAGATCGTGACCGCGCTGGGCGAGCGGCGCGGCGGCGCGTTCTCCTCCGGCATGGACTACCCGGGTCGCTACAGCCGATGGGCGTTCGGCTACGTCGATCCTTGCATCGAGCTCGTGGCCAGGGGCCGCACGATCGCGGCGCGCGCGCTCAACGAGCGCGGCAGGGTCGTGCTCCCCGCGCTGGCCTCCTGCCTGCTGGCGGCGGGCAAACCCGTCTCCCCGCCGACCGACACCCACGTCGAGGTGCACATCGCCGAGCCGGGCGCCGACCCCGGCGAGGTGCTGCCCGAGGAGATGCGCAGCCGCCGCCCCACAGTGTTCACCGCCATCCGCGAGGTCATCGCCGCCTTCAAGGGCGAGGACCCGCACCTGGGCCTGTACGGCGCGTTCGGCTACGACCTCGCCTTCCAGTTCGAGCCGATCCGCCACGAACTGGAACGCCCGGCCGACCAGCGCGACCTGGTCCTCCACCTGCCCGACAGGATCGTCGTCATCGACCGCCAGCGCGAGACGTGCGTGGAGTACCGCTACGAGTTCACCGTGGACGGCGTCTCCACCAGGGGTCTGGAGCGCACCGGCGAGAGCTTCCCGCAGGTCGTCCCCACCGAGATCCCGAAGGACCCGGAGAAGGGCGCCTACGCGACGGTCGTGGCGGCGGCCAAGGAGAGGTTCAAGCGCGGCGACCTGTTCGAGGTCGTGCCCGGCCAGGTCTTCCACGCCACCTGCACCGACCCGTCGGCCTTCTACCGCAGCCTGCGCCACTCCAACCCCGCCCCGTACGAGTTCATCATCAACCTCGGCGACGGCGAGCACCTGGTCGGCGCCTCGCCCGAGATGTACGTCCGCGTCAACGGCGACAGGGTCGAGACCTGCCCCATCTCCGGCACCATCGCCCGCGGCTCCAACCCCGTCGAGGACGCCGAGGCCATCCGCACCCTCCTGTCCAGCGTCAAGGAGGAGTCGGAGCTGACGATGTGCACCGACGTCGACCGCAACGACAAGTCGCGCATCTGCGTCCCCGGCAGCGTGCAGGTGATCGGCCGCCGCCAGATCGAGCTCTACTCCCGTCTGATCCACACCGTCGACCACATCGAGGGCCGCCTGCGCCCCGAGTTCGACGCCCTCGACGCCTTCCTCACCCACATGTGGGCCGTCACCGTCACCGGTGCGCCCAAGACGTGGGCGATGCAGTTCATCGAGGACCACGAGGCCACCACCCGCAGGTGGTACGGCGGAGCGATCGGCTTCATCGGCTTCGACGGCTCCATGAACACCGGCCTGACCCTGCGCACCGCCCAGATCAAGCACGGCGTGGCCATCGTCAGGGCAGGGGCGACCCTGCTGTTCGACTCCGACCCCGAGTCCGAGGAGCGCGAGACCGAGCTCAAGGCCAGCGCCCTGCTCGGCGCCCTGGCCGCGGTCAACCAGCCGTCCTCGGTGGCGCAGGCGCCGGTGCGGGAGCAGCCGGGACAGGGGATGAAGGTCCTGCTCGTCGACCACGAGGACTCCTTCGTCAACACCCTGGCCGACTACTTCCGCCAGGAGGGGGCCGACGTCGTCACCCTGCGCCACGGCTTCCCCGCGGAGATGATCGACAGGATCGCCCCCGACCTGGTGGTCCTGTCCCCCGGGCCGGGATGGCCGTCCGACTTCGGCATGTCCGCCCTCATCGACGAGGTGTACGGCAGGGGCCTGCCGGTCTTCGGCGTCTGCCTCGGCCTGCAGGCCATGGTCGAGCAGGCGGGCGGCACGCTCGAACTGCTCGACTACCCCGAGCACGGCAAGCGCGGCCACGTTTCCAGGCTCGGCGACAGCGCCCTGCTCGAAGGGCTGCCGGCCGAGTTCGTCGCGGCCCGCTACCACTCGCTGCACGCCAAGCGGCCAGGCGTGGTCGGGTTCACCGCCACCGCGCTCACACCCGACGGCAACGTGATGGCGATCGAGGACGTGGCCAACCGGCGCTTCGCCGTCCAGTTCCACCCCGAGTCGATCCTGACGGCCGAGGGCGCGGCGGGTGCGAAGATCATCGCCAACGTCCTCCGGCTGGCCCGCAGGTCCTGACCTGCGGGGACCCCGGCTACCGCGCCCGCCGGGGTCCCCGCCGCGTGGTCGACCCGACGCCGGCCTCGCGGTCTGATGCGCCGGCGGACCCGCCCCGGCTTCGGTCCCGCTTCCACGGGCTTCTCGATCAAGAGCAGGGAAAGATCGGCCCTGCCCGACGGAGACTTCCACGTCGGAGATCTTCGCTGTCGGCAAAGTCCCGGTGGGCGGCGCGATCACGCTCTAGAGTCGGGCGCATGCTCCCCGTAGCCCTCCCGGACGCCGTGCGTGAAGCCCTGCTCGCCCCGCTCGTCGACCACCACTGCCACGGGGTGCGCCGCGACGACCTCAGCCGTGCCCAGTTCGAGCTGCTCATCAGCGAGTCGCGCCTGCCGGCCCCGCCCGGCACCACCCACTTCGACACCCCGCTCGGGGCGGCCATCCGCCGCTGGTGCGCGCCCGTGCTCGGCCTCGACCCGCACGTCGCCCCCGCGGTCTACCTGGCCAGGCGGGAGGAGCTCGGCGCGGCCGAGGTCAACAGGCGGCTGCTGAGGGCCGCAGGGGTGGTCGCCTTCCTCGTCGACACCGGCCTCGAGGCGCCCGACCTGCTGTCGGCGGCCGAGATGGGCCGCCACGGCGGCGCTGCGGCCGACGAGATCGTCCGCCTGGAGCAGATCGAGCAGGACATCGCCGAGACCGCGGGCGTCGCCGTCGACTACATGGACAGCCTCGCCGAGGAGCTCGTCGCCAGGGCGGCCCGCGCCGTCGGCCTCAAGTCGATCATCGCCTACCGGTGCGGCCTCGACTTCGACCCCTCCAGGCCCAGCCGCGGCTCGGTCATCGCCGCGGCCAACCGCAGGCTGTCCGACCCCAAGGAGAGCCTCGTCGACCCCATCCTGCTGCGCCACCTGCTGTGGACGGCCGTCGACGTCGCCCGCGAGCGCGGCCTGCCGATCCAGTTCCACACCGGGTACGGCGACGCCGACCTCGACCTGTCGCGTGCCGACCCCGCCCAGATGACCGGCTTCATCAGAGCCCTGCAACCGCTCGGCGTCCCCGTCGTCCTGCTGCACTGCTACCCCTACCACCGGCAGGCCGCCTACCTGTCAGGGGTGTTCCCCCACGTCTACGTCGACGTCGGCCTGGCCCTCACCCACACCGCCGCGGGGTCGGCCGGGGTGCTCGGCGAGCTGCTGGAGCTCGTGCCGTTCCACAAGCAGCTGTTCAGTTCCGACTGCTACGGCGCGGCCGAGACCTGCCACATCGGTGCCCTCTATTTCAGGCGGGGAATGGCGGAGGTGCTGGCCGCGAGGATCGGGTCGGGGGAGTGGACGGCCGCCGACGCCGCCCGCATCGCCCACATGATCGGCTCGGGCAACGCCCGGCGCGTCTACCGCCTCTGAGCCCGGCCGAGACCTCGGCCGCGGCTAGCGGTGGTCGGCCGCCAGCAGGGGAGTGGGCGGGAGGTCGTCGATCGCCAGCGACAGCGACGCGTCGCACTCGCTGTCGCTGCACTCGCAGAGGAAGAGCCGCGCCACCGCGGCGGACTCGGTGGTGTTCCACGGCTTGGCCAGGAACGCGCGGTACTGCTCGGCGACCGCCGCGTTGGCCTCGCGCAGCAGCCGCCAGCGCTCCTGCCTGCCCTCCGCCAGCGGCCCCCTGGCCAGATCGGCGGCGAAGAACCGCTCGACCTCGTCGAAGGCGTCCTCGGCGGTGATGACGGCCACGCCCGCCCGCGCCACCTCGGCCGCGATCAGCTCGCCCAGCGGCAGGTAGAGCCCGGGCACCTCGCCGGGCCCGTGTCTGGCCGTCAGCCGCTCCCGCAGCACCTCCGTGGGCGGTACCAGCCACACCGCCCTGCCGCCGGGCGGCAGCATCGCCGGGACCACCTGCGTCCCCTCGACCACGGTCAACGGCGACGACGGCAGCTCGCGCACGTCGTCGACCGTCATCGGGCCCCGTTCCTCGTGCAGCCACATCGCCAGCTGCTCCTCGACGGGAAGGGCGGCCCGCTGCGCGGGAGTCAGCGACTCGCCCCGCAGCGCCCCGGGAAGGCCGGCCGCGACGGCCCTGTCCCTGTGGGCCCACGTGCGGGTGTCGGAGGCGTACAGGCGCAGGCCGTGACGCCGCGCCAGCCGCCTGGCCACCGTCGACTTGCCCGACCCCGGTGGCCCCCCGATCCACAGCACGTTCACGCCCGAGAGACTAGCCAACCCGCCGGCGCCGTACCTTCCAGCAGGCACGAGAGGCGTACGATGGCGGGCGGCCAGAACGGTGAGCGCAAGGGGGATCCACCAAAGTGAGCGACGAGCCGCGTTTCCTGAACGACGTGACGGTCGAACTCGTCAAGCACAGCGCGTCCGACACCGACGTGCTCTGGGCGGCCAGAGTGTCGACGGCGGGCGAGCAGTCACTCGAAGAGGTCAACAAGGACCCTGAGCGGTCCAAGGGGCTGATCAACTACCTGATGCGCGACCGGCACGGCAGCCCGTTCGAGCACAACTCGATGACGTTCTTCGTCAGCGCCCCGATCCTGGTCTTCCGCGAGTTCATGCGGCACAGGGTCGGCTGGTCCTACAACGAGGAGAGCGGCCGCTACCGCGAGCTCGAGCCCGTCTTCTACGTGCCAGGCGAGCAGCGCAAGCTCGTCCAGGAGGGCAAGCCGGGCCGTTACGTCTTCGTCGACGGCACGCCCGAGCAGCACAAGCTGGTCACCGAGGCCATGGAGGGCGCCTACCGGCAGTCCTACGCCGCCTACCAGGAGATGCTGGAGGCGGGCGTCGCCCGCGAGGTCGCCCGCGCGGTGCTGCCCGTCGGCCTGTTCTCCACGATGTACGCCACCTGCAACGCCCGCTCGCTCATGCACTTCCTGTCGCTGCGCACCAAGAACGAGCAGGCCAAGGTCCCCTCCTTCCCGCAGCGGGAGATCGAGATGGTCGCGGAGAAGATGGAGGCCGCGTGGGCGGAACTGATGCCGCTCACCCACGCCGCGTTCGTGGCCAACGGGCGGGTCGCCCCGTGAAGGTCCTCATCTCCGGCGGGGCCGGATACATCGGCAGCACCGTCGCCTCCGCCTGCCTCGACGCGGGCATCACCCCCGTCATCCTCGACAACCTCGTCACCGGGCGCGGCGAGTTCGCCAAGGGACGCGCCTTCTACGAGGGCGACATCGCCGACGGCGCGCTCGTCGACCGCGTCTTCGCCGAGCACCCCGACATCGAGGCCGTCGTCCACTGCGCGGCGCTCATCGTCGTGCCCGACTCGGTCGCCGATCCCGTCGGCTACTACCGGGCCAACGTCGCCAAGAGCCTCGACTTCGTCTCCCACCTGCTGCGCAACGGCTGCCAGAAGATGATCTTCAGCTCGTCCGCGTCGATCTACGAGACGGGCGCCGACTTCACCGTCGACGAGAGCTCGGGCCTGGCCCCGCAGAGCCCCTACGCCCGCACCAAGGCCGTGTGCGAGGCGATGTTCGCCGACATCTCGGCCACCCAGCCGATCAGGATCCTGTCGCTGCGCTACTTCAACCCGATCGGGGCCGACCCGAAGATGCGCACGGGACTGCAGCTGCGCAGGCCCAGCCACGCGCTCGGCAAGATGATCGAGGCGTGGGAGGAGGGCACGCCGTTCCAGATCACCGGCACCGCGTGGCCGACCCGCGACGGCTCGGGCATCCGCGACTACATCCACGTGTGGGACCTGGCCACCGCGCACGTCGCCGCCCTCGAACGGTTCGACACCTTCACCGAGGACGTCATCAACCTCGGCACGGGGACCGGCACCACCGTGCGCGAACTGGCGGCCGCGTTCAACGAGGTGGCCGACCGGCCCATCGAGGTCGTCGAGACCGGCCCCAGGCCCGGTGACGTCGCCGGCGCCTACACCCGCACCGACCTGGCCAGACGACTGCTCGACTGGGAGGCCAGGCACAGCGTCGCCGAGGGCATCGCGCACTCGCTGCAGTGGGCGCGGCTGCGCGAGGAGATGCTGGGCTAGCCGCGCAGGGGCTCAGATGGCGGTCATGACGTAGACCTCCGCACCCGGCGGAAGGGCGTAGTCGAGCCCTCCGAGCCCCTGGGTGTTCTCACCGCAGACGAACATGCTGATGTGGCTCTTGATCCGGCCGTAGTCGTCGCGTAACCGCTCCTCGAGCGAGGGGTGGGTACGGCGCAGCGTGTCGAGGGCCGAGCCGAGGGTGGGCGGCGTGTCGTGGTCGGGGCCGACCGCGAAGACCTTGACCTCGGCCTGGCCGCTCACCCAGTGGCGTAGCGCGCTGGGCAGCACGAAGACGACGAGCATGGCGGGCTTGGCCATGCTCTAGAGCACCGCCGCCCGCACCGTCAGGACGTCGGGCAGGTGGTCGGCCACCGCGGCCCAGGTCTCGCCGTCGTCGTGCGAGCCGTAGACCGAGCCGTCGCGGGTGCCGAAGAAGACGCCCGCCCTGCCGCCGTCGAGGGCGGTGGCCGTCATCGCGTCGCGCAGCACCGAGGCGTAGACCGGGACTTGGGGCAGCCCCTCGCCGTGAGACTGCCACGTCGCTCCCGCGTCGTCGCTGCGGAAGACCCGGTAGCGGTGGCCGACGGGGGTGCGGTCCATGTCCGCGTGCAGCGGCAGAACGTAGAGCGTGTCAGGCCTGCCGGGGTGGACGACGACGGGGAAGCCGAAGTCGGACGGCAGCGAGGAGCCGATGTCGGTCCAGGACCCGCCGAAGTCGTCGCTGCGGTAGACGCCGAAGTGGTGCTGCAGGAACAGCCGCTCGGGCCTGGCCGGATGCAGGCTCACCTTGTGCACGCACTGCCCGAACTCGGGATACTGCTGGCCCTCCGGCAGGAACGGCGCCCTGATGCCCTGGTTGGCCGCCTCCCACGACTGGCCGCCGTCGCTCGTGCGGTAGAAGCCGCCCGACGAGATCGCCACGCCCATGACCTTCGGGTCGGTGGGATGGGCGAGGATCGTGTGCAGGCACAGGCCGCCGCCTCCCGGCTGCCACTGTGCCCGGTGCGGGTGCTCCCACAGCCCCTCGACCAGGGAGTAGGTGATGCCGCCGTCCTCCGAGCGGAACAGCGCGCCGGGCTCGACGCCGGCCCAGACCACGTCGGGCTCGGACGGCGAGGGCAGCAGCTGCCAGACCTTCTCCAGCGTGGCGCCGGTGGACTCGGGGAAGGCGATGGGCGGTTTCTCCGCCTCTTTCCAGCTCTTGCCGAGATCATCGGAGTACATCACGGAGGGGCCGAAATGGCCGTACTCGATGCCGGCCAGCAGCCGCGGCCGCTCGCCCCTGGCGTCGATCGCGACCGAGTGGACCGCGACAGTGGAGAACTGGATCGGCTCGACGTCGAACGAGCCTGCGCCGCTGGACCGGGCGAGGAAGAGCCCCTTGCGGGTGCCGACGGCGAGTAGTACGTCGCTCATGCTGGTCTCCCATGTTGGCTTGCTGGCCATCGTGTCACGCGGTACCGACAACTTCCCTGGACTGCCGGATTTGCGTCGTGCGTCGCCTCTCCGCACCGGTAGGGCGGGCTCGTGCCCGGCGTCTTCGTCGCCCAGCGGACGGCGTCGCCGCGGGCGGTTGCCCCCACGACCACCTCGGTGACCCCGATGACCTCGCCGTCGCCCTCCTCGGCGGGCGCCCGGCTCACCGTCGCCGGCGCCAGGAAGGCCGTGGCGTCCTGGGTGGCTAGGCACAACGCGACGATCAAGGATCGCGACTTGATCTCCAAGGGCATCTACGCCGGCTTCCGCAGCGCCGCCCAGGCGTACGGCTTCCGCACCGAGGACGGCGGCGCCTTCTACGTGTTCAGCCTGCTCAACAACCCTCAGTCGATCTGGCAGGTCCTCACGGTAGGCGTGTCCGTGCCCCGGAACGGCAGGCAGATCAGGGAGATCGGCGGAGATTGGTACGCCTGAGGCGGGCGGCCCCTCCACGCGAAGGATCCGCGCCCTTCGCAACAGGCGGCCGGACAGTCCGGCGACAGGCGTGAGCCGCGCAGCCCCGCAGGCCCGCCGGCGAGGGGTGCGAGCCGCCACAGCTCGGAGCAAACCGGCGAGATCCGGCGTGCGGGCCGCGGCCCCCGTGCTGACACACTGATGTCACGGAGGTGAGGAAGGGCAGGTCGGGGGACATGATGGCACTCGTGCTGGCCCTCGTGGTCGGTGCCACGGTGGTGTCGGCATTGGCCAGGCGGCTGGGGGTGCCGCCGCCGGTCGCGCTGGTGATCGCCGGGATCGTGGTCAGCCTGGTGCCGGGTCTGCCCCAGTACCAGCGGTCGGCTACGCCGCGCACGCGCTGGTGCCAGGGCTGCCGCTGGAGGCAGGGTTCGTGCTGGGCGCGATCGTGGCGCCGCCGGACGCGCTGGCGGCGGCGGCGATCGCGAACCGGGTGGGGCTGCCTCGCCGGGTGGTCACGCTCCTCGAAGGGGAGAGCCTGCTCAACGACGCCACCGCCCTGGTGGCCTACCGCATCGCCATCGCGGCGGTGGTCACCGGCGCCTTCTCCTACGGCCATGATCGCGTACCTGTTGCAGTGCGTCGTGTTCGCGCTCATCGGTCTGCAACTGCGGCACATCCTGGCGGGGTTGCACGGCTACTCGGCCGCCGATCTCGCGCTGTACGCCGGTGCGGTGACCTTGACGCTGGTCGTCGTGCGCATCGTGTGGGTGTTCCCGACCACGTACCTGCCCCGCCTGCTCTTCCCCCGCATCCGCGCCCGCGATCCCGGCGACGCTGGTGCTGCAGGGGCTGACCCTGCCGTGGGTCAGCCGCCGGCTGGGCATCGCGGGCATGGACGACGACCTGCCCTCGCTGGAGCAGGCGACGGCCGCGCACACCACGGCCAGGCTGGCCCTGATACGCCTGGACCAGATGGCGGCGAAGGGCGCGCTGCCGGCCGAGGTGGAGCAGCGCCTGCGCAGGGATCTGGAGGAGCGGGCCCGCAAGGCGCACGCGGTGCTGGGCCCGGGGGCGGACGACGAGCACCTGCCGGAGCTGGTCGAGGGAGCGGTCAGCGCCGCGGCCAGCTACGCCGAGGCCCGCAGGGAGCTGCTGCGGCTGGAGCGCGAGGAGGCCGTGCGCCTGTGGCAGCGGGGCGAGATCGGCGACGAGGCGCTGCAGGCCCTGCAACGCAGGCTCGACCTGGAAGAGCAGCAGATCCTCTGACGGCGGCGGGCCACGTGACAGCGTTCAGGACTGTTCCTCCAGCATGGCGGCGAAGCCGTCGAGATGGCGGGCGAGGCGGTACTCGAACAGCCCGTCCAGGTCCGACACCGTTTCCGCGGGAACCGTGGCCAGCAGGGGGAATCGTCCGCTGCCGAGGAGTTCGTCGGCCCGTTCCCGCTGGGCGAGAAACCACCCGGTGAGCGTCACGCCGGTCTCCTGCTCGGCTTCGCGTTCGTCGGCCATGGACAGGGCGACGGTGACGACCAGGGCGTGCAGGGTGAGCGCCTCTCGAATCCGTGTCGTCATGGGCAGCCCGAGCCCGTCGAGCGCGCGCAGGGTCCACTCGGTGTGGGCCATCATGTTGGGGACGAGCAACGGGCGGGTGAACGAGACGGCCCTGGACAGCCAGAGGTGCCGCCGCCCCAGCTCCCATTGCAGGCGGGAGATCAGTTCAAGTTTGGCTCGCCACCCCTCCGGCCCAGGGGTGGGGAGCTCTGGGCCGCCGAAGACCTCGTCGACCATCTGCGTCACCAGTTCGTCCTTGTTGGCCACGTGCCGGTACAGCGACATCGGGCCGACGCCGAGTTCGGCCGCGAGTCGCCGCATGGACACGGCGTCGAGCCCCTCGGTGTCGGCGATCTCGATGGCGGTGCCGAGAACGTGCCTCTGGTTCAGCGCGCGCTTGGGGGCGCCGGCCTGTCGCGGGCTCGATGACGTGGCCGGGCTGACCTGCTGCCTGTGACCCGCGCGCGCGCTGACCACCGTGCCGGAACCGACCTTCGCCTCGACCAGCCCCTCGTCGCGGAGGACCGCCATCGCTCTGGTCGCGGTCGCGACCGCGACGCCCCATCGCTGGGCGATCTGCCGAATGGAGGGCATGCGATCGCCTGGCCGCAGGTCGCCGGTCAGAATCCGGGCATGGAAGTCCGCGACGATCCGCCGGTATGGCGGATCCGGCCGTTGGGTTGACGACGGCATGGGGAGCCCCGATTCCTTCGGTGTCGTATGTCGCCGGTAAGTGTACTAGTTCAATTTCTGCCGTACTAGTGCACTTTGTCAGGATGAACAGCGAATCTTCTTGTTGTTATTCGCGTTCTTACTACGATGTACGCATGACATTGAATACACCGTACGCAGACCTGCGTCGGCTTCTTCCTGGCACCACCGCGTGGTGGCTTGCTCCCGTGATGCTCGGCACAGCCTCCATCGGCATGGACGGCGCGGGATCGGAGTCCGTGTGAGCCGGTTGGGGGACGCCTCGTCCATCTCGTTCGCCGAGGTCCGGTTGTGGCACCGACCGTTGATGGTCATGGTGGCGGGCATGTCCGTGCTCGTCGTCGTCGCGGGCTTCGGTCTCCTCGTGGACGGTCGTGAGCTCATGCGGCAGTCGATCTGGGCGAAGCCGTTGAAGTTCGGAGTGTCGTTCGTCATCTACGGCGCGACGCTCGCATGGCTGTTGCCGAAGCTTCGCCGGGCACGGCGCACGATATGGACCCTCGGAACGGCCTTCGCCGTCGCCGGGCTGGTCGACGTCGGTTTCATCGCGGTACAGGCCGCCCGCGGCACCTACAGCCACTTCAACACCAACACCGATCCGTTCAACCAGGTCGGTCAGCAGGTCTTCTCCTCAGGCGTGATCGGGTTGTTCGGGGTGAGCCTGATCATCGCGATCATGCTGCTGTTCCAGCGGGTCGGTGACGCGGCGCTCACCTGGGCCCTGCGTGCCGGGATCGGGCTGGCCGTCCTCGGCATGGCGTTGGCCTCCTTCTGGGTCGGGTGGGCCGCGACCGAACCCCGGACGGTCGAGGACGCCTACGGGAACCCGGTCTCCCTGGTGGGCCAGCACGGAGTGGGCGCACCGGACGGCGGCGGCATGCCGATCACGAACTGGAGCACCGTGGGTGGCGACCTGCGCGTTCCGCACTTCATCGGGTTGCACTCCATCCAGGTGTTCGTGCTCGCGGTGCTGGCTCTCACCGCCCTCACGGCCAGGATCGGCTGGCTGCGCGGCGAACGGGTGCGCGCCCAGCTGATCGGGGTCGTCATCCTGGGCTACACCGCGCTGTTCGCCATCACGGCATGGCAGGCGCTGCGTGGTCAGTCGCTGGTCCATCCCGACGCGGCCACGTGGACCGCGCTCGCGGTGTCGGTTGTCGTGACAGCGCTGTGGGCGGCTCAGGCCGTCTCAGTGGCCCGCCGCAGCGAGGGGCGCAGTGCCGGC
Source organism: Nonomuraea sp. bgisy101 (assembly GCF_057708945.1). Taxonomy (NCBI): domain Bacteria; kingdom Bacillati; phylum Actinomycetota; class Actinomycetes; order Streptosporangiales; family Streptosporangiaceae; genus Nonomuraea; species Nonomuraea sp. bgisy101. The sequence continues at coordinate 106,891 of NZ_JBYITD010000005.1, forward strand.
GGCTGACCACCTCGTTGGAGTAGGAACCAGAGCAGGCAGGACAGCTGGCCGAGCTCGCCGCGCACCACGTTCCCGGGTGCCTGACGGGCTCGGGGCCGGCACCCGCCATCATGGAGGGCCGACAATAGGTGACGTGCCCTTTGCGACGACAAAAGATGGCGTGAAGCTGTCCTACCAGGTGAGTGGCGACGGATACCCGCTGATGCTGCTCCCCGGCCAATCCAACGACCACCACTGGTGGGACGGCGTGCGGTCGGACTTCGAGGCCGTCTACCGCACCGTAACCTTCGACTACCGCGGCACCGGGGACAGCGACAAGCCCGACGAGCCCTACACGACGCGCGGCTTTGCCCTCGACGCTCTGGCCGTACTCGACGAGCTCGGCGTGGAGCGCGCGCACGTCTATGGCACCTCCATGGGCGGCCGGGTCGCCCAGTGGCTGGCCGCCGACCACTCGGAGCGGCTGGCGGCGCTCGTGTTGGGTTGCACGTCTCCCGGAGGCGCCCACGGGGTGGAGCGAAGTCAGGAGGTGCGCCGCTCGCTGGCCGTGCGTGACCGGGCCGCCGCCGAGCGGGCGCTGCTCGAGCTGATGTACACCCCGGAGTGGCTGGCCACCCACCCCGGCCCGTTTCGCACGACCGGCGATCCCGGTATGCCCGCCCACGCCCGCCGCCGCCATCTCGCCGCCAGCGCGAACCATGACAGCTGGGACGTCCTTCCCGGTATCGTCGCGCCCACCCTCGTGATTCACGGCGCCGACGACGTCCTCAACCCGGCCGCCAACGCACCGCTGCTGGCCGGCCGCATCCCTGGAGCGCGACTGCATCTCATCCCGGGTGCGCGGCACGCCTACTTCGAGGAGTTCCGCGAGGTCGCCGGCCGGGTGGTCGTCGATTTCCTTGCCGGCGTGACCGGCTGAGGACTCGTGCCGGTCGTCCTGCCGCCGTGGACAACCGGCACGGGATGTCGCCCGCGAGGTCACGGCAGGCGGACGATGCGGGTGATCTCCGCGGCGCCGCCCAGCCGGACCAGTGGGCCCGACCGGCTGTGCCGGGTGGTGGCGGTGATCGTGGAGGGGGCGCGGAGGGAGTCGCCCATGTCGACAGCGAGGTCGGTGTCGCCCTGACCGGCCAGGTGCGCAGCGAGGCAGGCGGCGCTGTTGGCGTTGGCGATGTCCTCCGCGACACCGATCGACGGGGCGAACATGCGGGCCGCGACCCGCCCGGTGTGTGTCGGAGTGGAGTAGACGTAGCAGCCCAGGAGACCGAGTCGATCGCAGGCGGCGCGGAGCCGTGCGAGATCCGGGACCAGCGCGGCCAGAGCGGAGCGCGTGGAGACGGGGACCAGCAGCCGAGGCCGCCCCATCGCGGCGACGCGGGTGCCGGGGGCGAGCGTGTCGGAGGTGACGCCAAGCGCGCGCAGAACGAGGTCGCACTCGATCGCGGTGGGCTCGCGCAGGCTGACGGGCCCGGCGTCGAAGGCGGCGTCGACCCGGTCGTTCTCCCGTACGGCCCGGCCGGCGAAGGCGCGCCTCGACGTGCGGAGGGCAGCCCGGTAGTCCTCGACTCCGGCGCGCTCGGCGAGGAAGGCCAGGGCCGCGATGGTCCCGTGACCGCACGCGGGTAGCTCTCCCTCGGCGGTGAAGAAGCGCAGGGAAGCCGCGGGATCTTCGGATCGGCCGTGGTGAGCATGGACGAAGACCGCGTGAGAGGTTCCCATCAGGACCGGTATGCGGCGGCGCTGGTCGTCGGTCAAGGGCGCTTCCTCCATGACCGCGGTGGGGCTGCCGCCGCCGCCGTCGCGCAGGCAGGCGCGGACGATCGTGACGGGCAGGCCGTAGCCGCTCATCGACAGTCCCCTCCCGCGCGATGCGGGGAGGCTTCCGTGAGAGGCCGGGAAGGGAGTGCCCCAGGGCTCCTCCCGCAGCAGGAGTCCGTTCGCCAGGTGGCTGATGGTCCGGTACCAGCCGGTCAGCACGAGGAATTCGAGCAGCTGCGCGTCCTCGTAATGGATGCCCAGGGCGTCCCAGGCAGGCTGCGACAGCCGCGCGGTCTCGTGCAGCTCGTCGACCGCGTCGAGCAGGGCCGCGTGGCGCGGCGGCCACGAGGCGTCGACGCCCGGAACGGCGGTCGCGCGCAGTTGCTCCAGACTGAGACCGGCCTGCTGGGCGAGGGTCGCGGCGTGCACGCCCCACTCGTAGCCGCAGCCGGCGCGGGCGGTCACCCGGGCGATGACGATCTCCCTGTCGACGGCCGGCAGGAGCCCGTGGCCCAGCAGCCCGGCCCCGAGTGCGAACATCCGCGAAGCCAGCTCCGGATGGCGATGCAGCACCCGGAACAACGTGAGCGGCTCGTACGGCACGCCGGGCGGCATCCAGCGGCGCAGCGCCTGCTCGACGGACGGGGGATAGGGCGGGCTGAGCGGCTCGATGCGCGACATTCGATCTCCTGCTTCGATTTTCGAACCACTATGCTGCTTCGACAAACGAAGCACAAGGAAGCGACATGGAAGCCGGAGCACCTCGCACGACGGCGGCTACCGCCTCACCCGGCTCGGCGAGGACCTCGTCGAGGCGCTCGGGCCGCTGAACGCCTGAAGCCTGCGATGGGCCGGGGAGACGGGCGGCGACACCGCGGAATGACCGCTCATCAGCCGGGGGCCCGGGGGGATCGGGCCGGCTCGACGAAGTCGATCCGGGCGAGCACCGCGCGCCATGCCGCACGCGACGGCGTGATCCGGACGAGGACGCCGGCGCGGCCTGATATTAATTGATCATCACGGGGAGGGAAGGGGCCATGCGGATCGATCGCCGCCCGCTGCGCGAGCAGATCAAGGGCGAATTACTCAGGCGGCTGGAGCGGGGCGAGTTCGGCCCCGAGGAGTCGCTGAACGAGGGGCAGATTGCGGCCTCGATGGGTGTCAGTCGCACACCGCTGCGCGAGGCGCTCATCGCGCTGGAGATCGAGGGGGTGATCCGCAGCGAGCAGGGCAGGGGGTTCAGGTTCGCGCCGTTGAGCGCGAAGGAGTTCAGGGAGCTCTCGCAGGTGCTGTCGGCCATGGAGGCGCTGGCGCTGCGACTGTCCGACCCCGCTGACTTGCGCAGGATCGCGTCCACGCTGCTGGAGAAGGCGCGTGACTTCTCCGCGCTCGGCACCGGGGAAGGCCTCTCCGAGCGCTACGACGACGAGTGGCATGACCTGATGCTCAGTTGCTGCCCCAACGAGCGGCTGGTCGAGCTGATCGCCAGCCTGAAGCTGGGCATCCGCAGGTACGTGCGGCTTGTCGGGGGTGACGCCGACGTGCTCGAGCGCATGGCGGAGGAGCACGAGCGGATCGCCGAGTGCCTGCTGCGTGACGACGTGGCGGCCGCGGTGGCATCGCTGCACGCCAACTGGAACAGCGGGGCTGATCGCGTCCTCGAACGCCTCCCGTACCTGGCCCCACGTGATGGCGGCCGGTACGGCCTGCGCACCTGAGGGAGAGCATGCCTCGGGCGGAGAGGCCGGCCCACCCCGGCCCGCATTAATTCGATAGATCCGCATTTCTCGGCGCTTGTACAGTGACGCCAGTCGTCAGGGGGAGGGATCATGCGCGTGCACTATCCGCGTACCCCTCATCTGCCCTGGTCGCCCGGTGCGACAGCGGACGACGTGCGCGCAGGCGAGCTGTCCGGGCTGCGCGGGCGTGAGGTCGTGGTCACCGAGAAGCTCGACGGGGAGAACACCACGTTGTACCCCGACGGGATGCACGCGCGGTCCCCTGACTCGGCCCACCACCCCTCCCGGGCGTGGGTCAAGGGGCTACAGGGACGGATCGGCGCGCGGATCCCGGCGGGATGGCGGGTGTGCGGGGAGAACGTGTACGCCCGGCACTCCATCGCCTACCAGGAGCTGGAGAGCTGGTTCTACGGGTTCTCGGTCTGGGCCGGTGATCGCTGCCTGGACTGGGACCGAACGGTCGCCTTCCTGCGGGAGCTGGGCGTTCCTGCGCCGCCGGTGTTGTGGCGTGGCGTCTTCGACGAGCGGGTGCTGCGAGGGCTGCGACTGGACACACAGCGGCAGGAGGGGTACGTCGTCCGGACCGTCGAAGGGTTCGGGCGGGAGGAGTTCGCCGGGCGCGTGGCCAAGTGGGTGCGCAGGGAGCACGTACGAACCGACACCCACTGGATGCACGCCGCCGTCGTGGCCAACGGCCTGGGGCCGGCCGCGGCGCTGTGGTCGGTGCGTTCGGGAGCGGACGCCGACGCGGCCGCCCTGGTGTCCGCGGTGAAGGTCGCCGGCAAGGACCCGGCCGGAGCCTGCGCGGCGGTGGCCGAGGTGGCGGGCAGGCTCGACGCGATCGGGCGGTACGGGGACGCCCGGCTGGCGGGGGTGCTCGCCGCCGCGCTGCACGCCATGCCGCGTGCCTGGCTGGCGGCACGGTTGACGGGGCCGCTGGGCATGCCGCTGGCGCGGCGGGTCGCGGACCTGGTCGGGTTGCACGCCGGCCTGCGCCGGCCCTATCCGGACGAGGATCGACGCGCAGGCTTGGTCCGCATGGCGTCCGCCGCCGATCTCGGGGTGCTGCACGCCGTCGCCGCGTCCGTGCCGGCAGGAGAGGCCGACGACGAGGCGCGCGAGCAGGTCGAATGGTCGGCGCTGCACGCCGAGGAGGCCGGGCTGCTCGGGCCGGGGCCGCTGGAGCCGCTGCGGACCGGCCTGCGGGAGGCGCTCACCGGGCTCGGGAGGGAGGCCGCCGACCGGTGCTGGGCGGAGACGCGCGAGGCGTACGCCGGCGGACGGATCGCCACGGTCGAGGAGGCCGTGGCGGCGACCTGGCGGTGGCGGTCCGGACGGTTCCCCCGGCTGGTGCACCTGGTCGGGCCCTCGGGCAGCGGGAAGAGCACGTTCGCCGCGGGCCTGTCAGGGATCGACGTGCGCCTGTCCCTGGACGAGCTGCGCGAGGCCCGGGGCTCGCGGGCGGGCCAGCGGGACAACAGGGAAGTGCTTGGCGAGTGCCTGGACCGGCTGGACGCCGCGCTGACCGGCGGCGCCACGGTGGTGTGGGACGCGACGTCGCTCAACCAGCACCAGCGCTCCGTGGTGCACGCCGTGGCGCGCCGCCGCGACGCGTTGACGACGTACGTGGTCATGCTGGTGGAGGAGGACGAGTTGCACCGGAGAAACGAGCGCCGCGAGCACCCGGTGCCGCCGCACGTGCTCGCCGCGCAGGCACGCCGGTTCGTCCCGCCGTATCCCGGCCAGGCCCACCGCACCTGGTACGTCGGCGCGTCCGGAACCGTCGAGGACGTGGTCGGCGCCGTGGACGCGGAGGAGGCGTGATGCGTACCAGTGAGGAGATCTACCACCGGGTGCGCTGGGATCCGCGGTTCGACCCGTCGCGTTTCGTGCTGGGCGTCGGCCAGCGGGGAGCCGCCCCCAAGCGGATCCCGCTGCCCGCCTTCGCCCCGGGCGGCGACATTCCCTGGCATCGGGTGCTGTTCGTCGAGGCGGACGGCGAGCTGGTCTGGGACCGCGCCACCGGTCTGGATCGCGTCGACACCTGCGACGCCGGCCGGGCGCGGGAGCCGCGCCGTCTGCGGGCGCCGTTCTTCACGGCGAGGACCCCGCACGCTTGGGACCAGGTGGGCGGCTGGCGCCCCGGCTCAGGACAGGGGACGCCCGCGACGCACGGCCTGCGGGTCCTGACCTGGAACACGCTGTGGGACCGCTACGACAGCGAGCGCATCGACACCACCCGGCGCCGGCGGCTGCTGCTGGAGGCGCTGGAGGAGGCCGACGCGGACGTCATCGCACTGCAGGAGGCCGAGCCCGCGCTGCTGTCCATGCTGCTGGCGGCCCCGTGGGTACGTGCCCGCTACGCCATCGGGACCGGCCCGGACGGCGCCGACGTCGACGACAGCGGGCTGCTGCTGCTCAGCCGGCTGCCCGTGCGGGAGGCGGCATGGCACGGGCTCGGGCCGCACAAGGCCGTGGCCGCCATCGTCGTGGACACCGCGGCCGGTCCCCTCGTGGTCGCCGCCACCCACCTGACCAGCGACCGCACCGACGACAGCGCCGCCAGACGGCAGGCCGAGCTGGCCGCCATCGCCGAAGGACTGGCCGGTGTGGACGGCGACCTGATCCTGCTGGGCGACTTCAACGACGGCACGGACGCCCCCGCGGCCGCGCTCGGGCTCCGGGACGCCTGGACGGAGGTGCACGGATCGGAGCAGACTCCGACCTTCGATCCGCGTGCCAACCCGCTCGCGGCGCTCTCCTCGCTGACCGGGCGGGCCGCGCGGCTGGACCGGGTCCTGCTGCGCGGTCGGCCTCGGGTGGTCTCGGCGGCCTTGCGCGGTGACACGCCGTCCCCGGAAGGGCTGTACATCTCGGACCACTACGGGGTGGAGGCGGTCCTCGACCTCGCGGGGACCGCGCCCGCCGGGGTACTCGACGTGCCGCCGACCGCGCGCACGGCGGTGGCGTGGGTGCCGCCACGGGAGCTGTGGCCGCCCATCCAGGACGTCCGCCGCGAGCACGATCCGGGGGTCGACCGCTGGCCGCCGCACGTCAACCTGCTCTTCGGTTTCGTGCCGGAGTCGGAGTTCGAGGCGGCGGCGCCGTTGCTGGCCGCGGCGGCCGCGGAGGTGGAGCCCTTCACCGCCCGGCTGGAAGGAGTGCGTGCCTTCCGGCACCGGAACGACGCGACCGTCTGGCTCGACCCCGCCGCTGACGGCCAGGAGCCGTGGGCCCGCCTTCGCCGGGCGCTGGAACCGCGCTTCCCCCGATGCGGAGGACGGACGGAGGGGTTCACGCCGCACCTGACGCTGGGCCGCGTCGCGGATCCGGGCCGGCTCGCCGCCCGGCTCGACGGGATGACGGCGCGGGTCGGGGAGATGGTGCTGCTGTCGCGCCGCGGGGACGAGCCCATGCGCCCGCGCGCGGTGATCACTCTGGGAACGGGCGAGGTCCGCTGGATGGCCGGCGAGGCGGGCGAGCCGCCAGGTCCCGGCACGGCCGCCCTGGCCGGGGAGGTCACGGAGCGTCTGGCGGAGGCGCTGCGTCCGGGGATCGTGCACGTAACGGGATCCCGGCGGATGGGATGCGAGCTCGCGGCCGCCGACCTGGACCTGGTGGCGGTGCTGCCCGGCGAGACGGACATGGAAGACGTCCGGGCGCGGGTACGAGCGGCCGTGCCCGGCGCTTCCAGGGTGCGGCAGGTGATCGGCGCCAGGGTGCCGGGCCTGCGGTTCCACGCGACCGGCCTGGACGTCGACCTGACCGTGGTGGCCACAGGGACGCTTGCTCCCGCGCAGGCCCCGGCCCGCCGCGCCGAGCTGGGCCAGGCGGCCGCGATCGCCTTGAGCGCCGTCAGCGACGCGGACACGATCCGCGCCGCCGTCGGGGCCGAACACGCCCGTTTCGCCCGTCTCGCCAGGCAGGTGAAGGCATGGGCGCGAGCCCGCGGCCTGGACTCGGCCCCGTTCGGCGGGCTGCCGGGCGTGGCCTGGGCGGTGCTGGCCGCGCGCACCGTACGTGAGAGCGACGACCCCGACCTCCTGTCCCGCTTCTTCAGCACGTGGGCCGCCTGGGACTGGCGGGATTCGGTCGCACTCACTCCCGCCGCCACTCCGGGGGAGCCGGCCCCGATGACGGTGATGACGCCCAGCGACCCGATGCGCAACTGCGCGCGCCAGGTCACCGTCGGCGGCCGGGACCTGCTCACGCAGGAGCTCTACCGGGCATGGGAGCTCCTGGAGGACGGCCGGCGCGCCGAACTGCTCTCGCCGCCGCCCCTCCACCGCCGGCACGCGGCGTGGGCCGTGCTGACCCTGCACCGCGAACGGGCCGAGGAGTTCGACGCGACGCTGGGGCGCGTCAGGGGCCGGATGCTGGAGTTGCTCACCGCGCTGGAGGAGGCCGGCGTGCCCGACGCGCACGCCTGGCCCCGCCCGTTCGAGACGGCGCCCCGATCGGCACGGTATGCCATCGGACTGGGCCGCACGCCGCCGGACGCTGCCCGGCTCGCCGAGATCGCCGGTGGATGGGTCCGCGGCCTGCCCGGGGTCAGGGTCGAACGCGCCGAATGCGGTGCCGTACCGACGCTGGCCTGAGGACGCGCGGCGACCTGGGGCCGTCGGCTCCCTGGATCGGCCCCGTGACCAGCAGGGGCTCAGAGCAGGACGCGCTCGTCGGACCGGGGAACCACGGAGTGCCAGCCGAGCTCCTCGCTGATGCGGTCGCGGAGGGTCTGGGCGGCGTCGGGTTCGCCGTGGACGACGTAGGTGACAGACGGCGGCCGGTCGATGGTGGACAGCCAGGCGAGGGTGCCGTCGGCGTCGGCGTGGACCGAGAAGCCCGGGAGATCGACGATCTCGGCGTGCACGGGGACGTAGTGGCCGTGGATCTTGAGGGAGGTGGCCCCGTCGACGAGGTCGCGGGCTCGGGTGCCGAGCGCGGCGAACCCCACGATCAGCACGGTCATCCGCGGGTCGGGCAGCATGTGGCGGAGGTGGTGCAGGACACGGCCGCCTGAGGCCATGCCGGAGGCCGAGATGACGACACAGGGATGGCGTGGCTGGTTGACGGTCATCGACTCCTCGGCGGTGACGAGTTCTCGCACCCAGCTGGGGTCGATGTCGTCACCGGTCACGCCGTGGCGCAGTTCGGCGTCGTGCGCGTGGATGGCGTCGAGGTAGACGTCCCTGGCGGCGAGTCCCATAGGGCTGTCGACGTAGACCGGCAGCCGGGGGATGCGCCCGGCGTCTCTCAACTCGCGCAGCCGGTAAATGATCACTTCAGTGCGGTCGACGGCGAAGGCGGGGATGAGCACGGACCCGCCGCGGTCCGCGGTCCTGGTGATGGCCCGCGCCATGTCCTGCATGGTCGTGCTGTCGTCGTGGTGCCGGTTGCCGTAGGTGGATTCGACGAGCAGGACGTCCGCATGCGACAGCGCCTCGGGCGGCCGGAGCAGGGGATGGACAGGCCTGCCGAGGTCGCCGCTGTGCACGAGCGTCCGCCCGTCGTCGAGGACCAGCTCGGTCCAGGAGGAGCCGAGGATGTGGCCGGCCCTGTGCAGTCGCAGCCGGGCACCGCGCAGCCGCACGGACTGGCCGTGCTCGACCGGCGCCAGTCGTCGCAGCGCGCGGGTGACGTCCTCGTCGTCGTAGAGGGGGAGGGCCAGGTCGTGGACGGACCAGCCGAAGGCGTTGGCGTTGTCGGCCTCGTCGGCCATCAGCCTGGCGCTGTCCCGCAGCACGATCGAGGTCAGTTCCGCGGTCCGGGGCGTGGTGTGGACGGGGCCGTTGAAGCCCTGCCGTACCAGAGCGGGCAGGTAGCCGCAGTGGTCGAGGTGCGCGTGGCTGAGCACGACCGAGGAGATGGTCGAGGGCGGGATGGGGAAAGTGGCCCAGTTGCGGCGTCTCAGCTCGCGCTGCCCCTGGAACAGGCCGCAGTCCAGGAGCAGGCGTTCGTCGTCGGGCAGGTCGAGCAGAAACTTGCTGCCCGTGACCGTGCCGACGCCGCCGAGGAACGTCAAGCCGGCTCCGCGCATGTCGCCGGCCCTCACTTTCCTGATCGATGCAGGATCCTGTCCAGGCGTGCGGCGGCGTAGCCGAGGACCGACAGCGCCGTGACGACGAGGAGATCGCCCGCGGCCAGTGGCTCGGTGCCGAGGAGCTCCCGCAGGGGCGGCAGGTACAGTCCGGCCAGTTGCAGGACGAACGCGCCCGCGACGGCGAGCAGCAGCATGGGGTTGGCCAGCGAGCCGGGCCTGGTACGCGAGCCGAGGGCGACACCGAGCTGGGCGGCACCGAGAGCGAAGAAGATCATGCTCTGCCACGGCCGGCCGGTCTCGTGGGCCCACAGGCCGACGCCCAGGGAGACGGCGGTGAGCACGACGGCGATACGGATGACGCGCTGCCACAGCCCGGCGCCCAGGATGCTCTGGGAGGGCGGCCGGGGCGGGGCGGCCATGGTCTCCGGGATGGCGGGCTCGCCGCCCAGGGCCACGCCTGGAAGGCCGTGGGTCAGCAGGTTGATCCACAGGATCTGGGCGGGCAGCAGGGGGAGCGCGAGGCCGGCAAGCGGGCCCAGCAGCATGACGGCGATCTCGGCCGCCCCGCCGGACAGGCCGTAGACGAGGAAGCGGCGGATGTTGGTGTAGACCCGGCGTCCTTCCTCGACTGCCGCCACCACGGTGTTCAGGTCGTCATCGGCGAGCACGAGATCGGCGGCCTGGCGGGCGACCTCGGTGCCGCGCCTGCCCATGGCGACCCCGATGTCGGCGCGGCGCAGCGCGGGCCCGTCGTTGACGCCGTCTCCCGTCATGGCGAGGATCTGGCCGCGATCGCGCATGCTCTGGATGAGGACGAGTTTCTCCTCTGGTGTGGCTCTGGCGTAGACGGCGGCGTCCTGCCCGTCGAGTTCGCCGGCGGCGCGGCAGTCGACCACGAGGTCCGCAGGTCCGATGATGCCGACGTCGGTGGCGATGGCGCGGGCCGTACCAGGATGATCGCCGGTGATCAGGACCGGTCGGATGCCCGCCCGCTTGCACGCGGCGATGGTCGCCGCGGCCGCGGGGCGTGGCGGGTCCATGATCGCGATGAGGCCGAGCAGGGACAGGCCGCTCTCGTCGGCGACCGCAGGGAGGTGGGCCGGCCGGGCGCCGGCGACGGCCAGGACCCGGTAGCCGGCCTGAGCGAGTTCGCCGGCCCGCTCGCTCGCGCGGGCCATCAGGGCAGGGCCGTCCAGGAGGACAGGAGGGTGAAGCAGCGCCTCAGGGGCGCCCTTGCACAACACGATGCCGCCTTCGCCTGCCGTTCGGTGCACGGTGGTCATGCGCTTGCGCCCGCTGTCGAAGGGAACCTCGGCATTCCTGGGGAATCTCCGTTCCAGCTCAGGACGATGGAGGCCCGCCTTGGCGGCGGCGGCGAGGAGCGCCGCTTCGGTGGGATCGCCGATCGCGGTCCACTCACCCTCGTCGCCCATGGACAGCGTGGCGTCGTTGCACAGCGCGGCCGCGGTCAGCAGCTCCATGAGGCTCCGGTCGTTGAGGGTTCCGTCCCCGGTGATCTCGCCTTCCGGCGCGTAACCCGAGCCGGAGATCGTCGCCTCGCCTGCGGGTGTCCACAGCCGCCTGACCACCATGCTGCCCTCGGTCAGCGTTCCGGTCTTGTCGGTCGCGAGCACGGTCACCGAGCCGAGCGTCTCCACGGCGGGCAACCTTCGCACCAGCGCGTTGCGAGCGGCCATCCGGCGTGCACCCAACGCCAGGCTCAACGTCACGACCGCGGGAAGTGACTCCGGGACCGCCGCGACCACCAGGCTGATCGCCGTGATCACCATCAACTCGACCGGCTGCCCGCGAACCAGTCCGAGGACCAGCACCAGCGTGCACAGCAGGACGGTGACGCCTGCCAGCAGGCGGCCGACGCCCATCAGGCGCCGCTGCAGGGGCGTGAGGCCCGATCCCTTGGCCATCAGGGCGGCGATACGGCCGGTGGCGCTGGCCACGCCGACCGCGATGACCGCGGCGCGTCCGCGTCCTCTGACCACGATCGTCCCGGACGACACCGGCTCGTTGCGAGCCTTCTCCACGGGGACCGACTCGCCGGTCAGAGCGGACTCGTCGACGAGCAGGGCCGCCGACTCCGTCACCGTGGCGTCAGCGGGCACGATGTCACCCTCGGCCAGCACCAGCAGGTCACCCACCACCACGTCGGCGGCGGGAATCCGCCGGTCGATGCCGTCCCTGATCACTCTCGCCACCGGGGCGGTGAGCCGCGTCAGCGCCGTGATGGCCCGGTCGGCCCTGATCTCCTGTCCCACGCCGACCGCGGTGTTGACCACGATCACGAGCATGATCACCGCTGTGTCGCTCCAGTCGCCTGTGACGACGGTCAAAAGGCAGGCCACGAGCAGGACCAGGATCAGGGGGTCACGAAGCTGGGTGAGGATGCGGTGCCACAGTGGCACCGGAGGTTTCTCCGGTAGGAGGTTCGGCCCATCGCGATCGAGCCGAGCTGCCGCCTCGGCGGATGAGAGGCCTCTGGGAGCAGGAGTGGTCGTCGACATCCGCTCGTCCTCTGTTCCCTCCGGTGAACCCATGGTCCGTGATCTCAGTCTTCGTGGTGACCGCGCAGCCTGAACAGGGCCGAAGGTCCTCGATGCGGCCCTCGGCCCGGCATGATGCGGTGCGACCGCCCGTGCCAGGAGAACCGACCTCCGCTTCCCGCCACGAGCAGGCTCGCCCGCCGTCGGGCGCCGCGTCCCTGTCGAAGGAGATGAAGGGCGGGTCGGCGCACGCCTCCACGACCACGACGTGACTCTGACCGTCGCCTCTGACGGCCGGGTGGAGTCAGTTGACCTCGCCCGCCGGCATCAGGACCGCGACAAGAGGGCACCACCACGCTGGGCCAGGGCCTTCGGACCTGCCCGCGCCGGGACTTTCGCCCCTGTCGCGACGCGAGCGGCCGCCGTGGGATGGGAGGGACGAAGGAGGAGCCATGATCATTGCTGGGTTCGACGGCTCGGCGGCCGCCAAGGCCGCCGTGGAGTGGGCCGCCGATGACGCGCTGCGGATGGGCATGCCGCTGCGGATCGTGCACGCGGTGGATCGCTGGCCTTACCAGATCGCGGCGCTGCCGGTCCAGGAGTGGCCGGACACCATGGCCCGCGCGGGGGAGAAGCTGCTGGCCGACGCCGAGGCGATCGCGCGAGCGCGCCAGCCCGCGGTTGCGGTGGACACGCGACTGGTCCAGGGTGCTCCGGCGGCCGTCCTGCTCGAAGCGGGGGGAGAGGCCGCCGAGGTCGTCGTCGGCAGCCGTGGCCTGGGCGGGTTCGCGGGCATGCTGCTCGGGTCGGTCAGCATGCACGTGGCGGGCCAGGCCCGCCGTCCCGTCGTCGTGATACGTGGCGCGCAGGGGCCGGTCCGGGGCGAGATCGTGGTGGGCGTCGAGGACACGCCGAACTGCGTACCCGCGCTGGCGTACGCCTTCGAGCAGGCGAAGCTGCGTGGCAGCATGCTGCGCGCGCTCCATGCCTGGCAGTTGCCGGTGCACCTCTACTCTCCCGGGTTCGTCTACGACATGGACGACATCAGGAACAGGCAGTTGAAGGTCGTGGCGGAGACGATCGCCGCCTGCCGGAAGGAGTACCCGGACGTGAAGGTCGTCGAGGACGTCCGGCAGGCGCACCCGGTGGAGGCGCTCACCGAGGCGTCGGCCGTGGCGGATCTGGTGGTGGTCGGCAGCCACGGCAGGAACGCCCTGGAACGGTCGCTGCTCGGTTCGGTCAGCAGGGGTGCGCTGCACCACGCTCGCTGTCCGGTCGCCGTCGTGCCCACTGCCTAGGTCAGCCAAGGCTCGGGTCCTCCGGAACGGCGTCGACCGCTGCCGAGCGCGTGGAAGGCCTCGGTCATGCCTGGCGCGCAGCCGGGCCAGGAGATGGCCGAGGCCGGCCCATGTCCGCACCCGCGAGCACGGTGAGGATGGTGCCCGAAATCCGGGACCTATGGCCTGACCTGGCAGGACGTTCGCCGGTGCCCTCGCGGGCCGGGGGCCAGCAGGCTGGGAGGTGAACCTGAGGAGGTCATCATGTCCGTTCAAGTCCAGGACGTCATGGGACGGGTAGCCATCGCGGTGCTGGAGAACGCGTCGTTCGCCGACATCGTGGAAGCGATGAAGCGCTATGCGGTGCAAGCGGTCACCGTCATCGACACCGACCGCCGTCCGGTGGGCGTGGTCTCGCAGGACGACCTGATCCTCAAGGAGATCGACACGGCGCGGCACCCGGTCACCGTCTTCGAGAGCCCCAGGACCCGTGCCGAGCACAGAAAGGCGGCGGCGAGGACGGCCGCCGAGCTGATGACCACACCCGCGATCACCGTCACGCCCGGCACGCTCATCAGGGACGCCGCCCGGACGATGTACGACTGCCGGATCAAGCAGCTCCCCGTCATCGACGACCTCACCGGCCGCATGATCGGCACTCTGCACGAGGCGGACGTGCTGCGGGTCTTCACCCGCCCGGCCGAGGAACTTGAAGCCGACATCAGGCAGCTGATCGGCAGCAGTTTCTCGATCGTTGTCGACAAGGGCGTCGTCACGATCGGCGGTCACGTGGAAAGCGCCTCCCGGGCTGTCGCGCTCGTGGAGCGGATCAGGCAGCTGGAGGGGGTCGTGGACGTGGCCTGCGAGCTGACCTACTCGAGGGACGACCTCTTCCTCATGCCGCCGATCATGTGAACGGCGTCCAGCACGCCCCATCAGCGTGTCGAGCCGCCGGTCAGGCGATCCGCCGTCGGTCAGCGTGGGCGTCGGGACTCTGCTCGACCGCCCGCGACGGGCACCGGGTCCCGTGGACATGGTGCCCGTGTAAGGCGGCGCGCCAGATCGTCGGCGCGGATCAGCGCGGTCGAACCGCCGGCATCAAGGAAAATGACGTCACGCAGGTTGAGAACGACGTCGTGACGTGACCGGCTGCACGTCGACGAGAAGCCGCTCAAGCCAGTCCTGCCGTGGCGAATACCGACCTCGCCGCGGCACCTGACCGTGGTGATCCCGTCGTCAGGTCGAGGTGACAGCCGACCGGTCGGGTTCATTCTCAGTCGGAGTGCGCGATACATGTCACGAACCGGTCAGCTCCGATGGAGGCCGGCGGCTTCCAGCTCGCGTCTCAGCGATTCCACCTGCTCTTCCAGCCTGCTCACGCGTTTCCTCAGCACGGCGAGCTCCGCTTCGAGAGGGTTGAAGAGCTGATGGCCGATCGATCGTGGCATGACGTGGTCACCTCTCCTTGAACGTGCGTCCGAGGCGCCGAAGTGCTCGGACATCTCTCGGGTCCTTCAGCTCCAGCGTGCTTGGTGGTCGGCGTGAAGGAGCAGGGCCGAAGGTCCTTTGACGTCTGCCGGTGGGCCCTTCGTAGCCTCGGGAAGGCACCACGAGGGCGTACCCAAGTCCCGGCGCGGAGAGGTCAGGCTGACATCTGTGGCGCAGGAGGAATCAGCCGTGCGAATCGGCATAGGACCTGCCGATCGAGGACCAAGGTCCCTATCGGCGCGGTGATAGATCATGGAACGTCGGGCATATGACGGCAATGCAGCGAATCGACGCCTACTGGCGTGCGGCCAACTACCTGTCCGTGGGCCAGATCTACCTGCTCGACAACCCGTTGCTCACAGAACCGCTCAGGCCCGAGCACATCAAACCACGCCTGCTCGGCCACTGGGGCACCACGCCCGGGCTGAACTTCTGCTTCGCGCACCTCAACCGGATCATCGCCGAGCGCGACCAGGACATGATCTACATCGCCGGCCCAGGACACGGTGGTCCCGCGGCGGTCGCGCATGCCTGGCTGGAGGGTTCCTACTCCGAGCGCTACCCGGAGGTTTCGCAGGACGCCGAGGGCATGCGCAGGCTGTTCCGCCAGTTCTCCTTCCCCGGTGGCGTCCCCAGCCACGTCGCCCCGGAGACGCCGGGCTCCGTTCACGAGGGTGGCGAACTCGGCTACTCCCTCGCCCACGCCTACGGCGCGGCCTTCGACAATCCGGACCTGGTGGTGGCCTGCGTCGTCGGTGACGGTGAGGCCGAGACGGGGCCGCTGGCGGCAAGCTGGCATTCCAACAAGTTCCTCGACCCCCGCCGCGACGGCGTCGTCCTGCCCATCCTGCACCTGAACGGCTACAAGATCGCCAACCCGACCGTCCTGGCCAGGATCCCGGAAGAGGAGCTGGTCAAGCTCATGGAGGGGTACGGCTACCGCCCCCATCTCGTCGGCCCCGCCCACCAGGAGATGGCGCGGGTGCTGGACGAGGTCTTCGACCAGATCGCCGCCTACAAGGACGGCAGGGAGCGCAGGCTTCCGATGATCGTCCTGCGGACACCGAAGGGCTGGACCGGGCCTCACACGGTGGACGGTGTGCAGATCGAAGGGACGTGGCGAGCCCACCAGGTGCCGCTCGCACAGGTCCGCGAGAACCCGGCGCACCTGGCGATGCTGGAGGAGTGGATGCGCTCCTACCGGCCGGAGGAACTGTTCGACGCCGAGGGCCGGCCGGTGCCCGACGTGTTGCGGAGCCTGCCGGACAGGTCGCTGAGGATGAGCGCCAGCCCGCACGCCAACGGCGGGGAGATCCTGCGCCCGCTGGTGCTGTCGGACTTCCGCGACCACGCGGTCGAGGTGAAGGCGCCCGCGACGCAGTCGAGCGAGCCGACACGCGTCCTGGGCGGCTTCCTGCGCGACGTGATCGCCGCGAACCCGCAGAGCTTCCGCCTGATGGGCCCGGACGAGACGGCCTCCAACCGGCTCTCGGCCGTCTTCGAGGCCACCGACCGGGCCTGGAACGCCGCACTGGAGCCGACCGACGAGCACCTGGCTCCGGGCGGGCGGGTCATGGAGGTGCTGTCGGAGCATCTGTGCCAGGGCTGGCTGGAGGGTTATCTGCTGACCGGCAGGCACGGGCTGTTCAACTGCTACGAGGCGTTCATCCACATCATCGACGCCATGTTCAACCAGCACGCCAAGTGGCTGGAGTCGTCGAAGAAGATCCCGTGGCGGCGCCCGGTGGCCTCGCTGAACTACCTGCTGTCCTCGCACGTGTGGCGGCAGGACCACAACGGTTTCAGCCACCAGGACCCCGGCTTCCTCGACGTGGTGGTCAACAAGAAGGCCGACGTGGTGCGCGTCTACCTGCCGCCGGACGCCAACACGCTGCTGTCGGTGACCGACCACTGCCTGCGCTCCCGCGACTACGTCAACGTGATCGTCGCGGGCAAGCAGCCGGTGCTCGACCTGTTCACCTCGGACGAGGCCATCGCCCACTGCACCCGCGGCCTCGGCATCCTGCCCTGGGCCTCCACCGACGAAGGCAGGGAACCCGACGTCGTGATGGCCTGTGCGGGCGACGTGCCCACGCTGGAGACGCTGGCCGCGACCGCCATCCTGCGCGAGCGCCTGCCCGAGCTGAAGGTCCGCGTGGTCAACGTGGTGGACCTCATGCGGCTCCAGCAGCCGTCCGAGCACCCGCACGGGATGTCCGACGCCGAGTTCGACGCACTGTTCACCACCGACAAGCCGGTCATCTTCAACTACCACGGCTACCCCTGGCTGATCCACCGGCTCACCTACCGCCGGCACGGCCACCACCACCTCCACGTGCGCGGCTACAAGGAGGAAGGCACCACGACCACGCCCTTCGACATGGCCATGCTCAACGACATCGACCGCTACCACCTGGTCATGGACGTCATCGACCGCGTCGAAGGTCTCGGCGCCGCCCAGGCGCATCTGCGCCAGGAGATGGCCGACACCCGGCTGAAGGCTCGTGCCCACACCCGCGAGTACGGCGAGGATCTGCCCGAGATCCGCGATTGGACCTGGGCATGAGCGTCCTGGTGCTGAACACGGGCTCCTCCACCGTCAAGTACGAGCTGATCGACGTGCAGACCGGCGAACGCCGGGCCAAGGGCCTGGTCGAGCGCATCGGCGAGGAGGAAGGGCGGTTCACCCACGACAGCGGGACCGTCAAAGGCTGCTTCGCCGACCACGAGGCCGCGCTGAAGGCGATCCTGCAGGTCCTCGGCGACATCTCGCCGGAGGCCGTGGGCCATCGCGTGGTCCACGGCGGGGAGCGCTTCCGCGCAGCGGTGGTCGTGGACGAGGAGGTGATCGCCGCCGTCGAACGGCTCGCTCCGCTTGCTCCGCTGCACAACCCGGTCAACGTCACCGGCATCAGGGTGGCCCAGCGCGCCTTCCCCCGCGTGCCCCAGGTCGCGGTGTTCGACACCGCCTTCCACCACACGCTCCCGCCGCACGCCGCCACCTACGCCGTGCCGCGCGAGTGGCACGTGCGCCGCTTCGGCTTCCACGGCACCTCATGTGCCTACGTGGCCGAACGGGCCGCCGCCCTGCTCGGCAGCGACCTCTCCGAGGTCAACCTGATCGTCCTGCACCTGGGCAACGGCGCCAGCGCCACCGCCATCCAGGCAGGGCGCAGCGTCGACACCTCCATGGGGCTGACGCCCATGGAGGGCCTGGTGATGGGCACCCGCTCCGGCGACGTCGACCCGGGCCTGGCCGGATACCTCGCCAGGACCCGAGGTGTCGACGCCGACGAGGCGCTCACCAGGGACAGCGGCCTGCTCGCGCTGGCAGGCGTGGCCGACATGCGTGCCGTACGGCAGCGCGCCGAGGACGGCGACGAGGATGCCCGCCTCGCCCGTGAGGTCTACTGCCATCGGATCCGCAAATACGTCGGCGCCTACTACGCGGTGCTCGGCAGGGTGGACGCGATCGCCTTCACCGGGGGAGTGGGCGAGCACGACTCCGGCGTGCGCGCGCTGTCCATGACCGGGCTCGACCGCCTGGGCATCACCATCGACCCTGGACGCAACGAAGCGCCGTCGAACGATGAGCGGGCGGTCTCCGCCGCGGACAGTGAAGTCGCCGTCCTGGTCGTCCCTACCGACGAGGAATGGGAGATCGCCCGCCAGACCGTCGCGGCGATCACAGGCGTGTCGGCCCGGTGACGCCGGCGATTCGGGTCCGACGTGGCCACGTCGGCCACGTCGGCCACGTCGGCCACGTCGGCCACGTCGGCCACGTCGGCCACGTCGGCACGTCGGTCACGACGTGCTCGGCGGCCGTGCCGGTTAGGCGGCCAGGCCTTGTCGATCGGCTTACCCGATGATGACCTGCGCGCGAGCGTCGTTCCGAACCTTCTGTGGTCATGATGGGGACCATGAGGTCGGATGGGCGTTTTGACGCGTTTCGTGCGTTGGCCGCCCGGCGTGGGCGTCCTGGCATTCGGCTCGTGGAGTCCCTGTCCGAGACGGTGAAGAGCAGGCCGGAGGGTCCCGGGGCGTGGGTGTCCGAGATCGCCGAACGCTTCGGGTTGCCGGCCGCGGAAGTGCTCGGGCCGGCCACCTTCTACGCCGACCTGGTCGCCCGGCACGGCCGCCGTCATGTGCGGGTCTGCACCGCCGCCTCCTGCTTCGCCGCCGACGCGGGCCGGCACGTGCCCGAGGTGGAGAACGCGCTGGGCGTCGCCGCCGACTCGGCCGGCCCCGACGGGGAGGCGTCGCTGCAGTCCGTGCGCTGCCTCGGCTACTGCTACGCGAGCCCCGCGTGCCTGGACGGTGACACGCCCTGCACGGGGCCGGCGCTCGCCGATCAGCTTGCCGGCCGTGCGGAACCACAGGCGCCGCCGATCCCCGCCGCCGACGCCACCGGCGATCCGATCGTGCTGGCCGGCGTCGTGGCAGGGGAGGCCGCCTGGCGGGTGTGGCCGGAGGTCGTGCGCGCGGCCACGCCGGAGCAGGTCCGTGCCGAGGTGGCGGCCTCCGGGCTGCGCGGGCGCGGTGGCGCGGGGTTCAGGGTGGCCGCCAAGTGGGCCGCCGCGCTCGGGCAACCCGACCCGGTGGTGGTGGCCAACGGCGACGAGGGCGATCCGGGATCGTACGCCGACCGGCTGCTGATGGAGGAGGATCCGGGGCGGGTGCTGGAAGGACTGGCCCTGGCCTGCTTCGCCTGCCGAGCCCGCCGCGGGATCGTCCTGGTGCGTTCCGAGTACCCGCGGGCGCTGGCACGGATGCGGGCCGCCGCCGAGCAGGCACGCGCCGACGGGCATCTGGGGCGAGGAGTCCACGGGGGAGACGTCGAGCTGGACATCGAGGTCGTCGAGGGAGCCGGATCGTACGTCGCGGGCGAGGAGACCGCCCTGATCGCGGGGCTCGAAGGCGGGCGCGGAACCGCGCGCCCCCGCCCGCCGTACCCGACACAGCAGGGCTTGTGGGACGCGCCGACCGTGGTCAACAACGTCGAGACACTCGCCGCGGTTCCGTGGATCGTACGGCAGGGCGGGCACGCCTACGCCCGGCGCGGTACCAGGTCAGAGGCCGGCACGAAGCTGGTGTGCCTCTCGGAGAGGTTCGCCAGGCCCGGCTGCTACGAGGTCGAACTCGGCACGCCGGTGGCCGCGATCGTCACCGAGCTGGGCGGCGGCCTGCGGGATGGCGCCGAGCTGAGCGTCCTGCAGGTGGGCGGGCCGCTGGGCGGGTTTCTCGCCCCGAGCCGGCTGGATGTGCCGTTGACCGACGCCGATCTGGCCGCCCATGGTGCCGCGCTGGGCCATGCCGGGCTGGTCGCCTTCGACGAGCGCCTCGAACCGGAGCAGGTGCTGCGGCACGTGTGGGAGTTCGCCGCCGCCGAGAGCTGCGGGGCCTGCTCTCCCTGCGGGGTCGGTTCCCTGCGAGGTCTGGAGCTGGTGACGGGCCGCCCGCCGACCGGGCAAGAGTATGCGCGGCTGCTGCGGGTGATGGAGGGCGCCAGCCTGTGCGCCTTCGGCAGGCGGGTTCCCGCCGCGGTGCGCAGCCTGGTGCGCGCCTACGGTGAGCGGCTGCGGGGGTGGGACGCGTGAGAGTCACCGTTGACGGGATGGTGGTCTCGCTGGCCGACGACGGTGCGTCCCTGCTCGACGCGGTGCGGGCGGCCGGCGTCGAGCTGCCCACCCTGTGCCATGACGATCGCATGAGCCCTGCGGGCTCATGCCGTATCTGCCTGGTGAGATCCGGCGGCACCGTGGTGGCCGCCTGCGTGACCCCGGCCGTTGACGGCGCCGTCGTGGAAGTCGCCACGGAGGACGTGGCGACGCTGCGCCGCGAGTCGCTGGAGCTGATCGTCTCGGCCTTGCCGCCCTCCGCTCTGGACGGCGCGGAGGACGGCACGACCGAGCTCGCCCGGGTCTGCGACTCGCTGGGAATCCCGCCCGAGACGGCCAGGGGACGGGGCGGCCGGGGCCGTGACGACAGCCACCCCTACGTCCACCTCGACCGGGATCTGTGCATCGCCTGCGGGCGATGCGTGCGGATGTGCGCCGAGGTGCAGGGCACCTTCGCCCTGACACTCGTCGGCCGGGGCTCCGACACGGTGGTCGCGCCCGGCACCGGCGGATCGTGGGCCGAGTCCGACTGCGTGTCCTGCGGCGGCTGCGTCGACACCTGTCCCACCGGGGCGCTGACCGAGCCGGGACTGCCGATCGGCGGCGCGAAGCCCATCGCCACGCGGACTCGCACGACGTGCGGCTACTGCGGCGTCGGCTGCTCACTGGAGGTGCTCACCAGGGACGGCGAGGTGGCTGCGGTCCTGCCCGACCGTGACGGCCCGCTCAACCGCGGCCACGCCTGCGTCAAGGGCCGCTTCGCCCACGGCTTCCTCCACTCGCCCGAACGACTCACCCGGCCCCTGCTGCGGCGCGGCGGCCGCCTGGAGCCGGTGAGCTGGGCCGAGGCGCTCGACCACGTGGCCCGCGGCCTGCGGGACGCTATCGCCGCGGGCGGCCCCGACGCGGTGGCGGCCATCTCCTCCGCGCGGGCGACGAACGAAGAGAACTACCTGATCCAGAAGTTCATGCGGGTCGCGATCGGCACCAACAACGTCGACAACTGCTCCCGGCTGTGCCACGCCCCCTCCGCCGCCGGGCTGACCGCCGCGTTCGGACTGTCAGGCGGCACCGACAGCTTCGACGACGTCGAGAAGGCCGACTGCCTGCTGGTGGTGGGCGCGAACCCGGTCGAGGCCCACCCTGTGGTCGGAGCGCGCCTGCTCCAGCGGGTCCTGCGAGGCTCACGCCTGATCGTCGCCGACCCGCGCTCGGTCGGCCTGGCCCGCCACGCCGACGTGCATCTGCGCCCCAGGCCCGGCACCAACGTCGCCCTGTTCCACGGGCTGGCGCACGTGCTTCTCACCGAAGACCTGGTCGACGCGGAGTTCCTGCGCCACCGCGCGGACGGACTGGCGGAACTCACCGCACTGCTCGCCGACTACCCGCCTGAGCGGGTGGCCGCCGTCACCGGCGTCCCCGTCGGCGAGCTGGTCGCCGCGGCCCGCCTCTACGGGCGCGCCGAACAGCCGGCGATCGTCTACGGGCTGGGCGTCACCGAGCACCTCCACGGCACCGACGGGGTGCGAGCCCTGGCCAACCTGGCGATCCTGCGCGGTGCGGTCGGGACCGACCACGGCTTCGGGGTCAACCCGCTGCGCGGTCAGAACAACGTCCAGGGTGCCTCCGACATGGGTGCTCTGCCCGACCTCCTGCCCGGATACGGCAAGGTCATCGATCCGGCCGCCCGGGTCAGAGCCGAGACCGTGTGGGGTGTTCCCGTCCCTGACCGGCCGGGCCTGCGCATCCCGGAGATGTTCGCGGCCGCGCGCGAGGGCACGCTGAGGGCGCTGTGGGTCATCGGCGAGGACGTGTGCACCACGGACCCCGACGCCACCCGCGTCGCCGAGGCGCTGGAGGCCTGCCCGCTCGTCGTCTGCAACGAACTGTTCCTGTCCGAGACCGCCCAGCGCGCCGACGTCGTCCTGCCGGTCGCCTCCTGGCTGGAGAAGGACGGAACCTTCGTCAACTTCGACCGCCGCTTCCAGCGGGTGCGCCCCGCTCTCGACCCACCGGGACAGGCTCGCACCGACTTCGCCGCCGTCCACGCTCTCGCGGCGGTCCTCGGCGTCGACCTCGGCTGCCGAACGCCCGCAGCCGCCTTGGCCGAATGCGGGCGGCTCGCGCCCATCTTCGGCGGACTGTCCCACGAGCGCCTGGACCGCGAGGGCGCCATTCCGTGGCCGTGCCAGGACCCCGGCCACCCGGGGGAGGCGAAACTCTACCGAAAGCGGTTCGCCACCCCTGACGGACTCGCCCACCTGTCCGCCTGCCCCTATCTGCCACCGGGCGAGACGCCCGACGACGACTACCCCCTCATCCTGGTCACCGGACGCCGATGGGCGCACTACAACTCCGGCAGCATGACCCGCCGTACCGGCAACATCCGGCTCGACCCGGTGGACCGGCTCGATCTGCACCCCGCCGACGCGGCCAGGCACGGCTTGCACGACGGCGACCCCGTCACGGTCGAGAGCCGCCACGGCCGCGCCGCGCTCACCGCTCGGGTCAGCGACGAGATGGCACCAGGACAGGTCTTCTGCGCCTTCCACTTCCCGTCCAGCGGGGTGAACACCCTGACCTCCGACCGGGCGGACACCGTGACGTCGTGCCCCGAGTACAAGGTCACCGCCGTGCGCCTGCGGCCCCTGGCGTAACCCTTCTCAGGGCCGGACCACGATGACCGCCGCGCTCGCGTGGTGCAGGACGGCATGGACGGTCCCGCCCAGATCGAGGATGCCGCCATGCGCTCCGACGATGACGAGGTCGACCTCTCTCGACGCCTCGACCAGGGCCTTCGCCGCGTGCTCGTGCACGACCTGCTCGCTGACCGTGACGTCGGGGAACTTCTCCCGCCAACCGGCGACAGCCTCGGCGAGGAGGCGCGCTTCCTCCTGTCCGATGCCTTCGACGTCGTACACGAGCGGCTGCATGTCCCCCGGCGCGCGCGTGGCCGGATGCACCCAGGCGTGCACGGCACGCAAGGTCGCGCGGCGCAACGCGGCCTCGCGGAAGGAGAAGTCGAGGAGTCGCTCCTGACCCCGGCCTTCCGCGATGCCGACAGCGATCTCACCGCGGTCGCCGGCCGGCGACCGCCGGATGACGGCCACCGGACAGGGGGATCGGGCGGCGACGTGCCTGCTCACGGAGCCCAGCAGCAATTCGGCGAATCCGCCGCGCCCCCGGCTCCCCACGACGATCAGCTCCGCCCCCTCCGCGGCGGCCACGAGCGCATCCTGCGCCCCGCCGTCGAGGATCTCGGTGGTGACCTCCAGCTTGGGCCTGCCGGCTCGCGCCTCCTGGGCCGCCTGACGGAGCATCTCCCCGACCGCGGCCTCCGCGTCCACCGTCCAGGAGGGCGGTTGCGGGATGAGCGGGACATCGTAGGTCCATCGCGACGTGGCGTGCACGAGACGAAGGGGAGCGCCACGAATCACGGCCTCCTCTGCCGCCCACCTGACCGCCTGAAGGGAAGGCGCCGATCCGTCGACGCCCGCGATGATCGCTCTCGTCATGATTGCCACCTCGCATGTTTCCGCGCCGGAGCATGACGACCTGACGCCGCCAGACGGCATCGTCTCGGGGCTGCCACAGGCGGTGACCGGTACCGCGCTCACCGCGTCAGCGGCGAGGACCTCAGCGATGTCCCTGAACGGGCGCTCCCGTTGACCCACGAGACGTCACGCACCGTGACACGCATGGCCGATGCCCCTACCGTCCCCGTCATTCCACACGTCGAGCGATTTCTCCGATAGGGGCGAAAGTCCTCACGGTGCCCGCCGCAGCGCGAGGTGTCGTCCGTGTCCCGCGCACCACCAGGACCCGCTCGTCGGGCCGGCGATGGTCGTCATCGCCTGCCCAGCTCCGCGGTGACGGCGCCTTCCACCAGCTCCCGGGCACGGTCCAGGGTTGCGGAGGAGCTCAGCGGCTCGCGCAGGTCGGGGTCGAACACCGCGCTCGCCCGCAGCTCACCCCACGCCGCGCTGTTCTCCCGGACCGTG
This sequence comes from Nonomuraea sp. bgisy101, assembly GCF_057708945.1. NCBI lineage: Bacteria > Bacillati > Actinomycetota > Actinomycetes > Streptosporangiales > Streptosporangiaceae > Nonomuraea > Nonomuraea sp. bgisy101. The sequence goes on from NZ_JBYITD010000005.1 coordinate 131,310, forward strand.
GGGGTGTCCTGCAGCTCCAGGAGCAGGAGCAGTTCGAGCTGGGCGCGGGGATCCTCGCCGATCTCCCTCGCCTCGTCGGTGTACCGGCCGGCCCGCTCGTTGACGAACTCCAGGGTTCGGCGCATCAGCCCGGCCCGGTCGCCGAAGTGTTAGTAGATGAGCGCGGTCGACACTCCGGCCTCCGCGGCCAGCTTCTCCACGCGTAGCCCACGAGATCGTGCGGATGCCTGCCGAATGGGCCGCACACGACGGATGCCTCATGGCCTGGCCGACCAGGGACGAGCTGTGGAAGGACCTGCTCGGACAGGCGCGGGAGGAGTACGCCGCCGTCGCTCGGGCCATCGCGCGGTTCGAGCCCGTGACGATGGTCGCGCTGCCCGGCCAGGGAGAGCAGGCGCGCGCCCTGTGCGGCGACGCGGTCGAGGTGGTCGAGCTGCCCATCGACGACTCGTGGCTGCGCGACTCCGGGCCGATCTTCGTGCTCGGCCGCGACGGCGCCCGCGCCGCGGTGGACTTCCGCTTCAACTCCTGAGGCGGCAAGCACCACCCGTGGGACCAGGACGGTCGGATCAGCGCGCTGTTGCTGGAGCGTCTCGGTGTCGACCGCGTCGAGTCCCGCATGATCCTGGAGGGCGGCGCGATCACCGTCGACGGTGAGGGCACCCTGATCACCACCGAGCAGTGCCTCCTGCACCCGAATATCCCCGACGCGAGATCGTCCAGATGCCCGTCGACACCCTCGGCGAGGGTGGCGGCGGCATCCACTGCTCCACCCAGCAGATGCCCAAGCGCGCCTGAAGGTGTACCCGGGCAAGATCAGGCGATGCTCAGGCGACCTCCTCCAAGATCATGTGGAGTTCCCGCAACGCCGTCGTCTCGCCGTACCGCACATGCACGCCGGAGAGATTCACAGCGATCTCGTCGGCGCCGGCGTCGGCATGTCGGCGCAGTTGCTCGCGGACGTCGGCGAGCCCGCCGCCGACGAACGCGCCGCCCTTGATCAACGCCGTCGCCGCGGCGCGGGGGTCGGCGGTGTCGATGTCGATACCGCACCTTCGCAGCATCGCGGCGTAGTGCGGCAGGCGGAGGTGGCTGGAATGGCCGGCGATCACCAGATCGGGCAGGTCGCGTCCGTCTGTGTCGAGGGCCACAGGGACGAGGGACACCAGGCGGGGTATCGGACGTCCGGCCGCCTCGGCGCCCTCGCGAAGCGCGGGGACGATCACGTCCCGGAGATGGGCGGCGGGGACCAGCCAGGTGATGGCCACGTCGGCCAGTTCGCCGGCGACCCGGGCCATCGCCGGTCCGAGCACCCCCACGCCGACTTCGACCGGCGGGCTCGGGACGGGTCGCAGGGCGAAGCGGCACGAGAAGTACTCCCCCTCGTGCTCGACCCTCTCCCCGGCCAGCAGCCCGCGCATGATGGTCAGGTACTCGCGCGTGGCGGTCAGCGGGCTCCGATACGGCATGCCGAGCAAGGCGTGCTGGAGGGCCTCGGCGCCCGGACCGTAACCGGCGACGACCGGGTGGCCCATGGTCATCGCCAGCGTCTGGGCGAGTTGCGCCGCGGTGGCGGGGTGACGGTTCGGCATGAGCAGCACGCCCGTCCCGACCGGGACGCGGAAACCTGACGCCGCCGCGAACACGAAGGTCTGGTTCGGATCGCTGATGTCGGCCTGTCCCTGCCACAGGCGGTGCGCCTTGCTCCATTGGGTGAGCGCGGCGTAGGGCAGGATCTGCTGGGGACGCGCAGGGGCGAACGGCATCATGATGGAGTAGGTGGTCATGCGCGACCGCCTGGGGCAGGCGCGTCGGGATCGGGGGACCCGGCCGCGGCCTCCGGCGCCGGGACCTTCAGCCGGGCCAGCAGGAGCGTCAGGGCCCACAGCAGCCCGGCGAAGATCAGCAGGCCTGTGCCGCCGGACAGGCGGTCGAGCATCAGGCCGGCCATGGTCGGGCCGAGTGCCGCGGCGAACTGAGTGAGGTGGAAGACACTGTTCACCCGTCCCTGGAAGTCGTCGGGCGTCCGCAGCAGCCGGGTCGTGGTCAGGACGCTTCCGGCGATGGACATGACGACCATGGCCAGGGCGAGCAGGGCGGCCAGGGCGATCCGGTCGCGGGCGGTGGTCATGACCACGACCAGGCAACCGGTGACCGCGGTGGCGCCCATGACGAGTCGTACGGGCGGGAACCTGTCTCCGGCGATGGGGGCGAGCACGGTGCCGACCAGGGCTCCTGCGGTGGCGGCGGACACGATGAAGCCGACTGACGGCCCGCTCGCGCCGCGCTGCGCGTTGACCAGGATGACCAGCAGCAGGATGCCCTGGAGGATCAGGCCGAGCGCCATGGTCGTCAGCAGGCAGGTCCGCTGGAGCCTCTCCCTCCACACGAATCGGAATCCGGCGGTGAGGTCGTTCAGGAACCGGGATCCGGTGGCCGGGGTGGCTCGCAGGGACCTGCGCACCGCGAACACGCACACCCCGGATATGACGAACGAGCAGGCGTTGAACCAGAACGGGGTACTGGGCGACACGCTGAACAGGAAGCCGCCGGCGATCGGGCCGATCAGATTCGCGGCCTGGATACGCCCCAGCGTCACCGACACGGCCGCGGACAGCCGTGACCCGGGAACGAGCTGGCGGAGCGAGGCGAGGACCGCGGCGTTGGACGGTGCGCCGAGGAAACCCAGGACGACGCCCACACTCAAGAGGATCCAGACCGGTGGGCGGCCATCGAGCGAGGCGAGGGCCAGCGCGGCACTGGCCAGCGCGCGTCCCGCATCGCAGATCATCAGGACGGTGCCCCGGTCGAAGCGGTCCACGATCGGACCGGCCGGCACACATGCGAGGCCGAGCGACGCCGCCCAGACGGCCTCGACCGCGCCGACCCACAGCGTCGAGCCGGTCGAGTGCAGGACTGTCAGCGGCAGCACCATGCCCGCCGCAGCCGTGCCCACCTGCGACAGGCCGTTCCCGCTCGACATGATCAGGAAGTCGCGGTTGCCGGACAGCCGCCCGTCCGCGCCACCTGCCGGGCGCCTCGACGTCAGCCGCCGGGTCAACGGCCGAGTCAACGGGCCGGGCTCGCCGTCAGAGGGGCCGTACCGGCCCAGGCCGGCGGGACGCCGCCCAGTCCGAGCGCGCCGTGGACGGCAAGGAGCACACCCGCCGTCCCGGTGCCCAGGTCCATGGACAGCCGGGTGAGGTCGCCCGATGGGAAGGCGAGGTGCCGGTGGAAGCGGACCGCGTGCCAGCCGAGGTGACGAAGGTGCGTGTCGACCGCGGGATCGACGTCGGCGCCGGACAGATGCGCCAGGACGGCCAGGACTCCCGAACGCCCCTCGAGAAGCCCGGCAGACAGCATCAGATCCGTCCCCAGCCCGGCGCGGACGGCGTCGAGGACGTGGCGGTAGTGATCGTCATCCGCCCGGTAGGCGAGGTACTCCCGTAGCGCGACCGCGATGCCGGCGCTTCCCCTCGCGAGGCTCAGATGCCACTCGGTCCCCTCTCGTACGTGGAGGCATCCGTCGGCCGGGACGCCGCAGTGGGCGATGTCCCTGGCCAACGCGGTCGAGGCGGCGTCGAGATAGCGCACCTGCCCGGTCACCCCGTACAGGCGGGTGAGCAGCAGCGCGACGCCCGACCAGCCGTGCATGAGGCCGGGGCGGGTGATGGTGGCGACGTCGCTCACGTCTCCGTCGATCATGCGAGTCAGCCGGTCTGCGATCCGGGCCGCCTCCTCGTCCGGGCCGTCGCCGGCGAGCTGGTCGCGGAGGTGCAGGAGGCCGAGGCCGATTCCGGCGAGACCGCCGAACAGGCCGGCCGCGCTCCCGCGAAGGTCGATGCCACGCAGACGGCTCAGCGTGTCGAGGGCTTCCTCGTGCCGGCCCAGCTCGGCGAGGACGTAGGCGACTCCGGTCAGCCCGTCGCAGAGCCCCGCACGCGGCGTCTTGATGCGCCTGTTCGCGCGGATCAGCCAGTCGACGTGCTCCTCGAAACCGGGGTAGCCGGTACGTGCCGTGGCGTGCAGCGCGTAGAGGACACCCGCGGCGCCGAAGGCGAGGGTGGCTCCCTGCCCCTCGAACTGGCGGGGATCTCCGGGGAAGAGCCGGTCCTCGCGCCCTGGTGTCGCGCTGCAGACGATCGCGTCGCGCATCGCGTCCAGTATCGCCGGCCACTCCGGGGCGTCCCGGGTGGCCGGCCAGGACGGGGCGGGGAGATGCGATCGGCGGGCGCAGTCACCATGCCGGGACGCGGGCCGCACGCGCGCCGTGAACTCCGGAGGCGGGGCGAGACGTTCCCGCAGTCGGCGTCCGAAGCCTTCAGGCACGGGGAACAGCTCCTCGGCGGCGTCCACCAGGATGCCGATCTTGGCTGGATCCAACCGGATGAGCTGGGTGACGGGCAGGAACAGGGCCAGGCGCAGGCATTGCAGAGCGTAGTCGTCGGGATCGAATCCGGACCGTGCCCACGAGGCGGCGAAGCCCGCGGTGGCCAGGCCCGACGCGGGGTCGTCCGAGAGCTCGTGCGCCGTCTCGAAGTCGACCAGGCACACCCGGCCGTCGGGACGGACGATCACGTTGCCGGGCTGGAGGTCGCCGAAGACGATCCCCCTTTCGTGCAGGTCGGCCAGGGCCGACTCGACGCGCTCCAGGATGGTCAGCGCCCAGCACGCGTACTCGGCCCGGCTCGCCGCGGTGTGACCTGGGCGGCGCAGCGGGTGCCGCCGGGCGACGGCCTCCAGCAGGCTCTCGCCCTCGACGAACTCCTCCACGAGGAAGTGGTGTTCCCAGTGCACGCGGTGAGCGAGGACCTTGGGGACCACATCGACGTCGGGCAGCCGTTGCAGGACGGCCCGCGCGCGCAGCAGGCGGGTGACCGCGTCGTCCAGCCCGGCGTGCGGCCGAGCCTCACGGAGCACCACGGTACGGCCGGATTCCGGCTGTGTCGCGCGGTAGACGCCACCGGCGTTCGACAGGCGCAGGGCCTTCTCGACCCGGTAGGGGAACGGCTCCGAAGCGTCCCCGCGCCTCGCCTCGATCCTTGTCTCGATGAAACGGGGAACCGGTGCCCAGGACGGCAGCCGGAACGTGGGGCCGCGAAGGTCGGGCGTCAGGCGTCCGGCCGGGTCCCGGATGGCGGGCACGTGCTCGCCCTCGGCGGAAAGGCAGGTCTGGGGTTTGAACGCGCCATAGCGGACGTACAGCGGTCCGGCATCCCACCGCAGGTCGCTCAGCACGTACGGCCCCTCGGTGCCGGCGAGCAGCTCGGAAAGGTCGTTCAGGGCCCGTTCGAGGAGGTGTCCGGGCGGGTAGACGGTGATCAGCTTCCCGCTGGACCCGCGCGCGGCCACCTTGCTGTTGACGATCTGCATGATCTGCCTGCTGCGCAGGAACTTCAGACTCAATTCGTGCTCGAAGCAGTAGTCGCAGACCGCGTCGATCACGTGCGCCGCGTCGGTCGCGGTGGCCGAGACGTGGATCTTCCATCCCTGGTCCGGCAGGGTCGTACCCCGCTTGGCCAATTGCACCCAGCCGCCGCTTTCCACGCGTGTCCATCCGGCTCGTATGAGTGGCTGGAACCTGGTTCCGTCATCGTCGACGTTCTCCACGGTGTCGGCGAACAACGGGTCCGCCGCCAGAAACAGTTCGGCAAGCATTTCCCCTCCGAAGGCGATGGGCCGGTGCCGGCCGGCCGCGGTGAAAGGACCGGCCGGCACCGGAGACGCTTCCGACGTCAGGCGTCAGAAGGCGGTGTTGCTCGACGTCCAGCTCACGCAGTTGGACGGCACGGAGACGGTGTCCTCCTCCATCTCCTGCAGGGCAAGGATCTGCTCCACGGTTCTCACCTCCCTCCCTCCGTGGTGTCGGTTGTGGCCGTCCGCGAATCGAGGTGGGGGAGGAACCCCGTACGCTCCCCGAACGCGGCGTTGAGGGCGAGCAGAACGCCCGCGGATCCGGTTGCCAGATCCATGGCCAACCGGCGCATGCGGAAGCCGGGGAAGACCAGGTGTCCGCGGTGCAGCCGGGCGTGCCAGGCGAGCCGGCGGGCCTGGTCGGCGATGGCCGGGCCGTCCTCGGCGAAGCCGAGCTCGGCCAGCGTCGCGATCATGCCGGCGCGGCCGCGGAACAGTCCCGCGTTGTGGACGCAGGCCGGCTGGCACGCGCGCCTGATGCCCTCGAGCGCCGCTCGCAGATCGGGGGCCGGGCGGTGCCGGAGTTGGTTGCGCAGGACGAAGGCCAGACCGTTGCTCCCGCCGTGCAGGTATGTCAGGTAGCGGATGCCGTCGAACAGGTGCACCGTGCCGTCGGGACGGGTCACGCACCGGTCGAGGTCGTGCCGTAGGGCCAGGTCGGCCAGGTCCAGGTAGCGGGGCTCGCCGGTCTGTGCGTGCAGGTGCTGGAAGAGCAGGGCCGGCCCGGTCGGGCCGTGCAGCAGGCCGAACGGCTCCGGCCCGCCGGGGGTCGCAGGGAACCCGTCCCGCAGGCGTTCGGCGAGGTCGTCGCCCAGGCGTACGGCGCGGGCCCGCATCTCCTCGTCGCCGGTCACCCTGGCGAAATGCAGGAGGTTCAGCGCGATGCCCGCCAGGCCGCTGTTGAGGTTCGCCGAGCGCGCCGCCTCGTCCAGCGGCCGGGAACGGTCGATCACGGTGAGTGCCGTCTCGCGGTGACCGAGGTGGTCAAGGACGAACGCCACCCCGTGTAGCCCGTCGTAGAGGCCCGGCAGGGGAGCGGGATCGTCGAGGGCCGCCTTCGCCAGCCACTCGACGTACTCCTGCGGAATCTCGGCACCCGCCTGGCCAAGGGCGTAGAGCACCCCCGCCGCCCCGTACCCGAGCGGGTAGCCGCCGATCGTCGTGGGAGTCGTGGGCGTCCCAGGAAAGAGCCGGTCCCGCCGATGCGGGCTCGCGACCGCATGGATGCCGCGGACGAGAGAGTCGCGGATCCTCGGCCAGTTCGCCTCTGGCCGGTCCAGCGCATGCCCGGCGGAGTCGGGGTCGGAGCACCCCAGTACGTGCACCAGGTTCGCGCCGAAATCGGGCGGCACCGGGTAGTGCCGGGTGACGGCCTCGGCCAGCGTCCGCACCTTGGCCCGCTCGTGATACGGCAGTGGGAGGAACAGCCACAGCCGCATCCTGTTGATCAGATGTTCGTGCGCCGCTGCTCCGCGGACGCCTGCGGGGACGCAGAACTGCGGGTCGTCGGCCGCCGGAGGACGGTCATCGCCGAGCGATGTCGCCGACTCGAGATCAACCAGTGCTATGCGCCCGTCCGGGCGGATCACGACGTTCTCGGGGTCGAGCTCGCCCAGCCGAATCCCGCGACCGAGCAGTCCGTCCACCGCGTCGCGCAGCCTGTCCAGGATCTCCGTCGCCCATTTCGTGTACGTGGCGACGGCCCCGGACTCGCGTACGGCCTCCTGGTGAGTGAGCAACGGCAGGGTGGCGAGCACCGAAAGGTTCAGCGGCACGCCTTCGACGAATTCCTCGATCAGGAACCGGTGTTCGCCGAAGGTGCGGTAGTCGAGCAGTTCCGGCACGCATTCCAGGCCCGCGGCCTGCTCCAGCGCCGCGCGATGCCGGTCGAGCCGGGTCACCGCGTCCTCGCCGTGCTCGTCGAGACCCGCGTGCGGCCGGGCCTCCCGCAGGACGACCTGTGCGCCGGTCAGGCGATCCGCGCCCACATACGTGCCACCGGCGTTGGTGATCGCCAGGACGCGCTCGATGCGGTACGGGAGAGCGCCTCGGACGGTTTCGCGCATCGCTCGCAGATCCGCCTCCAGCACCTCCGGGACGGAGATCCAGTCAGGTGGACGGAACACCGGAGCGCTGTCCTCCACGACCGACCGGCCGTCCGGGCGGCGAAGTCCGCTCACCGGTTCGCCGTGCTCGTCGGTCTCGACGGCCGGGACGAATGAGCCGTACCGGCAATAGAGCGGGCCGGAGCCGTGCCGCAGCGCGCCCAGCACATAGGGGCCCGGCTGTCCTTTCACAAGAGCGTCCAGGTCGAGCAGCGCGGTCGTGAACCGCGCTTCGTCCGCGGGGAACAGCGTGATCAGCCGGCCGCTTCGCCTGCGGTCGGCGCGCTTGGCGTTCAGCGCGCGGGCGGCCAGGCGGCTGCGGATGCCCTCGAATCCGATCGAGTGATGCAGGCAGTACCCGCCCACGATCTCGAGCGTGCGCTCGACGAGATGCTCGGCGACCGAAACATGGATCATCCACCCCTGTTCGGGCTCTGCCTCGGCGGACGGATTCAGGCGAACCCACCACCCGTTCTCTTCACGCCGCCAGCCCGCGGGCACATCCGCCGAGAAGAAGGAGAGACGGCTGTCCCCGTCGGGAATCCTGTCCGGAGCCTCGAAGAAATCCGGATCGGCGACATAGAACCGGTCGTAGTCGTTGACGTGCTTCACAGCAATCTCCCGCCCTCGCCGCGGTGCCTCTCGGCCGCTCCCTGAGAATGGCGAAGACGGCAGGCGCCGAGGTATCCCCAAGCTTCGGGGTTGACATCGTCCGGCGCGGGCACGCCACCGTCCCGGCACGGCGCTCGCCGGGACCCGGGCGCGGCGGCTTCCGGTCCGCCGGAGGGCGGCGCCGAGTAGCGCGACCAGCGGGGACACCCTGAACGTGCCGACCGAGGGGAAGGCCGCTGGAGGCCGGGGCCGGCACGGGAGCTCCTGCACGGAGCTCGTCGTCGCCGGCCCCGGGGAGCCGGGAGCCCGGGCCCCGCTTTGTCAACGGCTTGCGACATGATGGCGGGCCCGCGACCGTGACTTCGCGCCCCTTGCCGTCACCCTGGTGGGTAGGAGTTCGCTCGCTGAGCTTCTGAGCGTGGACTTCACTCGCCGAGTGCGCTCGGTGCCGTTGAGGGGATTCTCCATGGAACGCGTCATCGTCGGATTCGATGGCTCTCGCGGGGCGGCCCTGGCCTTGGCATGGGCGGCGCACGAGGCCGAGTTGCATGGCGCGGAACTCCTCGCGTGGACTGTCCTGCCGCAACGACCGGTGGTCGAGGAGGCCGTCCTGAAGGCGATACGGCGCGCCGTACATGAGACCGGTGACATCCGCCGTGTCACCTGCCGGCTGGGATACGGCGCGGTCGCGGCCGAGCTGACGGGAGCGTGCACCGGCGACGACCTGCTGGTCGTCGGGTCTCGTGGTCGCAGCCAGTTCACCGGCATGCTGCTGGGATCGGTCAGCAGGGCGTGCCTGCATCACGCCCCCTGCTCGGTCACCGTCGTCCCCGACCGCCCGAAGGCGCAGCGCGCTCACGGTCGCGTCATCGCCGCCGTCGACGGATCGCTCCACGCCCGATTCGGGCTGCGCCAGGCGGGCCGAGAGGCCGCTCTGCGCGGCGCCGTCCTCCTCGTGGTCCACGCCGTGTACTGGGACCCTCTGGGCGTCGAGCTGATGACCCCTGGCGGCGAGCAGCTTCACGCGTGGGGTGAGAAGCTCGTGGCGGACGAGGTGAGCTCCGCCGGCCTGAGCGCGGAGGCCGTCGTCGTCGACGGTCACCCTGCCGAGGTCCTGACGCGCCTGAGCGCCGACGCCGACCTGCTCGTCCTCGGCTCACGGGGGCACAACCCGCTGTCCGGTTCGCTTCTGGGTTCCACCAGCGACTACTGCGCCCAGCACGCCGCCTGCCCTGTCATGATCGCCCGGCCGCCACGGACGGATACGTGACCGGCCCGGCAGCGGCAGCGCCGACCGCCTGCCGCCCGAGGGCGGCCGTGGCGTGAGCGGTCGACATCAGCCGGCGGCGGTGGCCGCGTGGCCGCGAAGCCAGATGGCGGTCTGCATGAGCCGATCGGCTCCGCGCCCGGTGTGACCTTCGCCCTTGCCCTCAGGGCCTTTCGCCCCTGTCCTAGCAGCTCGCCGGACGGATGGATGGGAGGTGAGGCATCCGTCGTGAAGAGTCGACGCCTGTGCAAGGAAGGTCGTCATGGAAGCCAAGCAGTGGACCGTACAGATCTACATCGACGAGGACGGAGACGACACCTCGGCCAAGGCCGTACTCATCACGAGGGACGGCATGAGCCTGTCAGGAACCGGGCGGGCACATCGCAACCCGGCTGATCAGGCGATCGCGGAGATAGGCGACGAGCTGGCCGCCTCACGCGCACTCGCCGATCTCGCCGACAAGCTCGCCGTCGTCACGCAGCACGACATCGACCGCTTCGTCGAGGCCCCGACGCCCAAGTGGTCTTGGTGAGCGGAGGCGTTCCGCGCCCGAAGGGGCGGCGTCATGGCCCGGCCGGAGCGCTGCTTCCCCTGCTCTCGGCAGGCGACCGGCTCGGGCCCATCGACGCCCGATCCGGGACCAAAGCCTCCTGCGCCGGGTGATCCCGGCTCCGATGCTGGAGCCATGACAGTGACGGATCGCGGGACGTTCCCGCTCACGATGGGGGTGGAGGAGGAGTTCATCCTCCTCGACTCGGACACCGGTGCGCTCGCGCCCGTGGCGTCGCAGCTGCTGGCCGACCTTGAGGGTCACGCCGGCATCAAACCCGAGGCGATGCGCTACCAGCTCGAGACCGTCACCGGCGTCTGCGCGTCGCTGGAGCAGGTGGCGCGTGAGGTCGCCCAGCGCCGGGAGATCGCGGCGGAGGCCGCGGAGCGGCTCGGCTGCCACCTGGTGGCCTCAGGGGTCGCACCCGGATGTCTTCCGGGACTGGCGCCGCTCACCGACCATCCGCGCTATCGGGAGCTGGCAAGGCGTCATCCGAGGCTGGTGGCCACGACCGGCACCTGCGGATGCCACGTCCACATCGGCATCCCCTCGAGAGAGATGGGCCTGCAGGTGATCGGACGGCTGCGACCATGGCTGGCGACCTTGCTCGCCATCAGCGCCAACTCTCCCATCGCCGACCACCGGGACACCTCCTGGGCCAGCTGGCGATATCGCCGCTGGTCGCGGTGGCCGTCGGCGACTGCGCCCCGGGCCTGGCCCAGTGTCGAGGACTACGACGCGGAGGTGCGCGCGCTGATCAGGTCAGGCAAGATCCTGGACGAACGCTCGGTCTACTTCTACGCCCGGCTGTCGCCGCGCTACCCGACCGTCGAGGTACGCGTCATGGACACCTGCCTCAGCGCCGATGACACCGTTCTCGTCGCCGCGCTGGTGCGAGCGATGGTGGCCACCGCCATGGAGGACGTCCGGGCCGGCACGCCTGTCACGCCGCTTCCTGACCACCACGTCGCAGCTGCTCTGCGCGCCGCCGCGCGGTATGGACCGGGTGGGCTGACCGTGGCGCTTCCGGACCGCATCGCCCTGGCCGAGCCGGTCTCCACACGTCTGGCCGAGTTCGTCCAGCGCGGCACCGGCGCCGAGCGGCAGCGGCTGCTGTGGAACCGCTCCAGCACCCTGCAGGAGTTCGCGAAGCTCATGGCCGACGCCACTCTCGGCTCGACCGTTCCCGCCCCGTCCAGAAGCGAATACGTGGTCTGAGACGGGTCACGATCCGTCGACGCCGTTGACCCGATTCCCCTGCGGGCCGACAGGAGGTGTGTCATGAAAGCCGCGATCACCTGGATCATGTGTCGTGTCCGCCGGTACCGGCCGGACGACAACGCGCTGAGGCGGCCTTCCGACCGGCTGGAGGCGGCCGCCCTGGCCGTGACGGCCATCCTGCTCGTCCTGAGCGTCTGGCCTGCCGTCCTCGTGGCCGAGCACGTCTCCGAACAGGAGCGCAAGGACGCGGCCGAACGGCACCATGTCTTGGCGACGCTGCTGGAGGACGCGCTCGCCATACCGCTGTCGCTCGGGCGCGGGGCCTCGCCAGGCAAGCGGGTCGCCGTGCGATGGGTGACGCCCGAGGGGGAGCAGCGCACCGGAACGGTTGCGCTCCAGAAGGCCGCCGGCAAGGGTTCCACGGTGAGGGTGTGGATCGACGGCGCCGGTGAACTGACCACGCCCCCGCCCACACCCGGCACGATCGGCTTCACATCCATCAGCACGGCCGTCCTCGTCGTGATGGGCGCGGCATGGGTGCTGTACGGGGGCTTTCTGGGGTTCAGGCGGGCGCTGGACCGGCGACGGTACGCCGGCTGGGACCGCGCCTGGGCGCAGGCGAACGCCCGCTGGCGCCGTCCACATCAGTCATAGGCTGGACGATCTCCGTGAGGGCACGGGTCGCTCGGGCCGAAGGTCCTTCGAATTGGGGACCTCCGACTCGTACCACCCTATGGCCCGATCGAGAAGCTGGAGGAAGGAGAAGAGGAGGCTGCCATGCCTGACCTGAGTTCGATCGTCGTGGGGACAGACGGATCCGAGCCGGCGACGAAGGCGGTCGAATGGGCCGCGGCCGATGCCGCCCGTAGGGGGCTGGCACTGAGAATCGTCCACGTATGCGAGCGCTGGGGCTTTCCGGAGGAGAGGGGGTACTGCGAGGGAGCGCTGGCGGCGGCCGCCGACCATGCCCGCCTCTCCGGTCCCGGTGTGGAGATGACGACAGAGCTGCTGCCCGGGCACGTCGTCGAGACGCTCGTGCGGGAGTCCGCCACCGCCGACTCCGTCGTGCTGGGCAGTCGAGGGCTCGGTGGGTTCGGCGCTCTGCTGCTGGGCTCGGTCGGGCTGGCGGTCGCCGGGCACGCGGAGGCGCCGGTCGTCATCGTGCGCGAGCCGGAGAGGCCGGAGCGCGGGGAGGTCGTGGCGGGCTTCGACGGGTCGGAGCACTCCGAGGCGGCTCTGGACTACGCGCTTGAGCAGGCGTTGGCGCGAGGTGTTCGGCTGCACACCGTCTACGCGTGGCAGATGCCGGTGGCCGGGCCGCATGCGGCCGGCTCCGGCGAGATCATGGCTCGGGCGGCCGACGACGCGTCGGGCATCGCGCGTGAGCGGCTGGCCCGGTGGCGTGACGAGCACGGTCACATCGAGGTCAAGGAGTCGTTCGTGTGCGAGCACCCGGTCGCCGCGTTGGTCGACGCCTCCAAGACCGCCGCCCTGCTCGTGGTCGGATCCCGGGGAATGGGCGGGTTCGCCTCCGCCGTGCTCGGCTCCGTCAGCCACGGGGTGCTGCACCACGCCCACTGTCCCGTCGCGGTGGTCCGCCCGCGCAAGGAGGCGTCATGACCGTCGGGATGTCGCGGGGACGATGGACGCGTCAGGCGCCGCCCCAGATCGGCAGGTCGGCTGCGACGTCGTTGCGCCTCCACGTCAGCTGATCGTTGACGGCGACGACGCCGTCAACGCTCTCGGCGGCGCGCACGGTTCAGGCGTGGTGACGACCGCGGGCGAGGTCATCAGTTCGCGTGCGGTCTCACCTGTCGCCTTTCGCGGGCTGCCCGTTCGATGCCGCAGTCGCGCGCGCAGCGGCGGCCGGTAGAAGTCGCCGTAGTAACGTTCCTTGAACTCCTCCTTGCACAGCAGGTCGACCTCGGAGACGACGCCGAGTACGTGGTCGGCGTCGTCGATGACCGGGACGCCGCTGACGCCACGCTGGATGAGCAGCTCGGCGACCACGTGGAAGGCGGCGTCGGCGTTGACGGCGGCCACGTCGGTGGTCATCACGTCCCGGACGGTGGTCCTCACGGTGTGCTCCTGTGGGTGACCCGGACGATGCCGGGGACTGTTCTGGTGATCACGTCGGCGACGTCATCGGCGGGTCCGGTCAGCTCGGCGATCCCGTCGTGGACGGTCACCTCGAGGCCGGGGTACTGCTCGCGCAACGCCGCGAGCACGTCGTCGCGCAGGCTGGAGTCGGGACGGGCGAGCATCGCCGTCAGGTCGCGCCTGCTGACGATTCCGACCAGCGCGTCCCCTCGGATCACCGGCAGGCTCTTGACCCGCAGGCCGACCATGAGCTCGATGGCGGTGGTGACGTCGGTGGTCTCCGTCACGGTGATCACCTTGCCGCTCATCACCTCGCCGACGGTCGGCGGCGGCGGCTCGTCCAGCCCGTTCACCGGACGCAGTCGTGCGCGGGGGTCGGGCTCGAACTCGCCGCGCAGCAGGTCCAGCTCGCTCACGATGCCGATCACCCGGCCGGTGTCGTCGACCACGGGAGCCGCGGTGACGTCGTGGTGGTGGAGCAGGCGGACGGCCTGCCGTACCGGGTCGGTCCTGCGGACCGTGACCACGGGGCTGGTCATCACTTCTCGGACGAGCATGACTAGCGCCCGTCCCAGACGGGTGTGTCGTCCTCGTCCCAGATCAGGTTGTCGACCACGTCGACGACGCCGTTGACACGCTGGGTCATCCTGGCCGCGATCGCGGCCGAGCTGCGCCGGTCCATGCGCCCGTTCAGCGTGACGATCCCGTGGTCGACGGTGACCGTGACCTGTGAAGGATCGTTCCACAGGGCGCGTTCGAAGACGTCCTCCCGTACGTCCTTGGCGATCTCCTCATCATCCCTGACGAAGGTTCTCAGCAGGTCGCGTCTGCTGACGATGCCGACCAGGCAGCCGTCGTCGTCACGGACGACCAGCCGCTTCAGGTCGTGCTCATCCATCAGCCGTGCGGCCGCGACGACCGTGGCCTCTCTGGAGATCGACACGGCGGGCGCGCTCATCAGCTCGTAGGCGGTGTCTCCCGTCGCCTTGCGCTCGGCGTCGCGATGGCGCCGTCTGACCCGCAGCGGGGGACGGTAGCCCTCGCGGTAGAACAGCTCGCGGAACTCCTCCTTGCGGAGCAGGTCCGCCTCGGAGATCACCCCGGCGACCCGGCCGTCGGCGTCCACGACGGGCACGGCGCTGATGCCGTGCTGGATGAGGGTCTCGGCGACGTCCTTGAACGGGGTGTCGAAGTCGACGGAGATGACCTGGCGGGTCATGACATCTTCCACTCTGGTGCGCATGATGTGTGTCCTCCTTCGGTTCCATCCCAGCCGCCGAAGGGCGGGCGGGACAGGGGCCTAAGTCCCCGCGCAGCCGCCGTTGGTCAGCGCAGGCGGCGGCGCAGCGGTGACGGCCTGGCCTGCGGCGGGGCCAGTCTGATTCGTGCGTCGACGGTCGCCGCGTCGCGCTCGGTCACGATGACCGGGTTGAGGTCGAGCTCGGCCACCTCGGGCAGGTCGTCCATGAGCCGGCCCACGCGGGCGATCTGGTCGGCCAGCGCGGTCACGTCCACCGGGGCGGCGCCGCGATAGCCGTACAGCACGCAGCGCAGCTCGCCGATCAGCTCCACCGCCTGGGCGACGCTCAGGGGCGGCACTCTGAAGGCGCGGTCGGCCAGCAGGTCGGCGGCGATGCCGCCCATGCCGACCATGACCAGAGGGCCGAAGGCCGGGTAGCCGACCCCACCCACGATGATCTCCACGCCCGCTGGGATCTGATGCTGGACGATCGCCCCGGTCATCCCCTCGATCGTGGCCGCCATATCCCGGTAGGCCCGCCGTACCTCGTCCTGGGTCCGAAGGTTCATGCGGACGCCGCCGACGTCGCTCTTGTGCACAGGGCCGATCGCCTTGAGCACGGCGGGCAGGCCGACACGGGCGGCCGCGCCGGCGGCACTCGCGGGGCCGTCGGCGGCCACGGACTCGCAGACGGCGATGCCGTAGCAGCGCAGCAGCCGGGCGGCGGCGGTGGGGGAGAGCCACCCTTCGGGCTCGGCCCTCACGATCTTCCGCGCGGCCTCGACGTCGGCGTCGGGCGGCTCGGCGGCCGGTTCCGGACGCCACTCGGCGTAGTGAACGGCATGGGCGAGCGCGGCGAGGGCCTGCTCGGGGAAGGCATAGGCGGGCACCCGCCCGTCGATCATCCCGCCATGGCCTATCACACACGCCAGCACGGTCGTGGTCGCCGATCGGGTGGCGACCGCGATCGCCTCGCGGGTGGCCTCCAGGCCGGACCCGAACGGCGGGGTGTAGACGACGAGCACGGCGTCCACCTCGGCTCCGGCGACGAGGGCTTCGACGGCGGCGCCGAGTTCGCGCGCGCTCGCCTCGGCGGTGAGGTCCACCGGGTTGCCGAGCGCGGCAGCGGGCCGCCCGGACACCAGGCCCGGGGGTAGTTCGGGGACGACGAGGCCGTACCGTTCGCAGGCGTCGGCGGCCATCGCCTCCGGGCCGCCACAGTTGCCGACGATCGCCACCCGCCTGCCGCGCGGCAACGGCTGGCTGGACAACAGCCTGGCCGTGTCGATGAGGTCCTGCAGGGTGTCGACCCGGATCACTCCCGAGGCACGTACCAGGGCGTCGACCGCGACGTCGGGGGTGGCGGCGGCCGCGGTGTGTGAGCGCACCGCCTTGCTCCCCGGGGACGGGGATGCACTCCACGACCGCCACCAGCCGGTCTCTCAGGGTGGCGACCAGGGCGTGGCCGCTGTAGGTGTCGTCGGTGATCGTGTCCATGTAGGCGTGGGCCGTGGCCCTGCCTCCGGAGAAGAAGCGCAGGTAGGCCGAGCGCTCGGAGCACCTGTCGACCAGCTCGTGCAGCGCCTGCCGGTCGGTGGGCGCGAGAGGCCGCACATGGGCGATGTCGCCGTCACGCAGCAGCACGTCACAGCCGTCAGTCATGCTGAACCTCTCCTGTCGCGGGGCACGGCACACGGGGCCGTCCGAGCGAAGCGAACATGGCACACCTCCTGCTTCCCACGCTCCCCAGAACGGAGGTGGATGGGGAGTGCCGTAGGACCCCCGAGCAGAGGGCGAAGGTCCCTATCCCTCGGGCTGGGCGGCAGCGAGCCTGGCAGGTATGACGCGGGTGTCCACGACCAGACCGGGGCTCAGCGCCGGCGAGGCCGCCGAGAGGTTGGCCGTCGAGGGGCCGAACGTCCTGCCCAAGGCCTCGCACACATCGGCAGCGGTCCTGCTGTCGCGCCTGCTGGCCACGGCCTCCGGCACGGCCTTCGCCGCCGTGGTGCTCGGCCAGTTCGCCAACGCGTGGGCCTGCCGCAGCGAGTCACGCCGGATCGGCCGGATAGGCCTGCTCGGCAACCCCCTGCTGATCGCCGCTGTCGCCTTCGAGGTCGGTGTGCTCCTGCTGTTCCTCGGCCTGGCCCCGCTCGCCGGGCTGCTCGGCGGCTCCTTCCCCACCCCGGCCGGCTGGGCGCTGGCGAGCCTCGCCATACCCGCCGTGATCCTCGCGGACACCACTCACAAGACCTGGAGGCACCGCCATGAACGTCATCGTGGGATATGACGGCTCCGACTATTCGATGCAGGCTCTGGACTGGGCCATGGACGAGGCTGAGCTTCGCAAGCTGCCACTCACCGTCGTGCACGCCTGGCAGTGGCCGTACGGCGAGGCCGACGAGGAAGCCAAGTCTCACCTGCGCAAGGCCGCCGACCACGTGCTGTGGCACGGTGCCGAATGTGCCCGGCACGCCGGCTCGGTCGGCAAGGTCGAGACCGACCTGTACGAGGGTTCGGCCGTCGAGCGGCTCGTGACCTTGTCAGAGCAGGCCGAGCTGGTCGTCGTCGGCTCGCGCGGCATGGGTGGGCTTCCGCTCGCCGTGCTCGGCTCGGTGGCGACGCAGGTCGCGACGCTCGCGAGCTGCCCCGTCGTCGTCGTCCGCGGAGCGGGACCGCTGCCCTCACCGGCACATCCCGGCCCTGTCGTCGTGACCGAGATGGAGGAGGCCGTGCTGGAGTTCGCCTTCAAGGAGGCGTCTCAGCAGCGGCTGCCCCTTCTCACGCTCGCGCCGCTTCCCGAGAACTGGAGAGGCCGATACCCGGACGTCCCTGCGAAGGCCGGAACCGAGGTACCGCAGAATGCCAGCCTGCTGGTGGCGGGCCGTCCCCGGCACGGCCACCTCGGTCGCCTCGCCGACGCGCTGCTGCGCGAGGCCCGCTGCCCCGTCGCCGTCGTCCCGCTGTCACGGGAGGTCACGCCATGAGCCGCGGATCCACGCTCAAGGAGCGCGAATCGCTCCCGGCCACCGACGACGCCGGCACCAGGCGTGTCGTGGTCGGCGTGGACGGCTCCGCTGCGGCACGGGATGCGCTGACCTGGGCCGCGGAGGAGGCCGCGCGGCGGCAGGCGGCCTTGGTGATCGTGCACGCATGGGAGAGCCCGTCGCCGTATCGGGCGCCCTACGCGCCCGCGTCCGTGTGGGTCGGGCCGGAGTGGGCGCGAGACGAAGGGAGAGCTCTTCTCGACCGGATGGCGGCCATCGCGTCCCGCGTGTGCCCGTGGTCGGCAGTGGAGAGGCGTCTGGTCGAAGGCCGCCCTGCGGAGGCGCTGCTGGCGGCTGCCGAGGGCGCGGACCTGCTGGTCCTGGGGGCTCGGGCGCAGATGGCGGGCGACGGCAGGCTCGGCGCGACGGTGCTCGCCTGCCTGCGATGGCCGCCATGTCCGGTGGTCATGGTGCCCGTCGTGCCGCTGGAGACGGCAGCACGCTCCGAGCCCGCTGCTTCGAGGCTCCACGGCACGTGCCTGTGATACGGCGACGGTCCAACGCCTCCGGCAGGAAGGGTCTTGTGGCCCTGCCGTCCACGCGACGGGGCTTGGAACGCTTGTCGTGGACAAGGAGGTGGGCAGGATGAGACTGACCTGGAAGGACGCCGTGGCCACGACGCTGGTGTGCGCGATCGTGGTGGTCTACGCCCTGTTCGTCGCCGGAGCCGACCTGCCTGTCATCCACCATGTGGGCGGAACCACCAGCGTGATCGTGATGCTCGGGACGGTCGCGGGGTGCGAGATGAGCAGAGGAGACCTCTACACGAGGCCACGCTCGCCCGCCACGCTCCTCTACATCGTCCTGGCGTGCACGTTGGGAATCGCGGCTCTGCTGTCCAGCGTGATCGCACTCGTCACGGCCAGCGAAACCGCGCTGCTGGTGCTCTTCGCCGCCACGGTCGCGCTGTGGCTGATCTCAACGGTGCGGCATGCGGTGACTCGTGTTCCTGCTGTTGATCGGCCCGTCCGCCGCTTGGCCAGGTAGGCGGGCACTCGGCTCGGCCTACCTGGGACGAAACCCGACGCGTCACAGTGGACCGCTGACCAGGGGCGGGTGAAACCTGAGGGTATGAGGCAGTTGAGCGCCCTGGACGCGCAGTTCCTCAACTTCGAGACAGACACCAACGTCGCCAACATCGGAGGGCTGGCGATCCTCGAGACGAGCCTGTCCAGAGAGGCGATCCTGGCCCGGCTGAAGGACCGCCTGGCCGGGACGCCGCAGTTGAGACAGCGGCTGGCACCCGTCCCGCTCGGCCTGGATCACCCTTACTGGGCCGACGACGCCGCACTCGACCTCGACTACCACGTGCGTGAGCTCGCCCTCCCGTCACCCGGCGACGACAGGCGGCTGGGTGAACAGGTGGCGCGGCTGCACGAGCGGCGGCTGGACCGCGGGCGCCCGCTGTGGGAGATGTACCTGATCCACGGGCTGGCCCAGGGCCGCTCCGCGATCTACACCAAGCTGCACCACGCCGCCGCCGACGGGCTGACCGGCGCCCGGGTCCTGGCCGCTGTCATGGACCCCGCACCTGCCCCCGTCACCTACGATCCCGAGACCGCGCCGGATCTCCTGCACATGCTCGCCAGGAGTGCGCGACACGCCGCCGCCAATCCCGTGCACCTGCTGAAGTTCCTGGCCGAGGTGGCGCCTGCGCTCGACCAGCTCCCCATCGTCTCCCGGCTTCCTGCCGCCGGATGGCTGGCCAGGCTGGTCCGTCCCGGATCGCTGCCTGACCTGCCGGACTTCGCGGCTCCGCACACACCGCTGAACGGCGCGGTGTCGGCCCATCGGAGCTACGCCTTCGTCGAGCTGCCGCTGGAGGAGATCAAGCGGATCAAGGACGCTCGGGGGGTGAAGGTGAACGATGTCGTGCTCGCGCTGTCGGCTTCAGCGCTGCGGCGCTGGCTGCTCGCGCATGAGGCGCTTCCCGACGTGCCGTTGGTCGCCGGCGTGCCGTTCTCCCTCCGGGGGAGGGACGGCGAGCGGCTCGCCAACCAGGTGACGCTCATGATGATCCAGTTGCCGACGCATGTGGCCGACGCTACTGAGAGGTTGAGACTGGTCGCCGAGGCGATGCGGCAGATCAAGGATCGGTTCGACCTGGTGTCGGCGAGCTGGTTGAGGGAGTTGAGCGAAAGCGTGCCCGCCCCCCTCAACGCACTGGCGGACCGAGCGGCGTTCGAGGTGGTCGGCAGGACGATCCCGCCTGTCAACGTGATCGTTTCCAACGTCCCAGGGCCGCAGTTTCCGCTGTACATCGCGGGGGTCAGGCTGCTGGCGCACCATCCGGTGTCGGTGGTCACGGATGTGAGCGGAGCCGTGAACAT
This sequence comes from Nonomuraea sp. bgisy101, assembly GCF_057708945.1. NCBI lineage: Bacteria > Bacillati > Actinomycetota > Actinomycetes > Streptosporangiales > Streptosporangiaceae > Nonomuraea > Nonomuraea sp. bgisy101. The sequence continues at coordinate 151,473 of NZ_JBYITD010000005.1, forward strand.
CACGGTCTTCTCCTACGACGGTCGCCTCGACATAGGGGTCACCGCCTGCGGGAGGCTGGTGCCCGACGTGTGGGCCTATGCCGACTACCTGCGCGAAGCGTTGGACGAGCTCACGATCTGTCAGGGCAGGGGCACGGCGCCGGAAGCCCACTCGCCATGACCGCCTCCTGCCTGCGCGGCGCGATTACGTCCCAGGTAATCGTGATGATTCCTTTTTGCCGCTAGCGTTCGCTGCATGGGAGCGCTTGCCGTACATGACGAGACATTTGGTGACCTGCTGCGGTCCTGGCGCCAGCGGCGTCGGGTCAGCCAGCTCGACCTGGGCATCGAGGCCGAGGTGTCGGCCCGGCACATCAGCTTTCTGGAGACGGGCAGGGCCAAGCCCAGCAGGGACATGGTGATGAGGCTGGCGGAGGAGCTGGACGTGCCGCTGCGCCACCGCAACAGGCTGCTCGTGGCGGCCGGGTTCGCCCCCGTCTTCCCCGAGCGGGAGGTGCGGGCGCCGGAGATGCAGGTGGTACGGCAGGCGCTGGACAAGATCCTGGCCGGGCACGAGCCGTACCCCGCGCTGGTCGTGGACGCGGCGTGGGACCTGGTGGCGGCCAACGCGGCGGCGGCGATGTTCATGGAGGGCGCACCGGCCGAACTGCTGAAGGAGCCGATCAACGTGATGCGGCTGTCGCTGCACCCGGAGGCGATGGGCGGGCGGCTGGTCAACCTCGCCGAGGTGCGGGCCCACCTGCTGCACCGGCTGAGGCGGCAGGCCGAGGCCTCGGGTGACGGGCGGCTGGCCGAGCTGCACGACGAGGTGGCGGCCTACACCTATCCGGGCGTGGACCTGAACGTGGCGCACGCCCCAGGGATCGCCGACATCATGGTGCCGTTGCGGATCAGGCACGGTGACAGGATCCTGTCGATGTTCACGACCATCGCGACCTTCGGGACGCCGGTGGACGTGACGGTGTCGGAGCTGGCGATCGAGACGTTCTGGCCGAACGACGAGGAGACGGCCGCCGTCTTCCGCTGACGCCCGCGACCCACCGGTCGTCCGGGACGACGCCCGGGGTCAGTGCTCGCCCTGGGCGATGTCGCGGTGGATGCGGGTCGCCGGGACGCCGGCCGTCTGCAGTCTGAGCACCGTCTCGTGCACCATCGCGGGGGGCCCGCACACGTACACCTCGTGCTCGGCCCACGAGTGGAAGCGCTGCATCACCTCGGGCAGGTGCCCGCGCATCCCGTCGTAGGACGGCTGGTCCGACACCACCGGCAGCACCCGCAGCCAGGGGAAGCCCGACTCCATGCGGATCAGGTCGGGCAGGTCGTACAGCTCGGCGGCGGTCCGAGCGCCGTACAGCAGGTGGATGTTGGGCCGCCTGCCCGAGGTGATGATGTGGTCGATGATCGCCTTGATCGGTGCGAGCCCGGTCCCGCCGGCCACGCACAGCACGTCCCTTCCGCCCGCCTCGTGCGGGATCATCGTGCCGATCGGCGGCCCGAGCATGATGGTGTCACCGATCCGCGTGTGCCGTACCAGCGTGGTCGAGACCCAGCCGCCCGCCACCCCGCGCACGTGCAGCCTGATCGTGTTGTCCTCGCGCGGCGCGTTGGCGATGGAGAAGGTGCGCCAGACCCGCGGCCAGCGCGCGGTCTGCACGTTGATGTACTGGCCCGCGACGTACGGCAGGCGCTGCGTGGGCTTGAGCGTGAGGACCGCGATGTCTTCCGTGCGCTGCTCGTGGTCGATGACGTCGGCCAGCCACCAGGCGGGCGAGACGCCCGAGTCGGCGTCGGCGGAGTCGATCATGAGGTTGGCCGCGGCCGTGTACGCGGCCACCCAGGCGGCCTCGATCTCGGCGGTCCAGATGTCGGCGGCGAAGCGTCTGACGGTGGCCAGCAGGGCGTTGCCCACCGCGGTGTAGTGTTCGGCGATCACGCCGTACTTGCGGTGGTCGCGGCCGAGCTGGCCCAGATAGGAGGCGAGGCTGTCCGGACTGTCCAGGCTCCACACGATCCGGGTCAGCGCGCTGAAGAGCCGGTCGCGCTGGACGTCCATGGCTGGCGGGAACATCCCTCGCAGGTGCGGGTTCTCCGCGAACAGCCGGCCGTAGAAATAGGCCGCCGCCTTGTCGGCGACGGGTTCGATGACGGAGAAACTCTCCTTGACGAGGCGCGGATTCAACGACATGCCTTTTGACCCACCCTTTGACCAGAATGCTATTCCAGTCTGTCGTTCCACCTCCCTGACGGCTCCGGGTTGCGAGCGTCTGGACAGCCCCGGCTCCTCCATACGCTCATTTCGGAGTGTTACACCGGCTCCCTGGAGTCACAACCGTTTCACCTCAATACGGTGCGAATCTGAACTATCCGTAACGGTACCGTTATTTTCTGCAACCAGGAGTCGATACATTGGGGGCGAGAAAAGTGAATGCGTATCGCATTCACGCTTCGTGAAAAGTCGGCGCGTTCGCGGAGTCGTCTTTCCGCGCCGCCGGGCCTCCCGCCCCGGCCAGGCGGTAGCGGACGCTCGTGCCTGGCGAACCGGGTGGGCGGACCGGGCGCCGTGATCGGGTGCGCCGGAAGTGACAGCACTGATACCCGGGATAGGTGACATAACCGAAATCGCGTGCGCCATGATGGACCAGGAACCTGGTCGCCATCTTCGACGTGGGTCGCCCGTCCTCCTGCTTGCCCTCTGGAGCGCGCATGTCTCGACCGCTGATCGGCATCACCGCCTACTTCGAGGCCGCCCGCTGGGGCGACTGGGTGAGGGAGGCCGTCCTCGGGCCGCCCTCCTACGCGAAGGCGGTCGAAAGGGCGGGAGGCGCGCCCGTCCTGCTGCCCCCGCTCAACCTGCACGCCATCGACGCCTACGTGAGGGGCCTGAACGGCATCGTCCTGGCCGGAGGCGCCGAAGTGGCCGGCTCCGTCTACGGGGCCGACCAGGACGACAGGGTGGCCGAGCCGCAGCCGCACCGCGACAGGTTCGAGCTGGCGCTGGCCCGCGCAGCCGTCCAGGCCGACGTGCCGATCCTCGCGGTGGCGCGCGGCATGCACGTGCTGAACGTCGCCCAGGGCGGCACGCTGATCCCCTGGCTGCCCGACGTCCTCGACCACGAACGGCACGCCGCGCACGGCCGGCCGCACGTCATCCAGGTGAGCGTCTCCAGCAAACTGGGCAAGGCGCTCGGCGACCGGATCGAGGTGACCGCGCCGCACCACCAGTCGGTCAAGCGGCTCGGTAACGGCCTGCTGGCGGTCGCGTGGGCCGACGACCAGATCGTCGAGGGCATCGAGTTGCAGGGGCACAGGTTCGGCGTCGGCGTCCAGTGGCACCCCGAGCGGGGCGAGGATATGCGACTGTTCGAGGCACTCGTGGAGGCCGCCCGATACTGATGAGAAATGGGGTGGCTCATGAGTAAGCTCGGATCATGAGCTTGCATCCCCAGGCCAGGGCTTATCTGGAGCTCTACCCCTCCGACCTCGGCCTCGACCCTGCGAGCCTGGGCCAGGCGGAGATCGAGCGGATGCGCGCCGCCGACGGCCTGGCCGACAGGCGCGGCCCGCTGACGCGCCTGCCGTTCGTGCGTGACGCGCTGGCCGACGACGTGCCGATCAGGGTCTACCGAGCCGATCCTGGCGACCACACCCTGCCTGTCATCGTCTACTTCCACGGCGGCGGCTGGGTGTTCGGCAGCGTCAGGCGCAACGACGCGCTCGGCAGGGACCTTGCCGTCAGGACCGGCGCGGTGGTGGTCTCGGTCGACTACCGGCTCGCGCCCGAGCACGCCTTTCCCGCCGCCGCCGACGACGCGTGGACCGTGGTGCGCGACATCTTCGCCCGCCCCGCCTTCTACCAGAGCAACGGCCGCGTCGCCGTGATCGGCGACAGCGCGGGCGGCAACCTGGCCGCGGTGGCCGCGTGGCAGGCGCGCGACGCCGGGCTCACCCTGGCCCACCAGGTGCTCGTCTACCCGATCACCGACGTGGCCATGGACACCGCCAGCTACCGCGACCACGCCAAGGGCTACGGGCTCGACGCCGAGGAGATGGCCTGGTTCGTGGAGCGGTACGCCGCCGCGGCCGACCCTCTCGACCCGCGGCTGTCCCCGCTGCGCCTGCAATCCTGCGCGGGCCTGGCGCCGGCGACCGTGGTGACCGCCGAGCACGACGTGCTGCGCGACGAGAGCGAGGCGTACGGCGCGCGCATGGCGGCCGAGGGCGTGAGCGTCGAGGTGCACCGCTATCCCGGCATGGTGCACGGCTTCTTCGGCCTGCCCGGCTGGTTCGACCAGGCGGAGGAGGCCCGCGCGTTCGTCGCGGACAGGCTCAGGGCGGCGCTGGCGTCGTGAGCGGATTCGACGGCTTCGACAAGCTCAAGGTCGACTGGGCGGCCGACGGCGTCCTGCGGATCACGATCAGCGAGCCGAGCAGGCTGAACGCGGTCGACATGACCGGCCACCGCGAGCTGGCCGAGATCTGGCGCGACCTCGACCGTGACGAGGAGGTGCGCGCCGTCCTGGTCAGGGGCGAGGGCGCGGCCTTCTCCGCCGGCGGGGACCTGTCGATGATCGAGGAGATGACCCGCGACCACGCCACCAGGCTGCGCGTGTTCACCGAGGCCCGCGACATCGTCTACAACGTGCTCAACTGCTCCAAGCCGGTGGTCAGCGCCATCCAGGGCCCGGCGGTGGGCGCGGGCCTGGCTGTCGCGCTGCTGGCCGACATCTCCGTCGCCGGCCGTACTGCCCGCATCATCGACGGGCACACCAGGCTCGGCGTCGCGGCGGGCGACCACGCGGCGATCATCTGGCCGCTGCTGTGCGGCATGGCCAAGGCCAAGTACCACCTGCTGCTGTGCGAGCCCGTCACCGGCGAGCAGGCCGAGCGGATGGGCCTGGTGAGCGTCTGCGTCGACGACGCCGAGGTCCACGACAAGGCCATGGAGATCGCCGTACGGCTGGCCGAGGGCTCGCAAGAGGCCATCAGGCTGACCAAGTACTCGCTCAACAACTGGCTGCGCATGGCGGGGCCGACGTTCGACGCCTCCCTCGCCATGGAGTTCCTCGGCTTCTCCGGGCCCGACGTGCAGGAGGGCGTCAGGGCGCTCCGCGAGAAGCGCCCCCCTTCCTTCTCCTGACCCGCACGGGTCAGAAGCTTCTGGGCAGCCCCAGCACCTGCGTGGCCAGGTAGTTCAGCAGCAGTTCCTCCGTCACCGGCGCCACCTTGCCGATCCGCGCGTCCGTCAGCAGCCGCGCCACCGGGTACTCCAGCGAGTAGGCCATCCCCCCGTGCGTCTGGAACGCCGCGTCGGCCGCCTCCCATGCCGCCTGCGACGCGGTCAGCTTGGCGATGTTGGCCTCGGTGCCGCACGGCAGCTGCCGGTCGAAGGACCACGCCGCCTTGTACAGCATCAGCCTGGCCAGCTCGATCTTCGCCTTCACCTGGGCGAGAGGGAAGGCGATCGCCTGGTTCGAGCCGATCGGCCGCCCGAACACCTCCCGCTCCTTGGCGTAGCTCACCGCCACCCGCAACGCCACCTCCGCACCGCCCAGCGCGGAGGCCGCCAGCAGGATCCGCTCGGGGTTGAGGATGTCCCACAGCACGATGGCGCCCTGGTCGATCTGGCCGACCGCGCTGGAGGCCGGGACCCGCAGGTCGTCGAAGAAGACCATGTTCGACGGCGTGGTGTTGGCGCCCATCTTGGGGATCGGCCGGAACGACAGCTGCCCGGCGGCCACCGCCTCCGGCACGTTCACCAGGAACACCGTCATGCCGTTGGTGCGCGGCCTGGCCTCGGCCGCCGGGATCGTCCTGGTGACCAGCATCATCCAGGTGGCCCGCTGAACGCCGGTGATCCAGATCTTCTGCCCGTTGATCACGTAGTCGCCGCCGTCGCGCCTGGCCGAGGTCGTGATCGCCAGCGAGTTGGAGCCCGCGTCGGGCTCGGTCAGCGCGAAACACGTCTCGATCTCGCCCGTGGCCAGCTTGGGCAGCAGTTCGGCGCGCTGCTGCTCGTTGCCGTGCCTGGCCAGGGTCAGCGCCCCGAAGCCGGGCGTGAGCACGTAGGTGAAGGCCGATCCCCCCGCCGCTCCGGAGGCCGCCAGCGTCTCGGTCGCGACCGCCAGCTCCAGCAGCCCCTGCCCGCCGCCCCCGAACTCCTCGGGTACGGCCAGGCCGAGCCACCCGCCTTTGGCCAGCTCCGCCCACACCTCCTCGGGCCACCGTTTGTCGGCCTCGCAGCGCTGCCAGTAGTCCATGTCGTAGCGTGCGCAGATGTCCCCGACGCCCTTCTGGACGGCAAGCGCGCTCTCGGGAAGCGTGAAGTCCACGTGATCACTCCATTCTCGTTGCGTGCGCAATCGTAGAACGAAGTTCTGTACCTTCGACAGAGCGAAACGGCCGAGATCACTGACGTGACGGCGACCGGCCGGAGTCCCGCTGGAGCACGCGTGATGGACGGGCGGTCACCGGTGACCACGGTGGCCTCGGCCGTGCGAAGCCGTAGGAAGAGAGAACGCCGTACGGCGGAGAGAGCCGTACGGCGGAGAAAAGGGACGGTCAGCGCGGCCGGCGCGCGTGCAGCACAAACGCCGGCGGGGTGTTGCGCCAGACCGTGCGACCCAGGACGACCTCCTCGAACCGCTCGCCGAGCAGCGTCCGGAAGCGGCGCGCCGAGGCCAGCGGCATCGCGTGCACGTAGGAGAACGTCGTGAAAGCCCCGGAGGGGCACAAGATGGAAGTGACCGCGCCGAGCAGCTGCCGCTGCAGCTCCTCGGGGAAGGCCGCCCACGGCAACCCGCTGACCACCACGTCGGCCCTGACCAGATTGCGCTCGCGCAGCAGGTCGGGCAGGCGCGCCGCGTCGTCCTGCGCCACGTCCACCCGGGGGAAACGGTCGGCGAGCAAGGTGGCGAGCTTCGGGTTCAGCTCGACCGCCAGATGGTGGCCGCGCCCGTTCAACCTGCGCTGGATCTCCGCCGTGAAAGGGCCGGTGCCAGGACCCAACTCGACCACGGTCGGCTCGCCGCGCTCGGGCACGGGCGTGCAGACGGTCTCGGCCAGCCGCCGGGAGCTCGGCGCCAGGGCGCCGATCGTGCCGGGCGAGCGCATGAACTGGCCGAGGAACAACGTGGTGTCGTTGGGCATGTGACAACGTTACGGTGCGGGGTCAAGACTCATCCTCCATCTTACGGGCGGATGTCCGGCCACTTGGAGGATGCGAACTCCTCCGTCGGGAGGATCGAGCAGGTCGCGCCCGTCGATACGGTTGTGCCATGCGATGGCGTGGTCTGGCACCGGACGTGCTGCTCGCCGTCTCCGGAATCGCCCTCGACCTGCTGATGTCGGGCAAGGCAGGCGGTCCGCAGTCCGAGTGGCGCGTCCCCCTGTTCGCGGTGCTGGTCGGCGCCCCCATGGGGCTGGTACGCCACCGGCCCGTCCACGTCAGCCTCTACCTGGTCGGCTTCCTCGTCTTCACCGACCAGATCGGCTCCTTCACCTCCAACACCGCGCAGATCCTGCTGTGCGTGGCGATCGGCGCCACCGGCTACCACCGCGGCTGGCTCGCCACCCTGGGGGTCGTGGCCGCGGGCGCGCTGGCCACCGGGCTCAACATCGCCGACCCCGGCATCGCCTTCACCCGCAACGCCTGGTTCTACTCCGTCGGCATCGCCCTGCTGCCCGCCCTCGTCGGCCGCTACCTGCGCGGCCCCGCAGGACGGCTCGAAGCACCCGAGATCACCCCGGACGTGCTGCTGGCGGGCGCGGGGGTGGCGGTGGCCGTCCTCGGGACCTGGCCCTCCTGGCACACCGGCAGCCAGCCCGCATGGGTGATCGGCTCCTTCGTCGTGGCGGCGGGCCTCGCGCTGGGGGTGGCCAGGCGGCTGCCGGCCGCCGTGTTCGCGGTGGAAGGGGCGCTGCTGCTGAGCGCGCACCAGTTCATCCCCGCGACCACCGGCACCATCCAGGTCGCGATGCTGACCGCGGTCGGCGTGTTCGCGATGCGGGTCGCCTCCTGGTTCTGGAACCTCGTGGTCTACGTCACCGCCAGCTCGCTGGCCGCGATGGTGGTGGTCAACGGCGAGGGCAACGTCACCGCGCTCAGGGTGGTCCTGCTGCTGGTGGTCGTCGCCACTCCCATCGCGATCGGCAGGTACGCCGGGGCCAGGCAGTCGGCCGCCGAGGCCGAGCGGCTGCGGGTGCGCGAGTCCGAACGGCTGGCCATCGCGCAGCTGCGCGCCGACCAGCTGGCCGAGCGCGAGCGCCTCGCCCGCGAGGTGCACGACATCGTCGCCCACCACGTCGGCGCCATGGTGCTGCGGGCCTCCGCCGCCCGCTACGCCGCGCCCGACGGCCCCGTCGCCGACGCGCTCGCCGACATCAAGGAGACGGGTCACCAGGTGCTCGAGGACCTGCGCGGCCTGCTCGACGTGCTGCGCGACCCGGCCGGCGACGCCGTACTGCTGGCCGACCCCGCCGACGTGGTCGCCGAGTCGGCCGAGCGGATGAGCGCCGCCGGGCTGATCGTCGACCTCGACCTCGACCCCGCGCTCGGTGAGGCGCCGCTGGTGGCGAGGGCCTCGGCCGCGCGCATCGTCCAGGAGGGCCTGACCAACGTGCTCAAGCACGCGGGCCCCGGCACCGCCGTCAGGGTCGGGCTGGCCGCAGGCGAGGGCGAGCTGGTCGTCGAGGTCGCCAACGGCCGTCCACCCACCATCCGCGAGCCGCTGCCGTCCTCGGGCCAGGGTCTGGCCGGCATGCGCGAACGGGCCAAGGCCCTGGGCGGCACGCTGACCGCGGGTCCCGACGGCGGCGGCTGGCGCCTGGCCGTGACCCTTCCCTACCCCCAGGCCACGATGGCGACGACCAAGGTGACGACGTGATTCGAGTGGTGGTGGCCGACGACCAGGCCCTGGTGAGGGCGGGCGTCCGCATGTTGCTGCAGGCGACGGGCGACATGGAGGTCGTCGGCGAGGCCGACGACGGCGCGGAGGCTGTCCGTCTGGCCGAGCACCACAGGCCCGACGTCGTGCTCATGGATCTGCGCATGCCGCGGGTCGACGGGCTCGAGGCGATCAAACGGATCCTGGCCGCCCAGCCGGCCGCGAAGATCGTCGTGCTGACCACCTTCGCCGACGACTCCAACGTCTACGCCGCGCTGCGCGTCGGCGCGCTCGGGTTCCTGGTCAAGGACGACGAACCCGAACGCATGGTCGACGCCGTGCGCAGGGCCGCCTCAGGCGAGCAACTGCTCGCGCCCTCCGTCCTGCGCAGGGTCGTCGAACGGGCGCTGGCCGCCGAGCAGCAGACCACGCCCACCCCCGCCGGGCTCACCGAGCGCGAGCTCGAGGTGCTCGCCCTGGTCGGCACCGGCCTGTCGAACGCCGAGATCGCCGACCGCCTCCACGTCGGCGTCACCACGGTCAAGACTCATGTCGGCTCGGCCATGGAGAAGCTCGGCCTGCGCAACCGCATCCAGGCCGCGGTCGTCGCCCACCGCATCGGCCTGGTCGACGCCGCCTTCCGCCCGGTGCGCCATCCGCCCAGGGGCTGATCGGGGGGTCACCCGGCAGGCTGACGACCCCGCCGGGCCCGCCCGGCCACGATGTGGTCCTCACCTCAGAAGGAAGGACCACCCTCATGCACGACGTGACCTCAGCCACGTCCGTCCCCGTCTCGTCCGGGCTGCTCTACACCCTGCGCGTGCTGGTGCTCGCCCACGCCGTCTCGCTGCTGGTGGCGGCCTCGTTCGCCGGGCAGGCGCTGGTCTACGGCGACACCTCGCTCGTGGCCGACCTCGCGACGGCCGAGACCCATGTCATGATCGGCATGGTCGCCCACCTGGTCGGCCTGCTCCAGGTGATCGCCGCCGTCCTCTACTGGCGTCCCGGCAGGGGCGCGGGCTGGCCCGCCCTCGCGAGCCTCGCCCTGTTCCTGCTCGGCATCGCCCAGCACTTCCTGCTGATCTTCGTCGGCCTCGGCGCGCACGTTCCCAACGGCGTGCTCATGTTCGGTCTGCTGGCCCTCACCACGGTGTGGGCGTGGTCGCCCTCGGCCGCGCGGCGCCGATAGGCTTTGGCCATGTTCGTGAAGATCTGCGGGTTGAGCGAGCCCGAGCACGTCGAGGCGGCCGTCGAGGCCGGCGCCGACGCGATCGGGTTCGTGATGACCCGGAGCCCGCGCAGGGTGAGTCCCGCGCGGGCCGCCGAGCTGGCCGCGCCGGTCCCGGCCCACGTGCTGACCGTCGGCGTCTTCATGGGCGAGCCCGTCGAAGAGGTACGGCAGGCCGCCACGGCCGCAGGGGTGCGGGCCGTCCAGCTGCACGGCCGTCACCCGCACGCGGACTTCACCGCGCTGAAGGACCTCGGTCTCACGCTCGTGCGCGCCGTCCCGGCCGACGCCGACCTGCGGACAGGGGCGTTCGACGAGGACCTGCTGATCGTGGACGCGCCCAGGGCCGGCGCCGGCGAGCCCTGGGACTGGGCGGCCGTCCGCGGCGGCCCCTCGGGCCACTGGCTGCTGGCCGGCGGCCTCGATCCCGGCAACGTACGGCAGGCGATCGCCGCGGCGCAGCCGTGGGGCGTCGACGTCTCCAGCGGCGTGGAGGTCTCCAGGGGCGTGAAGGACTCCGCCCTCATCCGCGCCTTCCTCCAGGCCGCCCGCGCCTGAGACTTCGGTCGCCTCCCCTCCTTTCAGGGGATGAGCGGAGAAGTCCTCCTTCCCGCCGAGGTTTCCATGATCACTGGCATGCCATAGTGAGCCCGTCCGGAAACTTCGCGAGAAGGGCGACAGGATGGCATGGAAGAGGATGGCCGCACTGGGCCTCGGGGCGCTGCTCGTCTTGGCCGGCGTCGCTCCGGCCGCGCACGCCGCAGGACCGGGGCTCGACAGGAAGGAGCTGCGGCGCACGCTCGAGGAGGTGCCCAAGGGCGGCGTCGCCGGGGCCTACTCCGCCGTCCGGGACGGATGGCGGCACTGGCGCGGCGCGGCGGGCCTGGCCGACCTGGAGGCAGGGCGTCCCACGCGGCCCGCCATGTACCACCGGATCGGCAGCATCACCAAGACCTTCGTCGCCACCGCCGTCCTGCAGCAGGTCGAGCAGGGCAAGGTACGGCTGGACGCCCCCGTCGAGGAGTACCTGCCCGGGCTGCTGCCCGACCGGCGCGTCACCGTCAGGATGCTGCTCAACCACACCAGCCACCTCGGCGACTACGACACCGCGCTGATCACCGGCCCCGACAGCCTCGAAGAGATGCGCGTGCGGCAGTTCAGCGACGAGGAGCTCATCCGCCTCGGCCTCGGCGTCGGCCCGTCGGGGGAGCCGGGCGACTCGCCGGGCAGCTACTCCAACACCAACTACATCGTGCTCGGCCTGCTGCTCGACAAGGTCACGGGGATGTCCGCCGAGCGCTACATCACCCGCCACGTGATCCAGCGGGCGGGACTGTCGCACACGTTCTTCCCGAACACGCCGGAGCTGCCCCGCCCGCACGCGAAGGCGTACACGTCCTTCTTCGGCTCCTTCCCGCTCAGGGACTTCAGCACGTTCAACATGTCGTGGGGCGGCACGGCGGGCGCGATGGTCTCGACGATGGAGGATCTCAACCGCTTCTTCCGCGCGCTGCTCACCGGCCGGTTGATCGGCCAGGACCAGCTCGCGGAGATGCGGAGGACGGGTCCGATCACGCCGGGGCCGGGGGTCCCCGTCACCTTCGACTACGGCCTCGGCCTCATCGCCTACGACACGCCCTGCGGGAAGCTGTGGGGGCATGACGGCGGCGTCATCGGCATGGCGACGCTGTCGCTCAGCACCGAGGAGGGCGGCAGGCAGGCCTCGTCCGGCATCAACACGACCTGGCACCCGGGGGCCGAGGCGGGCACGCAGGCCTGGGCCGCGCACACCGTGGGCGCCGTGTGCGGGACCACCGGCAGGTTCACGGCCACCGACGCCAAGAATCTGCTGCTCGACGCGAGCGCGCCCGTGAAGCGCTGACCTCAGGCGTACCCCGGCCTCGTGACCCCGGTCTCGCGGTCCCGGTCTCGCGGTCCCGGCCTCCCGGTCCAGGGACCGCTACGACGGCCGGCCCGCGCCGCCCGGCCCCTGCGGCAGGCGGCGCGGGCGTTCCGCGGCAGGTCGGGCCTCAGCGCCGCTCGGGAAGCGGCAGGTAGATCTCGCCGCCGCCGCGCACGAACTCCTCCGCCTTCTCCCGCATCCCCGCCTGCGCCCGCAGGTCGTGGGAGATCCGCATCGAGCAGAACTTCGGCCCGCACATCGAGCAGAAGTGCGCCGTCTTGGCCGGGGTCGCGGGCAGCGTCTCGTCGTGGAAGGCCCGCGCGGTGTCAGGGTCCAGTGAAAGGTCGAACTGGTCCTCCCACCGGAACTCGAACCGCGCATCCGACAGCGCGTCGTCCCACGCCTGCGCCCCCGGGTGCCCCTTGGCCAGGTCCGCGGCGTGCGCGGCGATCTTGTAGGTGATGACGCCGGTCTTGACGTCGTCCTTGTCGGGCAGGCCGAGGTGCTCCTTCGGGGTGACATAGCAGAGCATCGCCGTGCCGTACCAGCCGATCATGGCCGCGCCGATGCCCGAGGTGATGTGGTCGTAGCCGGGCGCGATGTCGGTGACCAGGGGACCGAGGGTGTAGAAGGGGGCGTCGTCGCAGAGCTCGCGCTGCAGCTCCACGTTCTCCTTGATCTTGTGCATCGGTACGTGGCCCGGACCTTCGATCATGACCTGCACGTCGTGCGCGTGAGCGATCTTGGTGAGCTCGCCCAGCGTGCGCAGCTCGGCGAACTGCGCCTCGTCGTTGGCGTCGGCGATCGAGCCCGGCCGCAGCCCGTCGCCCAGTGAGAAGGCGACGTCGTAGGAGGCGAGGATGTCGCACATCTCCTCGAAGTGCTCGTACAGGAAGCTCTCGCGGTGGTGTGCCAGGCACCATGCCGCCATGATCGAGCCGCCGCGGGAGACGATGCCCGTCTTGCGGCCGACGGTGAGCGGCACGTACGCCAGCCGCACCCCCGCGTGGACGGTGACGTAGTCGACGCCCTGCTCGCACTGCTCGATGAGCGTGTCGCGGTAGACCTCCCACGACAGGTGCGCGGCGACCCCGTTGACCTTCTCCAGGGCCTGGTAGAGGGGGACGGTGCCGATCGGGACGGGCGAGTTGCGGATGATCCACTCGCGGGTGGTGTGGATGTCGCGGCCCGTCGACAGGTCCATGACGGTGTCGGCGCCCCAGCGGATGGCCCAGGTCATCTTCTCCACCTCCTCCTCGACGGAGGAGGTGATGGCGGAGTTGCCGATGTTGGCATTGATCTTGACGAGGAAGTTCCTGCCGATGATCATCGGCTCGCTCTCGGGGTGGTTGACGTTGGCGGGGATGATCGCCCTGCCCGCGGCCACCTCCGCGCGGACGAATTCGGGGTCCACGCCCTCCCTGACGGCGACGAACTCCATCTCCCTGGTCACCACGCCCCTGCGGGCGTAGGCGAGCTGGGTGACGGGCGCGCCCGCGGCCCTGAGGGGGTCGCGGCGCTCGCCGGCGAACAGGTTCGCGCCCGCCCGCTTCCAGGCCGCCTGGTCGCGGTAGCCGTCGTCGATGGGCTTGACGTGGCGGCCGCCGTACCTGGCGACGTCGCCGCGGTCGAGGATCCACTGTTCGCGAAGGGGGCGCAGGCCGCGGGTGACGTCGGTCTCCACGCTGGGGTCGGTGTAGGGGCCGGAGGTGTCGTAGACGGTGAAGGATCCGCCGTCGCTCAGCTCGATCCGGCGTGCCGGGACCCTGAGATCGCCCTGGTAGATCTTGGAAAAACGCGCGCCACTCATCGCGCAAACTCCCTTCGCCGGCATTACCCGGAGCAGGTTCTGGCGGTCGGCGGCTGTAGCCGTCCTCTCAGCCCGGTCACACCGGGCTCCCGCGTTGGTCGGCGCAACCGTAACCCGATCACCGGGGGGCCGCGCAACCCCCGGCTTCTTCGGATGCCCGAAATGCCGCGGCGGTCCGCGAGCGGATCCATCGGGCCACGGCGCGGCAGCGTGCGCTGGTCGGCGACGCAGTAGGGTCGCAAGCGTGAGCGAAACTTCCGCCCCTTCGTCAGCGGAGGACCGGATCTGGACGGTTCCTAACCTGCTGAGCTTCCTGCGTCTCCTCGGTGTGCCCGTGTTCCTTTGGCTGGTTCTCGGACCCAAGGCGGACGGCTGGGCGATCGGGCTGCTCATGGTGGCGGGGTTCACCGACTGGCTCGACGGCAAGATCGCCCGCGCCTGGAACCAGACCAGCAGGCTGGGCCGCCTCATCGACCCGGCCGCCGACAAGCTCTATGTCTTCGCCACCCTCCTCGGCCTGGTGCTCAGGGAGGTGATCCCGTGGTGGCTGGTCGCGATCATCCTGGCACGGGAAATCTTCGTCGGATGTTTCTTCCCCGTGCTCCGCAAATACGGCTACAAGGCACTGCCTGTGCATTTTCTTGGCAAAGCGGCCATGGCCAATCTGATGTACGCCTTCCCGCTGCTCTTCCTGGCCTCGCACACCGGCTCCTGGTATGCCGATATTGCGAGGATTATCGGATGGGCGTTCGCCATTTGGGGAACGGGTCTGTACTGGTGGGCAGGCGTGTTGTATGTGGTACAGGTGCGCCAGCTCGTCACCGCTGCCAAGGGGGAGCTGCGCGAACCCGGGCAAACTGCGACGAAGGAGTGATCGGGTGAAGGCGGTCGTCATGGCAGGCGGGGAGGGCACGAGGTTGCGGCCGATGACCGCGAACCAGCCCAAACCCCTGCTTCCTGTGGTCAACCGCCCGATCATGGAACACGTGCTCCGGTTGCTGCGGAAACACGGCCTGACCGAGACCGTGGTCACGGTCCAGTTCCTTGCCGCGCTGGTGCGCAGCTACTTCGGCGACGGCGACGAACTGGGCATGCGCCTGCACTACGCCACGGAAGACCTTCCCCTCGGTACGGCGGGCAGCGTCAAGAACGCCGCCGACAAACTCCGCGACGACCGCTTCCTCGTCATTTCCGGCGACGCTCTGACCGATATCGATTTATCGGACATGATCCGGTTTCATCGGGAGAATTCGGCCCTCGTCACTATCGGTCTGACGCGCGTCCCCAACCCGCTCGAGTTCGGGATCATCATCGTCGACGATCAGGGCAGGGTGCAGCGTTTCCTCGAAAAGCCCACCTGGGGCCAGGTCTTCTCCGACACGGTGAACACCGGCATCTACGTCATGGAGCCCGAAGTCCTCGACGACGTCCCCGCGGGAGAGGCCGTCGACTGGTCCTCTGACGTCTTCCCCCGCCTGCTCGAACGCGGCGCGCCCATCTACGGCTACGTCTCCGACTGCTACTGGGAGGACGTCGGCACCCACGAGAGCTACCTGAAGGCCCAGGCGGACGCGCTGTCAGGGCGGGTCAAGCTCGACGTCGGCGGCTTCGAGATGTCGCCGGGCGTCTGGGTGGGCGAGGGCGCCGAGGTGGACCCCGAGGCCGTGCTCAAGGGCCCGCTGCTCATCGGCGACTACGTCAAGATCGAGGCGGGCGCCGAGCTGCGCGAGTACACCGTGCTCGGCAGCAACGCCGTCGTGCGCGAGGGCGCCTTCCTGCACCGCGCCGTGGTCCACGACAACGTCTACATCGGTCCGGGCGCCCACCTGCGCGGCTGCGTCATCGGCAAGAACACCGACCTGATGACCGGCGCCCGCATCGAGGAGAACGCCGTCGTCGGTGACGAGTGCGTCATCGAGGCCGAGGCGTACGTCTCCAGCGGCGTCAAGGTCTACCCCTTCAAGACCGTCGAGGCGGGCGCGGTCGTCAACACCAGCGTCATCTGGGAGTCGCGCGGCCAGCGCAGCCTGTTCGGCCCCCGCGGCGTCAGCGGCCTGGTCAACGTCGAGATCACCCCCGAGCTCTGCGTCCGGCTGGCCAGCGCCTACGCCACCACCCTGAAGAAGGGCGACCAGGTCATCACCTCGCGCGACTCCTCCCGCGCGGCGAGGGCGCTCAAACGCGCCGTGATCAGCGCGCTGACCGCGGGCGCCATCGACGTGCTCGACCTGGAGGCCATGCCGCTGCCCGTGGCCCGCTTCCACACCTCCCGCAGGCCCGCCAGCGGCGGCATCGCGCTGCGCACCACCTCCGGCGACCCGCAGAGCGTCGACATCGTCTTCATGGACTCCCACGGCGCCGACCTCAGCCCCACCGCACAGCGCAAGCTGGAACGCGTCTTCTCCCGCCAGGAGTTCCGCAGAGCCTTCCCCGGCGAGATCGCCGAGCTGAGCTTCCCAGCCAGAGCGGTCGAGGACTACGCGCAGGAGCTGCTGCGCTGCGTCGACATGACGGGCGTCAACGACATGAAGGTCGTCGTGGACTGCGCGGGCGGCACCGCCTCGGTGGTGCTGCCCACCCTGCTCGGCCGTCTCGGCGTCGAGGTGCTGACCGTCAACGCCAGACTCGACTCCGCCTCGCCCACCGAGACGCTCGCCGAGCGCCGCCGCGACCTGCAGCGCCTTTCCGAACTCGTCGGCTCCTCACGCGCCTCCTTCGGCGTCCGCTTCGACCCCGTCGGCGAGCGCATCGCCCTGGTCGACGAGATGGGCCAGCTCATCAGCGAGGAGCGGGCGCTGCTGGTGGTGCTCGACCTGGTCGCCGCCGAACGCCGCCGCGGCAGGGTGGCGCTCCCGGTGACCACGACCAGGGTGGCCGAGCAGGTGTGCCGCTTCCACGGCGTCCAGGTCGAGTGGACCTCCACCTCGCTCGACGCGCTCACCTCCGCGGCCGCCAAGCCGTACATGATCTTCGCGGGTGACGGCAGGGGTGGCTTCATCGTGCCGGAGTTCGGGCCCACGGTGGACGGCCTGGCCGCCTTCCTGCGCCTGCTCGGCCTCGTGGCCCGCACCCGTCTGACGCTCAGCCAGATCGACGCGCGGATCCCGGAGGCCAAGCTGCTCAAGCGGACGGTCCCGACGCCGTGGGCCACCAAGGGGGCGGTGATGCGCTCGGTGATCGAGGCCGCCGAGGGCTTCCGCGTCGACACCACCGACGGCGTGCGGGTCGTCGGGGACGACGGGCGCTGGGCTCTCATCCTGCCCGCCGCCTCGGAACCCGCCACCGACCTGTGGGCCGAAGCGCACGATTTCGACACAGCAGAGGCATTCCTTGACAGATGGGCGCGCGTCGTGGAGCAGGCCGCAGGAACGTGACAACACAAGTGGCGCGGCGGCATGGACCTTGGGGGCGGCTCGGCGGTAACTTTGTCACCGTCCGAACCGCCGTGCGGCGTCCCGCCTTGACCTTTGCCAGTGATCAGCGTAAGTTGCGGCATTCGCAATCGTGAACGAGCGAGAGGCGTGGGGCGTCCTGATCAACCGTCGCCGCGTTCTCGCGGTAGGAGGCCGAGCCGATAGATGCCGTACGTCTACTGTACGCAGTGCGGTCATGCCAACCCCGAGGATGCCCGTTTCTGCTCCCGGTGTGGGTCGCCGCTGACCAGACATGAGGTCTCGGGAGACACCACCTCGACGATCTCCGTCGCGGGAATCGAGGCGTATGAGGCGGAGACGGCCGACGCCCTCCTTGCCGAGCGGGCCGCCGTCGAGCAACTCCCGCCCGGCGCGGCGCTGCTCGTCGTGACACGCGGCCCCAACGCGGGCAGCCGCTTCCGCCTCGACCGTGACCTGACGACGACGGGCAGGCACCCCGAGAGCGACATCTTCCTCGACGACATCACGGTCTCGCGGCGGCACGTGGAGTTCTACCGGCATCCCGGTGGCGCCTTCACCGTCCGCGACGTCGGCAGCCTCAACGGCACCTACGTCAACAGGGAGCGCATCGAGGAGGTTCCCCTCCACAGCGGCGACGAGGTGCAGATCGGCAAGTTCCGCCTCGTCTTCCTCACGCGGGGCGCATGAGCTCCCAGGCGGCGCGGTCGCACATGAGCATCGGGGAGGTGCTCGCCCTGCTGCAGGGCGACTTCCCCGATGTCACCATCTCCAAGATCCGTTTCCTCGAGAGCGAGGGGCTGATCGAGCCAGAGCGCAGCCCCTCCGGGTTTCGCAAGTTCACCTACATGCACGTGGAGCAGCTGCGCTTCATCCTCACCGAGCAGCGCGACCACTACCTGCCGCTGCGCGTCATCAAGGACAAGATGGCCGAGGAGCTCGGCCGCCCGCGGGCCCTGCCCGAGGCCAAGGAGGTCAGGTTCAGCCGCGCCGAGCTGCTGGAGGCCAGCGGGCTCGACGACGAGACGCTCACCGAGCTCGAGGACTACGGCCTGCTCGCGCCGGTCGCCAGGCGCTATGACGAGGACGCGCTGAACGTGGCCCGCAGCGTCGGCTCCCTGGCCAAGTACGGCCTGCACGCCAGGCACCTGCGCGCGGTCAAGGCCGCGGCCGAGCGCGAGGCCGGTCTGGTCGAGCAGACCGTCGCCCCCATTCTCAAACGGCGCGCCCCCGGCGCCATCGGCGAGGCCGGCGAGACGGCCAGACAGCTGTCGGGGCAGCTCCTCGACCTGCACGCCGCCCTTCTGCGGGCCGCCGTCCGCTCTGTTCTCGGCGGCTGAGTCCCGGCCGCCATACCCGTTCGGGACACGTCCGGCGCGCTCCCGCGCGGCCGCTGCGAGAGTTTCGAACGCCCGCTCCGCCGACGCCGCAGGGGGTGGAGGCGGTGAGCGAAGGGATCACGGAGGCGGGTAGGTTGGCTGGGAGCCTCAGGGGCAGGGATATTACTTACCCAGTGGGTGTTACGTTGAAGTGCGGAAGATTCCGGCCCATGGATCGTGAATTCGGAGCAGCCCGTGTTGCAGATGGAGGTAGTGGGCGTTCGCGTTGAAATGCCCACAAATCAGCCGATCGTTCTGCTCAAGGAGGCGCAGGGTGAGAGGTTTCTCCCGATCTGGATAGGAATGACCGAAGCCACGGCCATCGCCCTTGCCCAAGCGGAGGAGCCGCCGCCCAGGCCATTGACCCACGACCTGTTCAGGGATGTGCTGAGCGCGCTGGGCGTCGGCCTGCGCGCGGTCAACATCGTCGCTCTGCGTGATGGGATCTTCTTCGCCGATCTGGTGTTCTCCAACGGCGTCGAGGTCAGCGCGCGCCCGTCCGACTCCATCGCCCTGGCACTGCGCACCGGTGCGCGGATCTTCGCCAGCGAGGAGGTCGTGCAGGAGGCCGGGGTGATCATCCCTGATGACCAGGAGGATGAGGTGGAGAAGTTCAGGGAGTTCCTTGACACCATCACGCCCGAGGACTTCGGACGCGCTGGGTAGGACTCCCTTCGTGAAGGCTCGTACCCTTGGCCGACACCTGGGGTACGCATTTCACTGCATTTACGCTTCACGACGCGCCGAGCCGGATCGTTGACTGCGGATGGTCACGGTCCTACGGTGCAAGTGAAACCTGTGGTTGTCCTTTGCGAACCCCCAGATCAGACCACGGGATGAGAGAAAGCCGGAGGTCCGCGTGGCGGTCAGCAGCGGCGAGGGAAAGACGGCCGGCCAGGAAGACCCGGTGCGGCGCGAGAGTGCGCGCCAGCGTGCGGGTGAGCAGGGCCTGCTCTTCGACGAGCAGCCTACGACTCTGCCTGGCGACATCGGCTATCGCGGCCCCACGGCCTGCGCGGCGGCCGGCATCACCTACAGGCAACTGGACTACTGGGCGCGCACGGGCCTGGTCGAACCCACGATAAGAGCCGCTCAGGGCTCGGGTTCCCAGCGCCTCTACAGCTTCCGCGACATCCTGGTGCTCAAGGTCGTCAAGCGGCTGCTCGACACCGGCGTGTCGCTCCAGCAGATCCGCACCGCCGTCCAGCACCTGAGAGACAGGGGCGTCGGCGACCTCAGCAGGATCACGCTCATGAGCGACGGAGTGAGCGTCTACGAGTGCACCTCGGCCGACGAGGTCATCGACCTGCTGCAAGGCGGTCAGGGAGTGTTCGGTATCGCGCTGGGCAGGGTCTGGCGCGAAGTCGAGGGATCGCTCGCGGAGCTGCCGGGGGAACGGGCGGCGGTCGAGGACACCGTCCCGGCCGACCATCCCGCTGACGAACTGGCCCAGCGCCGCAAGGCTCGCCGACTGGGCTGATCCCCGAACGCTGGTAGCCTAGGCCTGTAGCTGACGACCCCGTGCGGGAGAGTCCCCGGGCATCCGGGGCGCCGAAGGAGCAACCCTCCCCGGAATCTCTCAGGCATCCAGTACCGCTCGGGTGAGGCAACTCTGGAAAGCAGGCACGCCAGCCAGGCGCGTCTCACCGACGGTGCAAGCCCGCGGAATCGCGGGCGAACCTCTCAGGTTGATGACAGAGGGGGAGACCCGGCATAAGCCCGTGCGCTCTCCATCAGCCTTGGGAGGCAGATCCATGACCGAGCCCCTCAGCGACCTCGCTGCCCCGCCTTTCGCGACCCGTCATATCGGTCCCTCGGACGCCGAGCAGGCCAAGATGCTGGAGGCGGTCGGTTTCGAGTCGGTCGCCGACCTCGTGGCTGTCGCCGTGCCCGAGGCCATCAGGGCCAAGGACCAGTTGAGGCTGCCCGCCGCGGCCGGCGAGACCGAAGTGATCGCCGAGCTGCGGGCGCTGGCCGACCGCAACAAGGTGCTCACCTCGATGATCGGCCTGGGTTACTACGACACGATCACCCCGGCCGTGATCAGGCGTAACCTGCTGGAGAACCCCGGCTGGTACACCGCCTACACGCCCTACCAGCCCGAGATCTCCCAGGGCAGGCTCGAGGCGCTGCTCAACTTCCAGACCGTCGTCTCCGATCTGACCGGCCTCGACGTGGCGGGCGCCTCCCTGCTGGACGAGGCCACGGCCGCCGCCGAGGCGATGACGCTGGCGCGCAGGGCCGGCAAGTCCAAGAGCAACGTCTTCGTCGTTGACGCGGACGCGCTGCCCCAGACCAAGGCCGTCCTGGCCACCAGGGCCGAGCCGCTGGGCATCGAGCTGGTCGTCGACTCCCTCGACGGCGAGCTGCCCGAGTGTTTCGGCGTGCTCGTGCAGTACCCGGGCGCCTCCGGCCGCCTGCGTGACTTCCGCGCCCTGGCCGAGGCGGCCCACGCGCACAACGCGCTGGTGGTGGCCGCCGCCGACCTGCTGTCGCTGACGCTGGTCGCCGCCCCCGGCGACCTGGGCGCCGACATCGCGATCGGCTCCTCGCAGCGCTTCGGCGTGCCGTTCGGCTTCGGCGGGCCGCACGCCGCCTACATGTCGGTCCGCGAGGGCCTGCAGCGGCAGATGCCGGGACGGCTCGTCGGCGTGTCGGTGGACGTCGACGGCGACCCCGCCTACCGCCTGGCCCTGCAGACCCGCGAGCAGCACATCCGCAGGGAGAAGGCCACCAGCAACATCTGCACCGCCCAGGTGCTGCTGGCCGTCATCGCCGGCATGTACGCCGTCTACCACGGCCCCGAGGGGCTGCGCCGCATCGCCCAGCGCACCCACCGCATGGCCGTCACGCTCGCCGCCGCCCTGCGCGGGGGACGGGTCGAGGTCGTCCACGACGTCTTCTTCGACACCGTGCTGGCCCGCGTGCCCGGCAGGGCCGCCCAGGTCGTCGCCTCCGCCGCCGAGCGCGGGATCAACGTGTGGGCGGCCGACGCCGACCACGTCTCGATCGCCTGCGACGAGAAGACGACCCTGGCCCACCTGGAGCAGGTCGCCGCCGCGTTCGGCGTGAGCGTCTCGCTGACCGACCTGGCCGGTGAGGACGCGCTGCCCGGGGAACTGGTCAGGGAAGGCGACTACCTCACCCACCCGGTCTTCCACAGCCACCACTCCGAGACCTCGATGCTGCGCTACCTGCGCAGGCTCCAGGACAAGGACATCGCGCTCGACAGGTCGATGATCCCGCTCGGCTCCTGCACGATGAAGCTCAACGCCACCACCGAGATGGAGCCCATCACCTGGCCCGAGTTCGCGGGCATCCACCCCTACGCGCCCGTCGAGCAGGCCGGCGGCTACGTCGAGCTGGTCGAGACGCTGGAGGGCTGGCTGGCCGAGGTGACCGGCTACGACGCCGTCTCCATCCAGCCGAACGCGGGCTCGCAGGGCGAGTTCGCCGGGCTGCTGGCCATCCGCGCCTACCACCGCGCCAACGGCGACACCCACCGCGACGTCTGCCTCATCCCCTCCTCCGCGCACGGCACCAACGCCGCCAGCGCCGTCATGGCGGGCATGCGCGTCGTGGTCGTGGCCTGCGACGACGACGGCAACGTCGACCTGGCCGACCTCGACGCCAAGATCGCCAAGCACGCGGACACGCTGGCCGCGATCATGGTGACGTACCCGTCCACGCACGGCGTCTACGAGGAGACGATCACCGAGGTCTGCGCCAAGGTCCACGAGGCGGGCGGCCAGGTCTACGTCGACGGGGCCAATCTCAACGCCCTGGTCGGTCTCGCCAAGCCGGGCGAGTTCGGCGCCGACGTCTCCCACCTCAACCTGCACAAGACCTTCTGCATCCCGCACGGCGGTGGCGGGCCCGGCGTGGGTCCCGTGGCCGTCCGCGGTCACCTGGCCGCCTACCTGCCGGGACACCCGCTGCACAACGGCTCGCCCGTCGGCCCCGTCTCGGCCGCGCCGTACGGCTCGGCCGGGATCCTGCCGATCTCGTGGGCCTACGTCAGGATGATGGGCGGTGAGGGCCTCAAGGCCGCCACCGAGCAGGCCATCCTGTCGGCCAACTACCTCGCCAGGCGCCTGGCCCCGCACTACCCCGTGCTCTACACCGGGCGTGGCGGCCTGGTCGCCCACGAGTGCATCATCGACCTGCGCCAGATCACCAAGGAGACCGGCGTCACGGTCGACGACGTGGCCAAGCGCCTGATCGACTACGGCTTCCACGCGCCGACCATGTCCTTCCCCGTCGCGGGCACGCTCATGATCGAGCCGACCGAGAGCGAGGACCTGGCCGAGATCGACAGGTTCGTCGAGGCGATGGTCGCCATCCGCGGCGAGATCGCCAAGGTGGCCGACGGCTCCTACGACAAGACCGACAACCCGCTGCGCAACGCCCCGCACACCGCGGAGTCGCTGGTGGCCGACGAGTGGACGCACCCGTACACGCGGACCGAGGCCGCCTACCCCGTCCAGGGGCTGCGCGACGGGAAGTACTTCTCGCCCGTGCGCAGGATCGACCAGGCCTACGGCGACCGCAACCTGGTCTGCGCCTGCCCGCCCCTGTCGGCGTACGAGGACTGACCGATCGAGCGACCGAGGACGGGCGGCCTTCCCACGGAAGGCCGCCCGTCCGGCTTCGTCGGGCCGGAGCCAACACCGGTGCACAGGATGGTCATGTCGGGCGACGCGGCGGCCCGAAATCGTTAGGCTCGACGTTGATCGCCATCGGTTGGTCGCCGTCGAAGGAGCCTTGTTGACGTCCCCCGAGCTCGACACCCCGCTGACCACCGGCCCGCTCGAGCGGGCCCGCCGTCTCGCAGAGAGCGGCGATCTGGAAGGCGCGGCCGCGATCTTCGCGGAGCTGTCCGCCGACCCCGAGGGTCACGACAGGGCGCAGGCCGCCGTCGGGCTCGCCGTGGTGCTGGAGGAGCGGGGCGACCTGGCGGGCGCCAGGACCGCCGCCCGGGCCGCGCTGGCCACGGGACACCCCGAGTACGCCGCGCAGGCCGCCTGCCACCTCGCGCGCGGCTTCGAGCGGGAGGGCAACGCCGAGCAGGCCAGGGGCGCGTGGCAGGCCGTCATCGGCGTCGGGACGGCCGCCTATCTTCCCCTGGCGCATCTCGCGCTGGCTCACCTGGCCACCGGAGAGGAGGAGGCCGAGCGCGAGCTGCGGGCGGCGATCGCGGTCGGCGACCCCGACCTGAGCTCCCGCGCCGCCCAGGAGCTGGCCGAGCTGCTGCTGGACGGCGGCGAGCCTGGAGAGGCGGCCGCGGTGCTCGTCGAGGCGCTGCCACTGGCTGAAGGCGCGCACGAGGGGCGGCTGCGGGTCCTGCTCGGCATCGCCCACCTCGAACTGGCGTGCGCCGAGTTCGCCGGCGCGGTGGAGTTCAGCCAGGAGGCGGAGACCAGCGCGTTGGCCATCGAGCTGCTCGCTCGCACGCTGCCGCTACGGGGGCGCGCCGACGACGCCGAGCGCGTCTGGGACTACGGCCTCACCCACCCCGACGAGGAACTGGCCGCGCAGGTGCGCCTGCGACTCCACCGCGACCTCGACGCGGAGTCCCTCAGTCCCGGCGCATGAGGGCGCCGGCGGCGGCCACGTTGATGATGACGATGCAGATCCACACCAGGGCCAGGCCGGCGAAGCCCGCCTGACCCCCGGCGATGGCCGACAGGGGGATGGCCATGCCCATGGAGCCGAGCGCGATGGGCGCGATCGGGGCGGCGCCCTTGTCGCCCTTCTTCTTCTTGGACGGGCGCTGGGCGCTCACCTCCGCCCTGACCCGCTCGGCGATGGTGGCGTCGAGCTTGGCGACGAAGGACTCGACGAGGGCGGCCTCATAGTCGGGACCCAGGTCCTTGCGGGTCTCAAGGGTGGCTCGCAGCTCGTCACGGATCTCAGACATGCGGCCAATGTCCCACGGCGTCCGACGCGCTGCCATCCTTCCCCGGAAGGATCCCTCCCGCCCCGCCATGAGGGTCGACCCTGACTCCCGCGCCGCGCCCGGGACTCCCGGGCGCCCCTGCCGAGGACGCCGACGTCCAAGCCCGAGGGTGTGGGTCGGTGCGGAGCGGGAAAGGCCCGGGCGGCTACCGTGGGAGGGTGGAGATCATGACGCCGCGGGGGGCGGCACTGGTCGACGTCGACGAGGTCGAGCGGCCCAGGTTCCTGCTGGTCCTCACTCACGGCTCGGCCGGCGGCGTGGACGCGCCCGACCTGCTGGCCGTACGAGAAGCGGCCACGGCCATGGGGGCCACGGTGGCCAGGGTGACCCAGCCGTTCAGGCGGGCCGGGGCCAGGGCGCCGGGCTCGCCCGTGCGCCAGGACGAGGCGTGGCTGGCCGTCATCAAGGAGCTGACCGGGCGCTGGCCGGGGATCCCGCTCGTCCAGGGCGGCAGGAGCAACGGGGCCAGGGTCGCGTGCCGTACGGCCGAGGCGGCGGGCGCGGACGCGGTCGTGGCGCTGGCCTTCCCCCTGCACCCACCGGGAAAGCCGGAAAAGTCGCGAGCGGACGAGCTGCGGGGCGCTGGGGTGGACGTGTTGGTCGTGAACGGGGACAGGGATCCCTTCGGGGTGCCCGACGCCGCCGACGCGGCACGCCTGGTTGTGCTGCGAGGGGAGGGGCACGACCTCAAGAAGGACCCCGCGAAGGTCGGTGAGGTGGTCGCCGACTGGCTCGCGGGGCGGTACTGACGGTCAGGCGGCGCCGACCAGCGGCAACGGCCTGTGGGGGGCGATGACGTCGCCGCTGGGCAGCAGCTCCCCGGTGTCCTCGAACAGGACCACACCGTTGCACAGCAGGCTCCATCCCTGCTCGGGGTGCGACGCGAGCGTGCGTGCGGCCTCGCGGTCGGGCGCCTCAGCAGACGGACAGGCCGGGTCGTGCGGGCACATCGGCGTGCCTCCGATATCTCTTGGGTGGCTCCCTCGCTGGAAGCGGCGGGGGAGCGGCTCTGGGCTGTTTCGTATTCTGCGCCAAGTGTGCGGCGTGCGTCACAGTTTCCGACATAGCCCGTTCGGACGATTCAAGGAGGATCCCCGGGGGTGGTTCAGACCATGTGACCCACGACACAGGGTGCCTTACACAAGATAACGGACCAACGTCGACACGCCGACGGGCTGGTAAACCCTGGGTTATGAGGCCAGTCCTCGCAGCATCGCCTCCAGGCCGCGCTCGAAGTCGGCGTCGGCGCGCTCGTCGCGGCGGGTCCATGTGTCGCGCTCCGGGTCGGCCCAGCCCGACTGCTGGACCTCCACCGCGACGCTGCCGAAGACGAACGCGCGCATCGTGCGCACGGCTTCGGCGGCCTCGGTCAGCCCAGCGTCCGTCAACTGCTCGACCTGCTCCATGATGGCGATCGCCGTAGCCCCTTTGGGGGGTTTGGTCAGGGCCAGCGCGAGCACTCCCGGGTGCTCCCTGAGGGCCTCTCTTTGCGCTCTGCACCACTGTCTGGCCGTCTCCTGCCAGCTCGTGGCGGGATCGACCTGGATGGCGGTCACGTGCTCGGCCAGCGCGTCCATCAGCGCCTCCTTGCCGCGGGGCAGATGGTGGTAGATGGCCATGGCCTCCACCTGGAGCGCGTCGCCGAGCCTGCGCATGGTCAGCCTGCGCAGGCCCTGGCCGTCGGCGATGTGGAGGGCGGCGTCGATGATGCGCTCGCGGGACAGCGGGACGGGCGGTCGCTTGGCCGGCATGGAGATCACCATGCCATACTTTGTAAAGGCGGTCACCTGTTTCCCCATGGGCGTGTCGAAGCCATGGGATGCCGTACGGCCCGGGTGTGGTCACCCGAGTGGGTGTTCGGGCGCCGGACCGCGTACGCTACCGGTCGTAACGAGTGAAAGGGAGCTGTCCGATGGCGTTTTTCCGTCCGCGTGTGAGCCGTGAGGCCGAGGTGCGCTTCCACGCCGACCAGGAGATCTCCAAGAGCTTCCCCGAACTGATCGAGAAGGCCAGGCAGGCCGAGTCCGTGGTGCACGACCTGCGCGAGGCCGACGCTCCGGAGTTCGAGCTGCGCGCGGCGGGCCTGCTGTTCGACAAGGCGCTCACCGACGCCCTGAGGGCGGCCGAGGCGGGTCAGCGCTCCACGTTCGGCGTGAAGGCCTACGACGACCGCATCGCCCGCCGCAAGGCCAAGGCCACGCCCGACGGCGCGCGCTGGACCGCCGAGGTCGACAAGCTGCGCACGCTCCGCGAGGAGAACAGGCTCACCGGCATCCCGACCCTGCCCCGCCTGGTGCCCTCCGCCCGCTGACCGGGCGCTCCTGGCACGTCTGGTTCCGCTGCCGGAACCGGGCGCACCCGGTTCCGCCGCCGTACGAGTGCGCACGCTGTCCCCGCGGCGGCGTGCGCTTCGCGTGTCAGGACGTGATGAGGTCGATCGTGCGGGCGATCGGCAGCGCGGGGGAGCGGTGCCCGTTCCTGCCGGTCATCTCCTCCGCCCCGGTGAGGGCGTTGAGCACGGACTCCTCCACCGCCTCCACCACGGCGGCGAAGAAGGGGTCCAGCCGCCCCCACGGCACGAACCGCAGGCTCTGGTAGTCCTCCTCGGTGACGAAGCCGCTCGTCAGCGCGCCCGCGTTGGCCGTGGACAAGGCCAGGAAGATGTCCCCGGAGAAGTGGCTGCCCGTCGTGCCGGTCCTGGCCAGGCCCAGAGGCACCCTGCGGGCCAGCGCCTTGCACTGCCCGGGGAGCAGCGGCGCGTCGGTCGCGATCACCGCGATCACCGAGCCGGCGCCCGAGGGGGCGTACCAGTTCGTGGTGCCCATCGGGTCGTCGTCGAGCAGCAGGGGCCCGACCCTGTGCCCCGCGATGGTCAGCTCATGACGGCTGCCGAAGTTCGCCTGCACGAACACGCCCACCGTGCAGGTGTCGGAGCCGTGCTCGACCAGCCGCGAGGCCGTACCGGAACCGCCCTTGAACGAGTAGCAGTTCATTCCGGTGCCGCCGCCGACGTTGCCCTCGGCGACAGGGCCCGACGCGGCGGCCTCGATGGCCTGGGCGGCGTGCTCCGGCCGGACGTGCGGGGCGTTGATCTCGTTGAGGTAGCCGTCCCACGTCTCGGTGACCACCGGCAGCAGCCACTCGGCGGCCAGGCGCGGGTGCGCGCCCGCCACCCAGTCGATCACTCCCCGGTGGACGGTGCCGACCGCGTGGGTGTTGGTGATCGTGACGGGGAGGGTCAGCGCGCCGATCTCCTCGATCCACGCGGTGCCGGTCATCTCGCCGTTGCCGTTGAGGGAGTGGGTGGCCGCCGCGCACGGCACGCCGACGCCGTCCCTGCCCCTCGGCAGGATCGCGGTCACGCCCGTGCGGGCCCCTCCCTCGGTCAGGGTGACGTAGCCGACCTCGACGCCGGGCACGTCGGTGATCGCGTTCCAGCGGCCTGGGCGACCGTCAAGGGTGATCGGCAGGTCGCGGGCTCTCATAGGGCTCTCCTCGGTCTCCGGGATGGCCGCCGTCGTCATCCTCGTGGTGGAGAAGCGGTCGCCCCGGGGCAGCTCGTCGAGGCCGGCCGGGCCACATCCGCATTCTTCGGCACGCCTGCCGATCACGGCAAGGCCCCTGCCTCGCCTCGGCCCGTACCCGCTGCCCGGCGCGTCCCCCGTGGCCGGCGCCGAGGACGCCCGTGGCGGGCGCGTGGGCCTGCCGCGCGCACGAAGAACGCCCGGCACCTCACGGGTGGTGCCGGGCGTTCGCTTCGGTGGCTAGCTCGCCCAGTCGAGCAGGGGGCGAGTGTTGCTCGGATGGCGCAGCTTGGACAGGGATTCCTTCTCCAGCTGGCGGATCCGTTCGCGGGTCAGGCCCAGGTGCTTGCCGATCTCGTCCAGGGTGTGCGGCTTGCCGTCCACCAGGCCGAACCGCAGCGCCATGATGCGCGCCTCGCGGGGCGACAGGTTGTCCAGGACGCCGCGCAGCTGGTCACCCAGGAGCTGGCGGTCGACGATCTCCGACGCTTCGGGGGAGTCGACGTCCTCGATCAGGTCGCCGATCGTCGTCTCGCCGTCCTCGCCGATCGTGGCGTTGAGCGAGATGGGCTGGCGGCTGGTGCGCAGCAGCTCCTCGATCTGGTCGGGCGTCTTGTCCAGCTCGACGGCCAGCTCCTCCGGCGTGGGTTCGCGGCCGAGACGCTGGTGCATGTCGCGCTCCACACGCGACAGCTTCGACAGCATCTCCAGGACGTGGACGGGCAGCCTGATGGTGCGGGCCGAGTCGGCGAAGCCGCGCTGGATCGCCTGCCTGATCCACCACATCGCATACGTCGAGAACTTGAAGCCCTTGGTGTAGTCGAACTTCTCCACCGCGCGGATCAGGCCGAGGTTGCCCTCCTGCACGACGTCCAGCAGGGCCATGCCGCGGTCGGTGTACTTCTTGGCCACCGACACGACCAGACGGAGGTTGGCCTCCAGCATGTGGTCCTTGGCGCGCTTGCCGTCCTCGATCACCATCTCCAGGTCGTCGCGGTAGGCGGGGGAGATGCTCGGGTCGCTGTCAAGCTTGTACTCGGCGTACAGGCCGGCCTCGATCCGCCTGGCCAGGTCGACCTCCTGGGCCGCGGTCAGCAGCGTGCGGCGGCCGATCGACTTGAGGTAGGTGTGGACGGAGTCGCCCATCACCGACTGGTTGTCGTCGAGGTCGAGCGTCTCCTGCTCGATGTCCGCGTCCTCCGCGGCCATTTCCAGGTCCTCGGGCGCCTCGACATCCTCCGCGGGCCGGTCGGCCTGCTCGGGTACGGTGTCGGCGGCCACCGTCTTCGCCTGCTTCGGCGCCTTGGCGGTGGTCGTCTTGGTGGTCGTGCTCTTCTTGCGCGTGGTGGTCGCCTTCTTCGCGCTGGTGGCCTTCCCGAGCGCGGGCTCGTTCTCGGCGGCCAGGCTCACCCCGGCCTCCGTGAGCTCACGCAGGATGGAACGGCCCTCGGTCGGGCTGATCCCCGCTACAGCAAATGCTTCCCGCAGCTCCGCCAGGGAAAGGTGACCCTGAGCTCGCCCTCGGTCAAGGAGCTGGTCGAGGGTCGCGGGCGAGGTCGCCACGGCGGTTCGGGGCATGAGGACACCTCCTCCATACGGAGTCGCAGTCAGTAGAAAGTTTGTGGTGGGGCGGCTCTGGCCGCTCGTCGCACCAGTATCAATAACGCCGTCCGCGGCCATTTGTTCCCGGGCACGATGAAAAAACGGGCGCCCGCCGAAGCCGGCGGCCGCCCGTCGGACGTGAAACGCCTAGTCGTCCACGTCGTTCAGCTTGCCTGTGGCCTCCGGCATGGGCATCGGCTCCGCGCCTTCCATGCGTGCGTCGGTCCAGTAGTCGACGGCCGCCTGCGGGTCCTGGTTGACCTCGTGGGAGACCACCGTGTCGTCGTCGGTAGTGGTGTTCGTCTCAGCGGGCTGGTCGGACGGCGCGGGTGTGTTCACCACGGCCCTCGTCTCCTGACTCACCTTCTCGAGCCTGCCCGCCGAGGCGGCCGCCGCGACATAGACGCCACCGACGACGATCACGCCGACGGCCGCCGCGGACACCCACGTCCTGCGGGTTGGGTTCATGAAGGTCTCCTCCTTCTTCCAGCTGCTCCTATAAGACGCATCCGGCGGCCGTCAGGTTCCGGTCTGAAGTGCCGCGAGATCGGTTTTACCATTGGGCAGCAGGGGAAGTGCGGACAGAAGCCGCAGCTCACGCGGGGCGGCATAGGCCGGGAGCCGATCACGGGAGTAGGCGCGCAACTGGTCCAGAGTGGGCGGGCTGGCGGGGTCGGCGGGCACGACGACGGCCAGGACCGCCTCGCCCCATTCCGGGTGCGGACGACCGACCACCGCCACGTCCGCGACCAAGGGATGCAGGGCAAGGACACCCGCGACCGCGGCGGCGACGACCTTCTCGCCACCGGTGTTGATCACGTCGTCGGCGCGGCCGAGGACGCGCAGCCTGCCGTTCTCGATGGCGCCGAGGTCGGAGGTGGCGAACCAGCTGCCCTCCCACGGGCCGTCGCCGTCCCGGAAACCGTCGCCGTCGCGGCCTTGGGAGCCGTCGCCGGAGCCCTGGCCGTCGCGGAGGCCGTCGCCGCCGGGGGAGCCGTGTTCGGCGGGTGGGCCATCGGCGCGCCGGTAGCCGGAGAAGAGGACGGGCCCCGCGATGAGGATCCTGCCGTCCTGCCTGATCCTCAGGTCCACACCCTCAAGGGGCCGGCCGTCGTAGACGCAGCCGCCGCTGGTCTCGCTGCTGCCGTAGGTCGTCACGACCCTGGCGCCCGACGCGCGCACGGCCTCCACCAGGCCCGGTCGTGGCGCGGCGCCGCCCAGCAGGATGGTCGCGAAGGCGCGCAGGTCGGCGCCCCGCTCCACCAGGCGGTGGAGCTGCGTGGGCACCAGCGAGACGTGCTCGGCCCCGCACGCGGCGACGGCCTCGGGGTCGAAGCGGTCGTGGATGATCGGCTCGGTGCCGCCGAGCAACGACCTGACGAGCACCTGCAGGCCGGAGACGTGGGAGGGCGGCAGGCAGCACAGCCATCGCTGGCCCGGCGAGGCCTCCAGACGGCGCAGGGAGGCGGTGGCGGAGGCCGTGAGCGCGGCGGCGGTCAGCATGACGCCCTTGGGGGCGCCGGTGCTTCCCGAGGTGGCGATGACGACAGCCACGTCCGCAGGCACGCCGGGGCCCGCGGCCTGCCGTACCCCGTCGACCGTCTCGATCTCCGTCGGGCGCAGCGAGCGCAGGGCCGCGCCCGCGTGGTCGGGGGACAGGGGGAGGACGGCGGGACCCTCGCCGGCCAGCGCCGCGGCGACCGCCTCGAACAGCCGGGGGCCCGGCGGGAGAACGAGCGCCCGCAGGGGCCGGTCCGGATGCGACGGGTTCCTCCACATGCTCGTAAGGTTAGTGGCGACAGACGAGGTGTCAGCTGGGAAGGTGCGTTGATGGGTTCTGGGCCGCGGGTCTTCCGGATCCCGATGCGCACCCGTTTCCGCGGCCAGACGGCGCGCGAGGGCGTGCTGATCGAGGGGCCCGCGGGGTGGGGGGAGTTCTCACCCTTCCCGGAGTACGGCCCGCGCGAGTGCGCGCGCTGGCTGGCGTGCGCCCGTGAGGCCGCCTTCGAGGGCTGGCCCGCCCCGGTACGCTCGCGGATCCCGGTCAACGCGACGATCCCCGCGGTCTCGGCCGAGCAGGCCCACGAGCTGGTACGGCAGGCGGGCTGCGGCACCGCGAAGGTCAAGGTGGCCGAGCAGGGGCAGACCTTCGCCGACGACCTGGCGAGGGTCGAGGCGGTCCGTGACGCTCTGGGGCCTTCGGGCAAGGTGCGGGTCGACGCCAACGGCGCCTGGGACGTGCCGACCGCCATACGCCACCTGAAGGCGTTGGACGCCTTCGACCTGGAGTACGCCGAGCAGCCCTGCGCCACGCTGGACGAGCTGGCCGCGGTGCGACGGGCGGTCGACGTGCCGATCGCGGCGGACGAGTCGATCAGGCGGGCCGAGGATCCGCTGAAGGTACGGGCCGCGGAGGCCGCCGACATCGCGGTGGTGAAGGTGCAGCCGCTGGGCGGGGTCCGCGCGGCGTTGCGGGTGGTGGAGGCGTGCGGGCTGCCCGCGGTGGTGTCGAGCGCGGTGGAGACCTCGGTGGGGCTGGCCGCGGGGGTCGCGCTGGCGGCGGCGCTGCCCAGCCTGCCGTACGCGTGCGGCCTCGGCACCATGTCGCTGCTGTCGGGCGACGTGGTGGGCGACTCGCTGACGCCTGTCGACGGGTTCTTGCCGGTGTCCCGTCCGGCAGTGGATTATTCGCTTTTGTCGGAGTTTGAGATCGAGTCGCCGTCGTGGCTGCGGCGGATGCAGGAGGCGGACCTGTGAACCCGGCTACCGCGCTCGCCACCGTGCTGGTGGACGAGCTCGTGCGTTGCGGCCTCACCGACGTCGTGATGGCTCCCGGGTCCCGCTCGGCTCCGCTCGCGCTGGCCCTCCACTCCGAGTCGCGGGTGCGGCTGCACGTGCGGATCGACGAGCGCTCGGCCTCCTACCTGGCAGTGGGACTGGCCCGCAGATCCGAGCGGCCCGTGGCGCTGATCTGCTCCTCCGGCACGGCGGTCGCCAACTTCCACCCCGCGGTGATCGAGGCGAGCGAGTCGGGGGTGCCGCTGCTGGTGCTGACCGCCGACCGGCCGCCCGAGCTGCGCGGCACCGGCGCCAACCAGACCATCGACCAGCTGAAGATCTTCGGTAACGCCACCAGATGGTTCGCCGAGGTCGGAGCGCCCGAGGAACGGCCCGGCCAGGTGGCCTACTGGCGGTCGCTGGCGGCCCGCGCCTACCAGCGCGCGCTCGGGCCCTCCGACCCCGGCCCGGTCCACCTGAACCTGGCCTTCAGGGAGCCTCTGATCCCCGACGGCGACACCTCGTGGGTCGAGTCCCTCGACGGCGACACGGCCGGATCGTGGGTGCGGGCCCGCGTCGCGCCGCCGCCCGTGGCGCTGCACCTGCCGCCGACCAGGCGCGGCGTGCTCGTCGTCGGCGACGGCGCGGCGAACGTGCGCCGCTACATCGCCGCGGCCGGCATGGCGGGCTGGCCCGTGCTGTCGGAGCCCAACGGGGGCGGCCGGTACGGCGACCACGCCATCTCCACCTACCACTTCCTGCTGGGGACGCAGTCCTTCGCCGACGCCCACCAGCCCGACGTGGTCGTC
The DNA here is from genome assembly GCF_057708945.1 of Nonomuraea sp. bgisy101. Lineage (NCBI taxonomy): Bacteria > Bacillati > Actinomycetota > Actinomycetes > Streptosporangiales > Streptosporangiaceae > Nonomuraea > Nonomuraea sp. bgisy101. Next base: position 184,739 of record NZ_JBYITD010000005.1, read on the forward strand.
ACGCTCGGACGCCCAGGACTGTCCAGGCCGCTGCTGTCATGGCTGCGGCGAGCCGAAGAGCACATCGTGGTGGCCACCGACCTGGCCCGCTGGCCCGACCCGACACGGTCGGCGACCCAGGTGGCGCAGGCGGTCGAGATCCCCGTCGCCGCCGGCGACGACGCCTGGCTGCACTCCTGGCGGCGGGCCGACGCCGCGGCCAGGACGGCCGTCGACTCCCTCCTGGACTCGTCGGGGATGACCGAGCCGCGCATCGCCAGGGACCTGGCCGACTCGCTGCCGAACGGGGCGCTGCTGTTCTGCGGATCGTCCATGCCGATCAGAGACCTCGACCAGGCAATGCGGCCCCGGCGCGGGCTGCGGCTGCTGGCCAACCGAGGCGTCTCGGGGATCGACGGGCTCGTGTCGACGGCCATCGGAGCGGCGCTGGCGCACAACGGGCCGTCATACGCGCTGCTGGGGGACCTGACCTTCCTGCACGACCAGAACGGGTTGATCCTGGGTCCCAGGGAACCGCGTCCCGACCTGTGCCTGGTCGTGGTGAACAACGACGGGGGCGGGATCTTCTCGTTGCTGCCGCAGGCGGGAGTCAGAGATCCGTTCGAGCGGGTGTTCGGCACGCCGCACGGGGTGGACCTGGGGTACGTGGCGGCCGCCACCGGGACGCCGTACCAGCTGGTGGAGGAGATCTCCGACCTGCCCAAGGCGATTCGCGGCGAGGGACTGCGCCTGGTGGAGGTCCGCACCGACCGGGAGTCGAACGCGGTCCTGCACGCGCACTTGAGAGAGGTCGCACAGGCGGCGGTCCGCGACGTCTTCGGCTGACGGCCGACCGGCCGCTGGAGCGAGCCCACGGGTCCCCTGGCGAACCTGGTGCCGCGGCTGTCGCCGAAGTCCGGGAGCCGGCAGGTTCGGGTGGGCGGCGGATGGTCGGGCGATCGGGCTGCTGGTCAGCGTTTGGCGAGGCCTGCGTGGATGAGGTTCCAGACGGCGTCGAACGCGCGCTCGATGCCCGGCTTGCCCCAGTCCGGCGCGAAGACGGGATCATGGAAGCGCACCGTCGAGTCGAACACGGCACGCGCCGTCGCACGCACGTCCACCGGTGTGAACTCACCTCTGGCCACGCCGTCCCCGATGATCCGTTCCAGCTGGCCGACCAGGTCCGCCAGGTGCCGCTCGATGACCTCACTCGACTCCGCGACCAGGACCATGTAGGTCGCGAACAGCTCGGGATCGTCGAGGGCCTTCTTCCTCTTGGCGGCGAACAGGACGGCCAGCCAGTTGTGCAGCCGGGCGCCCGCGGGCCCTGGAGTCCTGACCGCCGCCATCAGCGGGGCGTGCGACTCGTCGAGCCAGCGCTGGGTGACGGCCTCCCGTAGCGCGGCCTTGCTGGGGAAGTGCCGGTAGACACTCCCGTGACTGACCCCGAGCGCCCGCGCCACGTCGACCACCGTCGTCTTGGCAGGCCCGTACCTGCGCAGGACGTCCTGGGCGGCGGTGATGATCTGCTCGGCGGTCAGGGTGCCATCTGTCATGTGACCAAGTCTGTCAGTTGTCGACGACAGGCTGCTCGCTGTCGAGGTGGGCCAGTTGCGCGGCGGCGTAGCGGCCTCCGGCGGCCGCGCCTGCCGGGATGATCGACTGGATGCGGTCGAGGTCGTCGCGGGTCAGGCTTACGTCGAGCGCGCCGAGCGCCTCCGCGAGCCGGTCACGGCGGCGGGCGCCGACCAGCGGGACGATGTCCTCGCCCTGGGCGAGGACCCAGGCGATCGCGAGCTGTGCGACGGTCGCGTCCTTGGCGGCGGCGAGATCGCGCAGGCCCTCGACCAGGGCCAGGTTGTGCGCGAGGTTGTCACCGCCGAACCTGGGGCTGACCGAGCGGAAGTCGCCCGCGGCGAGCCGGCGGTCCTTCGACCAGTGGCCGCTGAGCAGGCCGCGCGACAGCACGCCGTACGCGGTGACGCCGATGCCGAGCTCCCTGCAGGTCGGCAGGATGGCGGCCTCGATGTCCCGGGACAGCAGGGAGTACTCGATCTGGAGGTCCGCGATCGGGTGGACGGCGTGCGCGCGCCTGATGGTGTCGGCGCCGACCTCTGACAGGCCGATGTGCCGGACGTGGCCCTTCTCGACCTCCTCGGCGATGGCGCCCACGGTCTCCTCGATGGGTACGGCGGGGTCGACGCGGGAGAGCCGGTAGATGTCGACGTGATCGGTGCGCAGGCGGCGAAGGGTGTAGGCGAGTGACGTCTTGACCGCGGCGGGGCGGCCGTCGAAGCCGAGCCAGTTGCCGTCGTAGTCGCGCTGGGCGCCGAACTTCACGCTGATCTGCACGGCGTCGCGGTCGCGATCCTTGAGCGCGTCATGGATGAGCAGCTCGTTGTGGCCCATGCCGTAGAAGTCGCCGCTGTCGAGAAGGGTGATGCCGGCGTCGAGGGCGGCGTGGATGGTGGCGATGGACTCGGCCCCGTCGGCGGGGCCGTACAGGTCGGACATGCCCATGGTGCCCAGGCCGAGGTCGGAGACGCGGGGGCCGGTGGTTCCGAGAGTTCTCATGGTGACGACTATGGCATATGGGCTGACAGATTTCAAAATCTGTCATCCCATGATTGTGCAATGTTCGGCCAAAGTGCACGGCGAGCCGGCGAGCAGAGGCCGACGCGGGTGAGCGATCGAGCCGCACGGCGCAGCGAGCGGGGCGAGGGTGGCGGGGATGGGCGAGGTGCCGGCGGGTGGGGAGCGGGACGGGTGGAGCGCTGACGGGTGGCGGGGCGGCTGGGGTGCACGAGTGAAGAGGGTGGTGGGAACGGATGGGGCGCCGGCGAGCGAAGAGGGCGGCGGGAAGGAGTGGGGTGCTGGCGGGCGGCGGGGACGGTGGGGTGCCTGCGGGTGGAGAGGGTGGTGGGACGGTGGGGTGCTGGCGGGTGGAGAGGGTGGTGGGACGGTGGGGTGCTGGCGGGTGGAGAGGGTGGTGGGACGGTGGGGTGCCGGCGGGTGGCGGGGCTGGTGGGGTACCGCTGGATGGAGAGGGTGGCCGGGGGTGTGGCGGCTTCGGGCTCGTCAGGTGTGGAGGGCCCGCTCACTGGTCCGGGACGGCGACGCGGCAGGCCAGGTGGAGGGCCAGGCGGGTGTCGGCATCGGTGAGATCGACACCGAGCAGCCGCTCGATCTTGGCGATCCTGCGGGCCACCGTGTTCCGGTGGACGCCGAGCACGGCCGCCGTCTCGATCAGGGACGATTCCGTGTCCAGGTACACGGTGAGCGTCCTGGTGAGGTCACCGGGGTCGGCCGCCAGCGCGGCGAGCAGCGATCTGGCCGCGGGGACGAAGGTGTCCGTCCTGGTCCAGGCCAGCAGCAGCTGGGCGAGCCCGAGCCGGTCGACGTGGACGAACCTGCCGGTCTCCGCGCGGGCGGCGGCCAGCCGGGCGGCGTCACGGGCCTCCGACAGGCTGCGCGCGATGCCGCCGGGGCCGTGGTGCGGGCGGGCCATGCCGACGAGCGGGTCCAGGTCGGCCATGCGGCGCTGGGCCTGCCGTACCAGGAGGGCGAGCCGGTTCACCGCGTCGGCGCCCGGCTCGATGTCGGTGGTCACCCAGGCGACCCAGCCGCCGTCCTCGGCGACGACGACCGCGTCGACGGACTCCGCCGACAGGGTGGCGATGATGTCGCCGGTCAGGGTCACCACGTCGACGGGACGGCTCACGTCGATGCGGATGCCCGTGTGCCAGCCGTCCAGCCGCCAGCCCGCCTCCGCCGCCCGCCTGCGCAGGGAGGGTCCGGGGTCATCGCCTGCCTGCAGCAGCTCGCCGAGCAGGGCCGAGCTGCGCCTGGCGTCGCGTTCCAGCTCCAGCCTGCGCAGCGCCAGCGACCGCTGAGCCGCGGCCGCGGCGACCGCGAGCACCTCCTCGCCGCCGGCCGTACCGGCCACGACGAGCCACAACTCCGCGCTGCGGCCTTCGAGCGCGAGCACCGGTACGGCGACGCCGCCGCCCGCCAGCCGCTGGCGGACCGGCAGCGACACCTTGACCCGCTCGTCGATCGGCGGGCCGAGCAACAGGGCGCCGTCCCTGGCCAGCACCGTGACCTCCGCCCGCACCACCGCGCTGGCCAGGTCGCGCATCTCCTCCAGGGTGGGGGTGGCGGTGTCGAGCGCCTGGTGCGCGGCCAGCACCCGCCTGGCCACGTCCACGTCGGGGGAGGCGATCAGCACCGCCAGCCGTACGGCCGTGTCCAGCGGGTCGGCGGGGCAGCCGAGCACCGGTGTCGCCAGCCGCTCGGCCAGCAGCACGGTGCTGCGCAGCAGCGGCTCGGTCCCCGGCACCATCAGCGCCGCCGCGCCCGCCTCGACCGCCTTGCTCAGCTCGGCGTCCAGCCGCCAGCTGGTCCTGTCGGGATCGAGCAGGACGACCAGGTCACCGGCACCGGCCGCGCCCATCGCCATGCGGATGCCGGTCACCTGCCGTCCGGGCGCGGCAGGGCCGCCGAGCACGGTCAGGTCGGCCCTGTCCAGGAGGTCGGCGACGTTCATGGCCGGCCGTCGATGAGGCGGGGCGGCACGTCGATGCCGAAGGCGGCGGGCCAGACCTGCGGCAGGCGGTCGGGCCGCCGCCAGAAGGAGGGACCGGGCAGCTGCAGCACCTCCACGCGCGGGCCCTGCCGTACCTCGTCGCAGGCCAGGGGCCGGCCCGTCCTCGCTTCGAGCAGGCAGATCACATCGGGTGTGGTCGCGACGGGCACACCGTCGGCGAACACGACCTGATACTCGTTCTCCATCTCCACGCGCAGCACCGCGCCGCCGTCGTCGAGGATGGTCACCCTGCCGTCGCCGCCCGCCGATCTGACCACCTCGACGACGCGCCCCGCTCCGTGCAGGCGCCCGCCGAGCGCGGGAGCGCGAGGCGCCCGCTCGGGCAGGGCCAGCATCGTACGGCCGAGCGCCAGCGCCCGGGAGAGGCTGCCGACGACTGCCTGCTCCGGCAGGTCGGCCGCGCGGATCGGCCAGTGCGCGAACGCGGCCCACCCGCCGCAGGCCCGCAGCGCGCCGCGCATGAGCCGCTCGCCCGCCTCGGGGTCGAAACTGTCCATGATCGTGGTACGGCCCGCCGCGTCCACCAGCGCGTACGGCCCGGCCTGCACGCCCTTGCGCGAGGTCGACGACTGCCCCAACCTGGGGAAGGCCCGCCCCATCAGATCGGCGTCGACCACGGGACGCTCGCAGGCGAAGACCATCAGCCCGTTGATGCCGGCGGCCTCGATCGACATGATCGCGTTGACCTCGCTGCCGCTCCAGCGGGCCACGGCCGCGATGGCCGCGACCATCTCGGTGCCCGATGGCGGTTTCTCCTCCAGCATCCCGGTCGCTCCAGCCAGCCCCACAGGGACGACCATGGCGCCGGGCGGCAGCTCGGACACGGCAACGAGCGGCACGGGCGCCGCGCGCAGCTTGACCCGCAGCAGCCGTGCGGCCGTCGCCGTGCGGCCGCCGCCGCCGGAGCCGAGCAGGACGCAGCCGCGCTCGAGGGCGGCGACGTCCTGCTCTTCGATCACCCTTCTAGAGTGTCACGGGGTCGAGGTCGTAGCCGAAGTACCTGGGCCCGGCCAGCGCCAGGCCCTCGGGGGTCAGCCAGCGCGGGTCGCACGGCGCGGCCAGCACGGTGACGCGGTGGCCGTACCTCAGCGCCTCGGTCGTCACCGGGTCACCGGTCTGCTGGTCGAGGACGCAGATCAGGTTGGGCGTGGTGGCCACGGGGACGCCGTCCAGCTCCGCCAGCAGGTGCTCGTTCTGGAACGACAGCCGCAGCTCGCCCGCGCCGCCGTGGAGCCTGGCCGTACCGCGGGCGAAGCCACCCTGGGTGCGGCGCTCGACGTCGAGGACCTTGCCGGCGAACAGGACCCGGCCGCCCAGCCGCTCGGCGACCGCGGCCGCGGCCTCGCCGCGCCTGGCCGCCACCAGCGCGCCGAGCTCGGCGCTGAGCGAGAGCGTGGCGGGCACCATGGACTCGCGGGCCTTGGCTCCGTCCATGGCGTACAGGACGGTGGTGGCCGAGCCGCCCATCTCCACGGTGGCGGCCCTGGCCAGCCGCTCCGTCCAGTGGTTGCCGACGGTGTCGAGGACCGACCTGTTGCCCTTGTCGTCGGCCAACGCCATGGGGGAGGCGCGCACGCCGTACAGGGCGGGGATGAACATCTGCAGCTCGGGAAAGGCCCGGCCCATGCCGTCGGCGTCTATCAGCGGCAGGCCGAGCCTGGCGGCCGCGGCCACCGGGATCAGCGAGTTGACCCCGCCCACCTCGGCGCAGGCGATGTGGGTGGGGCGGCGGCCCAGGTAGCCGCACAGGGCCTCGACGGCGTTGGACATCTCCGCGCTCGACGGCAGCTTCTCCACCATCACCGTGGGCGCGCCCATCCCGGCGACCGGCAGCACCATCGCGCCGTCGGGAACCTCCGCCAGCGGGACCAGTTCGACGGGCCCGTGCTCGCGCAGCGCGGCGCGGGCCATCAGCCGCCCGATGTAGGGGTCCCCGCCTCCGCCGGTGCCCAGGATCGCCGCCCCTCTGGCGATGTCGGCCAGGTGGTCGAGCCCGATCTCACGCATGCGCGGCCTCCTCGATGGACAGCTCTCCTACCGCCTTGACCTTGATCCTTATGGCGTCTCCCGGCAGGTAGGGCAGGGGGATCTCGTCGAGCTCGACGATGTCGACGCTGCGGGGCCTGGCGCCGCCCGCGATCGCCCGGTCCACCGCCTCCTGCCGGGCCTCGTCGAGGATCTTCTCCCTCCGCCCTGGCGCGACCGTGTAGATGCGGTCCACCTCGCCGCCGACCTGCGCGATGGCGGCGCCGATCGCGTTGGCCACCGCGTAGTGCTCGGGCCTGCGGACCTCGCCGCACCCCGCCAGTTCGTCGGGCAGGAGGATGGATCCGCCGCCCACGGCCACGACGGGCAACGGCTCGGGGCTGGTCCGCATGCGCTCCACCGCCTCGGCCACGTCGTCGGCGATGCGCTCGAGCACCGCGCCGACCAGTTCCTTGTCCAGGTGCGAGACCAGCAAGGGATCGCCGATGTCGGCGCGCCCCGCGGCGACGGCGATGTCGGTCGCGGTCAGCGTCGAGCCGCCGAAGACCAGCGCGTGCTCGGCGAGCCGGTACCCGACGGAGTCGGGACCGACCCGGTGGCCCGGGTGCACGCGGCTGCCGCCGCCGATGCCGATCGACAGCACGTCGGGCATGCGGAAGTTCGTCCTGATGCCGGCGACCGTGACCTCGGCGGTCGCCTCCCGGGGGAAGCCGGCGTTGAGCACGCCCACATCGCTCGTCGTCCCGCCGATGTCGACGACGGCGCAGGTGCCGAGCCCGGACAGTACGGCGGCGCCGCGCATGGAGTTCGTCGGGCCGGAGGCGAACGTGGCCACCGGATAGCGCCTGGCGAACTCGAGGTCCATCAGCGTGCCGTCGTTCTGGCTGAGGTAGAGGGGCGCGGCGATCCCGAGCCCCGCCATCGCCTGGCCCAGCCCGTCCACGATGTCGTCGGCCAGCTCCCGCAGCGCCGCGTTGACGATCGTGGCGTTCTCCCGTTCCAGCAGCCCGATCCTGCCGATCTCGTGCGAGAGCGAGATGGGCACGCCGGGCAGTTCCTCGGCCAGGATCTGCGCGGCCCGCTCCTCGAACTCGATGTTCACCGGGGAGAAGATGGAGGAGATCGCCACCGAGCGGATGCCGCGGGCTCTGATGTCCTCGGCGGTACGGCGCAGCTCGTCCTGATCCAGTTCGGAGATGGTCCGCCCGTCGAACTCGTGACCGCCGTGGCACAGGTAGCCGCGTCCCGAGACGGCCTCGACCAGCGGATCGGGCCAGTCGACGAAGGGCGGCAGCGCCGTGGTGGCGGGCAGGCCGAGCCGTACGGCGGCGGTGGGCGCGAGACGGTCGGCCTCCACCAGCGCGTTGATGAAGTGCGTGGTGCCGATCATCACGGCGTGCACCGGGCCCTGGAGGTCCAGTCCCGCGATGGCGGAGACGATGCCGCTGGTGACGTCCTTGCTGGTGTTCCGCTTGACCGCGGCGACCACCCGGTCGCCGTCCATCAGGACGGCGTCGGTGTTCGTGCCGCCGACGTCGATGCCGATCCTCACGCTCTCGCCCTTTCCACGGTCTCGGTCGTGCTGGCTCCGATTTCGGTGATCAGGCCGAGCCGTCCGCACGCCGCGTAGAGCACGAAGGCGGCCACCAGCGAGTTGACGCTGCCCAGTCCGGCCGTGACGAACACGCCGATCAGCGTGGCGACCACCCAGATGACCAGCGTCACAGGCACCCACATGGGGGCGCTGGCCGGGGCGGCGCCGGTGTCGCGGCCCTCGGCGAGCCGGCCGCGCCAGCGGCGGACGACGAAGTACTCGGCGATCATGATTCCGGCGATCGGCGGGAAGACCACGCCCAGCAGGATCAGGAAGTCGGTGAACCGGTCGAGGATGCCCGCGGCCCCCAGCAGCGTTCCTGCGACGCCGACGAGCGCGGTGATCGCGACGCGGCTCGGACGGCGGCCGCTGACCACGCCGATGAAGGTGAGCAGTCCGAGGCCCGCCGAGTAGAGGTTCCAGTCGTTGATCTTCAGCGTGCCCGCGACGATCACCAGGGTCCCGACGAGGCCGACGGAGGAGACGACGATCGCGATGATGTCGGAGCTCCCGACGGCGTGCGCCAGCAGGACTCCGGCCAGCCCGATGACGTACTCGCCCAGCGTGACCCCGATGACCGTCTGCTTGATGACATCGCCCGCGGTGCGGTTGAACCGCGTCATGTCCGAGGTGATCACGGCACCGACCATGAGGCTGCCCGCCACCAGCGCCGTGCCCTGCAACACCGTCATGGGCGGGCCGGGCGGCGGGGAGGAGACGAGCGCGCGGAGGGAGTGCCCGCTCAGTTCCGAGATGATCGACCAGGCCACCAGGGCGAGGAACAGCGGGACCGTGACGTACGCGGTCCAGGCCATCGAACGGAACCCGGCGATCACGATGGCGGTGACGGCCAGACCGAAGCCGATCGCCCACACCCACTCCGGCGGGCCGCCGATCAGGGCGTGCAGGCCGCGGGCGGAGATCCCGGACTGGATGCCGAACCAGCCGACCAGGCTGATCCCGATGGCCAGGCCGATCACCGCGGAGCCGCCGCGACCGAAGCCGGTCCATCTGGCCAGCATGGAGGTGGACAGGCCCTCCCGCATGCCGATGATCCCGACGAGGATCATCGCGAACTCCAGGATGAGCGCGCCGAACGTCAGGGCCCAGAACGCGTCCCAGAAGCTCAGGCCGAAGCCGAGCGCGGCGCCCAGCATGAACTGGGTCAGCGCGGAGACCTGCCCGAACCGCTGAACGGCGACCGACCACCAGGGGTAGCGGGCGCTCGCGGGTACTCGGCTGAGTGAGTGGTCGTCGACTGCAGGGGCCATGGTGCCCTCCCAAGAGACAAGCTTGGGAGAACGCTAAGGACGACACGTTTACCTGCATAGATGCAGATCGCACCATATATCCGGATACGTGGGGCACCTTGCACCGCGGCGACCCGACCCCGCGGACGGCGGGGCGGGGTCTCCTCGGCCGAGCTACAAGGGTGCGGGGGTCACGACCGTCGGCGGTCCCATTCGGCCATCAGGCCGAACAGCGCGAACCGGTCGAGTGCCGGCTGGTCGGGGTGGATCTCGCGGTAACGCTGGTAGATGTTGACCACGACCCTTTCGGCGTCCAGCCAGTCGGCGTACTCGCCCAGGTCGACTCCGAACGCCGCCTCCTGGAGGTCCAGCCCCTTGGCGTGGGCGGCGTCGGCCTGCTCGACGACGTGGCCGAGGTAGCCGCGGACCGCGTGGATGCCGGAGGCGTCGGTCACCGGGCCGTGTCCCGGCACCACGGTGTGCGCGCCGAGGCCGATCATCGTGTCGCAGGCGGCGATCCAGTTGGCGATGGGCCCGTGCCACACGATCGGCGTGCAGCCGATGAACAGCAGGTCGCCCGCGAACAGCACGCCGGCGTCGGGGACGTGCACGACCGTGTCGGCCTCGGTGTGGGCGGGCCCCAGGTTGAGCACGTGGACCTCGCGCCCGCCCACGTCGATCGTGCACCGCCGGTCGAAGGTCTCGTCGGGGGTGCGCAGGCGGATGCCGCCGAAGTCGAACGGCTCGAACCGGTCACGCAGGTACGGCGAGAGCGTCGGCCCGAGGTCCATGACCTGCAGGGCGGCGGTCAGCTCCGGCGGCATCTCGGTGCGCATCTCGTGCGCGGTCCCCTCGGCGGCGATGACGCGTACCGCGTCCGGCAGGAGCTGTCCGCCGTGCGTGTGGTCGCCGTTGGCGTGGGTGAGCACGGCGTGGCCGAGCGGATGCCGATCGGTGATCGGCCGCATGCCTGCGAGCATCTCGGCGGTGAGCGGCAGGTCGTAGAGCGTGTCGACCAGCAGGGAGCCGCCGTCGCCGGCGACGAGCCCGGCGTTGCTCCAGCCGTACCCGCCGTCGGGCAGCAGCCACGCCCAGACGCCGTCACCGACCTGGTGCAGCCCCTTGGTGTACGGCAGGGCGGAGGCGGCCGGGTTCACCCGCGGCCGGCGGACCGTGGCGGCCGGGTCCTGCCTGGCCGGGAGAGGGTGAGGGGCCACGCCGGCCCGGACGGTCTGCCGCACCTCGCCCAGTCCCTCGGCGCGCAGGGACACCACGTCGCCGTCCTTGAGCCAGCCGCGGAACGCGCCGAGGTCGCCGAAGTCGAGGTGCTCCAGCAGGCAGCATCCGGGGACGGTGCCGGAGCCGAAGACGTCTCCCGGCTGGAGCTCCACTCCGCGGGAGGCGTAGGAGATCACCTCGCCGAAGGACCAGTCCATGGCGTCGGTGCCGCCCTCGCCGATCGGCACGCCGTTGACCTCGGCCCGCACCTGGACGGCGAGCCTGCCGTTCTCGAGGAACGGCAGCTCGTCGGGCGTGACCAGCCATGGTCCGAGCGTGGTCGCGCCGTCCTTGCCCTTGGCCTGGCCGATCCTGAGCTGGGTTTCGAGGACCTGCAGGTCGCGGGCGCTCCAGTCGCAGTAGAGGGTGTAGCCGGCGATGTGCCGTTCCGCCTGCTCCGGGGTCAGGTCGCGGCCGGCCGCCCCGATCACCGCGCCGATCTCCAGCTCGAAGTCGAACCAGGCGCTGCCGGGGGAGATGGGCACGTCGTCGTGGGGTCCGATGACGGTGGCGGGGTTGGCGAAGTAGAAGGCGGGGATCTGGTACCAGACCCGATCCAGCGTTCCCGCGCCGCCGGCGGCCTTGAGGCAGCCGCGCATGTGGTCGAGGAAGCAGAGACAGTCGCGCAGGGACGGCGGCCTGGGAACGGGCGCTTTCAGCCTGACGTCGGCGAGCGCGACGCTCTCGTCGGGTTCGGCGAGCGCCCGCTCGCCCGCCTCGTGGAGCGAGGGGAGCAGCTCGATCAGAGCCGTGCCCCGGGGCAGGGCGCGGATCAGGTCCCCGTCGATGACACCGACCCTGTCGCCGTCAGCCGAGGCGTAGGTGACGAAGCGCAAAACGACCTCCTGTGTTGGCCAGCATAGAATATGATTGCTAGCACAAGAGGAGGTGGCGTGACAACGCGACGAGAGCAGACCAGTCAGGAGAGCCGCGAGCTGATCCTTGCCGCGGCGGCCGAGCTGTTCGCGCAGAAGGGCTACCGGCAGACGACGTTCGCCGACGTGGCCGAGCGGTCGGGGATCAGCAGGGGATCCATCCCGTGGCACTTCGGCAGCAAGGAGGGCCTGCTGCTGGCCGTGCTCGAACGCTCGGTGGACCTGATCAGGTCCGGTTACGCCGGGCACCTCGAGCGGGGCGCGGCGGAGCTCGACCACCTGATGGAAGGGGTCGAGGCCCTGCTCAGGCAACCCACCTCCAAGCTCTTCGTCACGCTCCTGGTGGAGGCGCTGGAGCCTGACTCGCCCATCCGCGGCCGGTACGTCCAGATCCACGACACGCTGCGCGAGCAGTGCAGGAGATGGCTGGAGCACCTCCCGCTGCCTCCCGGCGTGTGCGCCGAGGCGCTCGCCGTCACGATCGTGGGCGCCGTCATCGGCATCCACCAGCAGTGGCTTCTGGCGCCCGACCGCATCGACCCCGAGGAGGTGCTCGGCACGCTGGGCATGCTGATCTCGGGCGCGCTGCTGACGGTCAGGGGATGAGCAGCCCCTGGGTGTGCAGGGTGTCGAGGACGAGGCGGTTGGCGGCGGAGACGCGGTCGCGGTCGGCGTGGGTGAGCCAGGCGATCTCCGCGATCTCGGCGCTGGGCCGGAGCGTGCCCTTGTAGTCGGCGGTGTAGCAGGTCATGCGCACCGTGACGCCGGCCCTGTCGTGGGCGGGCGCCTCATACGTGCCCACGTTGTGGAACGTGCCCGGCACGAGCTCGACGGTCAGCTCCTCGGCGATCTCGCGCAGGAGGGCGTCGGTGTCGCTCTCGCCCGGCTCGCGCTTGCCACCGGGAAGGTAGAAGGCTTCCTTGCCGTGGGAACGGGTGCCCAGCAGCTTGCCGTCCTCCAGGAGCACCCATGCGACCTTGTCGATCATCAGCTTCTCCCTTCTCGACGATTGCCGCAGGTCGTCAGCCCGAAACAGGCCCTTTCACAGGGTAGCTCCTCCTGTTCGGCGGCCATCCGTGAACGCTCACGGCCTCGAACCGGTCGTGCCGACTGACTAAGGTGGCCGGATGCATATCGACGAGTGGCTGCAGGCGATCCCGCCGCTGTGGATCTGTGCGCTGGTCGGCCTCGTGATCGGCGTGGAGAGCCTGGGCATCCCGCTCCCCGGCGAGATCGTCCTGGTCAGCTCCGCCCTGCTCTCGGCCAAGGGAGTGGTCAGCCCCGTCTGGGTGGGCGTGTGCGCGAGCGTGGGCGCGATCGTCGGCGACTCGATCGGGTACGGCATCGGCCGCCGGGGCGGCAAACCGCTCTTCGACCGGCTCGGCAGGCGTTTCCCCAAGCATTTCGGCCCGAGCCACATCGCCAAGGCCGAGCACTACTTCCACCGCTGCGGGATGTGGACGGTGTTCTTCGGGCGGTTCATCGCCCTCCTGCGGATCCTGGCAGGGCCGCTGGCGGGGGCCCTGCGTATGCCGTACTGGAAGTTCCTGGTCGCGAACGTGCTGGGCGGCGTCGTCTGGGCGGGCGGCACCACGGCGGTGATCTACTACCTGGGGATCGTCGCCGAGAAGTGGCTGAAGGGGTTCTCGTGGGTGGGCCTGGCCGCCGCCGTGCTGTTCGGGATCGGCACCACCTGGTACGTCAAGAGGAAGGCCGGCCGGGCCTCAGCGCTCGATGAGCGTGACCTCGAGGGAGTAGTGGGAAGCCCGGTAGACGTGTGAGCCGTGCTCGACGGCCTTGCCCTGGTCGTCGTAGGTGGTGCGGATCATGGTCAGCAGCGGCGCGCCCCTGCGCTCGTCGAGCAGCTTGGCCTCGGTGGCGGAGGCGGCCCGGGCGCCGATGCGCTGGTTGGCGACGCGCATGCGGACCCCCGCGGCGCGCAGCAGCTCGTACAGGCCGCGCCCCTGCAGGCCTTCGGAGGTGAGCGGGGCCAGGCCGACGGGCAGCCAGTTGTGCAGCAACGCCAGCGGCTCGCCGGAGGCGAAGCGGAGCCGTTCGAGATAGAGGGCCTCCTCGCCGGGGGACAGGCCGAGAACCTGGGCGACCTGCTCGTCCACGGGCCGCGGTTCGAGGGCGAGGACCTGGGTGGCGGGCTCCTGGCCGGCCCGGCGCAGATCGTCGTAGAGGCTGGTCAGCTCGACCGAGCGCTTGACCTGGCCGTGGACGACCTGGGTGCCGACACCGCGCTTGCGGACCAGCAGGCCCTTGTCGACGAGGTACTGGATGGCCTGGCGGATCGTCGGCCTGGACAGGCCCAGCCGGTCGGCGAGGAGGATCTCGTTGTCGAGCCGGGAGCCGGGGGCGAGGTCGCCACGCCTGATGGCCTCGGCGATCTGCTCGGCTACCTGGAAGTACAGGGGGACGGGACTGGAGCGGTCCAGGTCGATCGCCAGGTTCGCGGTCATGTGATCAGGTTAGCGAGGTCAGAATGTCCTGACAAATATTTCATCGACGTTGCACAGGCGCGGGTGAGGGGCCTGCCGGTCCGAGGAGCGGGCCGGGGTCGCGTGGCGAAGGGGATCGCACGCGGCCCCGGCCTCGGGGAGGGCCCCGGGTCGCGGTCCCGGAGCCGGAGGCGGGCTCCGGGTGGCAGCCAGGAGCCGGGGGTCAGGCGGCAGGAAGAGGCCGGTGGTCGCAGTCGTAGCCGAAGTAGCGGGGCCCGGCCAGCTCGAGCCCTGCAGGCGTCACCCACCGCGGGTCGCAGGGCGCGCCGATCACGGTGACGCGAAGGCCGTACCGCATCGCCTCGGTGGTCACCGGCTCGCCGGTGTCGGTGTCGAGCACGCAGATCAGGTCGGGCGTGGTCGCCACGATCGCGCCGTCCCTGCGGGCGAGCAGGTGCTCGTTCTGGAAGCTCAGCTCGAAGCTCCCCTCGCCGGCCAGCAGCGCCTTGCCGCGGGCGAACCCGCCGGTGGTGCGCCGCTCGACGTCCACGACCTTCCCGGTGAACAGGGTGACGCCGCCGAGCACGGACGTCGCCGCGGCGACCGGGTCGGCGTGGGCGGCGCGTGCCCGCCGTACGGCCCGCCCGAGATCCTCCGCCAGCGTCAGCGTGGCAGGGACCAGACCGTCGGCGAGCTGGTCGCCGCGCAGCACGGTGTCCGCGCAGGAGACCTGGCAGCCCATCTGGACGCAGGCGGCGCGCGCGATGCGTTCGGCCCAGTGGTTGGAGACGGCGTCGAGCACCAGCGTGTTGCCCTTGTCGTCGGCGATGGCCATGGGCGTGTTCGACACGCCGATCAGGGTGGGCAGCACCATCTGGGCCTCAGGGAAGGCGCGGCCCATGGCGTCGCCGTCGACCAGCGGCAGCCCCGCCTGCGCGGCGGCGGCGATGGGGATCATCGAGTTCACGCCGCCGACCTCGATCGGCACGATGTGGGTGGCGCGGCGGCCGATGACGGCCTCGAGGGCGCGCAGCGCGGCCAGCTCCTCGGTGCCCGCCGGCAGCTTCTCCAGCAGCACGGTGGGCGCGCCCATGCTGGAGACGGGGACGACGGTCGCGTCGGCGGGGACCTCGGCGATGTCGTAGAGCTTCACCGGGCCGTGACGCCTGATCGCCTCCCTCGCCAGCAGCTTGCCGACGTAGGGGTCGCCGCCGCCGCCGGTGCCGAGGATGCCCGCGCCCCTGGCCATGTCGTCCAGCTGCTCGACGCCGATCTCACGCATTGATCTTCTCCAAGTCCAGGTCGCCGACCGCCTTCACCCTGATGCGGGTCGCGTCGCCGGGCAGGTAGGCCAGCGGGACCTCCTCCACCTCGGCGATGCGCACGCTGCCGGCGCGGGCGCCGGCCCGCTCGGCGCGGGTCACGGCCTCGGTCTTCGCCTCCCGCAGGACGGTCTCGCGCGGGCCGGAGTAGACCTTGTCCACCTCTCCGCCGACCTGGGCGATGGCGGCGCCGACGGCGTTGGCCACGGCGAAGTGGTCGGGTCTGCGCACGTCGTCGAAGCCCGGCAGGTCGGAGACCAGGACGCTGCCGCCGCCCACCAGCACCACCGGCAGCGGGTCGGGCGTGGTGCGCATCCTGTCGACGGCGTCGGCCACCCGGTCGGCGATGAGCTTCAGCGACCGGGACGGATCGACGCCCGCGACGAGCGCGGGGTCGCCGATGGCGGCGTATCCTGCGGCCACGGCCAGGTCGGTGGCGGTCAGCGTGCCGCCGCCGAACACCAGCGCCTCCTCCGGCAACCGGTAGCCGACGCTGCGCGGCCCGACGGAGCCGTCGTCCGCCACGAGGGAGCCGCCGCCGATGCCGATCGACAGCACGTCGGGGATGCGGAAGTTCGTCCGCACCTCGCCGACCATCGCCTCACCTGAGGCTTCGCGGGGGAAGCCGCCGACCAGGATGCCCACGTCGGTGGTGGTCCCGCCGATGTCGACGACCGCGCAGTCGGTCAGCCCCGACAGGTAGGCGGCGCCGCGCATCGAGTTCGTGGGACCCGAGGCGAAGGTCGCCACCGGGTAGCGCAGCGCCCTGGAGACGTCCATGAGCGTGCCGTCGTTCTGCGACAGGAACAGCGGCGCGTCGATGCCCGCCACCTCCAGCGCCTGGCCGAAGGCGGCCACGGTGCGCTCGGCGAGGGGGCGCAGCGCGGCGTTGACGATCGTGGCGTTCTCCCTGGCCAGCATGCCCACGCGGCCGATCTCGCTGGACAGCGAGATGTGCACCTCGGGGCCCAGCTCGGCGGCCAGGATGTCGGCGGCGCGCCTCTCGGAGGAGTCGCTGACGGGGGAGAAGACCGACGAGATCGCGACCGTGCGCAGGCCCTTGCGCCTGATGTCGGCGGCGACCTGCCGCAGCTCGCCGGGGTCGAGGTCGGCGATGGGGGTGCCGTCGTACTCGTGGCCGCCGTGGCACAGGTGGACGGCGCCCTCGACGACCTTGCGCAGGCGCTGCGGCCAGTCGACCATGGGCGGCAGCGCCGCCGTGGCGGGCAGGCCGAGCCGTACGGCGGCCACCGGCTCCAGGCGGGCCGCCTCGACGAGCGCGTTGACGAAGTGGGTCGTGCCGATCATGACCGCGGACACCCGGGTGGCGCCGAGGCCCGCGAGGGCCGCGGCGACGCCGCTGGTCACGTCCTCCGTGGTGGGGGACTTGACGGTGGCCAGCACGTCGCCGCCGTCTCCGATGAGGGCTGCGTCGGTGTTGGTGCCGCCGACGTCGATGCCGATGCGCATGTAGGTGGGTTCCTTCAGACGGTGAGGAGTTCGCGGGTCCCTCGGACCAGGCCGAGCTTGCCCGCGACGATGTAGGCCAGGCCGGCCAGCAGGAGGGAGTTGAGCGCGGGGATGCCGATCCACTGGTGATGCTCGCTCAGCCAGCCGACCAGCGCCGCCGCCGCCCAGATGACCAGCGTCGCCGGCACCCAGGTCGGCTCGGTCTCCGGCAGCCTGCCCTCTTCGCGTGAGGACTCGAGGGCGGGCCGCCAGCGCTTGACCACGAAGTACTCGGCCACCATGATCCCCGCGATCGGCGGGGTGATGACGCCGAGGATGAGCAGGAAGTCGGTGAAGCGCTCCAGGATGCCCATCGCGGCCAGGACGCTGCCGAGCACGCCGATGCCGACGGTCACGGCGACCCTGTTCAGCTTCAGGCCGATCGTGGACTCGACGGCGTTGAGCAGGCCGAGCGCCGAGGAGTACAGGTTCCAGTTGTTGATCTTCACGGTGGCGGAGATCAGCACGATGACGCCGATCACGCCGGAGGAGGCGGTGATGATGGCGATGACGTCGGAGGACTTCACCGCGTAGGCCAGCAGTACGCCGGCCAGGCCGAGCACGTACTCCCCGAGCGAGATGCCCACCAGCGTCTGCTTGATCACATCGCCAGTATTGCGGTTGAAGCGCGTCATGTCGGGCGTGGTGACCGCGCCCACGATGTAGGAGCCGGCCACGATCGTGGCGCCGGTGGCGATCGAGATGGGCTCCCCGAACGGCGGCGAGGCGACGAGGGCGCCCAGGTCATGGCGGGAGATCTCCACCCACATCGCCCATCCGGCCAGGCCGAGGAAGGCGGGCACGGTGATGAAGGCGGTCATGCCCATGGCCTTGAATCCGCGGATGACCAGCGCGGTCACGCCGAGGCCCGCGATCAGCGACCAGGCCCACAGCGGGAGCCAGCTCATGATCGAGTGCAGGCCGGCCGCGAAGACCGCGGTCTGCACGCCGAACCAGCCGAACAGGCTGAGGGTGATGATGACGCCGATCAGCGTCGAGCCATAGCGGCCGAAACCGGTCCACCTGGCCAGCACCGAGGTCGACAGGCCCTCGCGCATGCCGGCGATGCCCACGAAGATGCAGACGATCTCCAGGATCACCGAGCCGAGCGTGAACGCCCAGAACGCGCCCCAGAACGACAGGCCCGCGCCGAGCGTGGCGCCGAGCAGGAACTGGGTCAGGTCCGACAGCTGGCCGAAACGCTGCACCGCCACGTTGAACCAGGGGTAGCGGGCGCTCGGCGGCACCCGCTCCAGCGGGTAGTCCTCATCCGTTGTCGTTGTCGCCATGGAGACATGCCTTTCACGGGGGCTTTCACAGGGGGGTGGTCACAGCCGCGCGGGCGGGCCCGCGGCCCTGGCGCGCAGCCGTACGAAGGGGCCGGGCAGGTATCCCAGCGGGGTGTCGGCGGCCTCGAGGATCCGCACGTGCAGGGGGTCGGCTCCGGCGCGGACGGCGCTGGCCCTGGCCTGCTCGACCACCGCCTCCATCGCCGCGGGCAGATCCGCGCGGTCGGGCAGGCGCACGACGCGCTCGTACTGCCCGCCGACGGGGCTGGTGGCCGCGCCGATCGCGCCGGCCGTGGTCGCGTGCTCGGGGTGCAGCCCATCCGGTACGGCATGCGCCCCGCCGCCCACGACCACCAGGGGCAGCCGTCCGGCGCCCGGCTGCATCCGGTCGACGGCCTCGGCCAGCTCGGCCGGCTCGAAGGGCCTGGCCACCCTGATCAGCTCGGGGATGCGCAGGCCGACGGGCACGCCGCCGATGCGGGCGCCGCTGACGGCCTCCTCGGGGAAGCCGCCCGCCAGCACCCCGACCCTGATCCTGCGGGCCCCGACGTCGGCGACGACGGCGTCCCCGAGCCCGGTCAGCACGCCCGCGCCGCGCAGCATGCTGGCGGGGCCGCTGCCGAGGCTCAGGCCGGGGTGCCTGGCCAGGTGCTCCAGGCTCATGAGGGTGCCGTCGCCGCGCGTGACGTGGACGGCGGTCACCGGGGCCAGCGCGGCCGCCAGGCGTTCGGCCACGCCGGTGGCGAACCCGGACAGAGCGGCGTCGAGGACGGTGGCGTTCTCGCGTTCGAGCAGTCCGAGCGTGCCGAGATCGGCCGACAGCGCGATCGGCAGGTCGCCGAGCTCCGCGCGGACGATCTCGGCCGCCTCCTGCTCCTGCTCGCCGTCAAGGGGCGAGAACAGGCCGGTGATGGCGACCGCCTGCGCGGTGGAGGCGACGGAAGCGGCGAAGCGGGCGACGGCGTCCCTGTCGAGCGGGGTCCAGTCCTCGCGGTCGAGCCCGCCGCCGCCGTCCACGATGGCGCTGCCGGCGTCGACGGCGCGCCGCAGGTCGTCGGGCCAGCCGAACAGCGGCCTGACCGCCTCCGCCTCGTGACCGCCGAGGCGCAACACCGCGACCCTGCACAGGCCGCGCCTGCCGTCGACCGCGGCGGCCGCCCCGTGCAGGCCGACGGCCACCTGGGCCGGTGGAGGGGCGGCGAGACGGGCCAGGGCGGCGGTGACGCTGGCCACCGGGTCGCCGGGGACGGAGGCGACCTTGACGGTGGACAGTACCGCGCCCGCGTCGTCGAGCAGGGCGGCGTCGGTGTTGGTGGGCCCGACGTCGACCCCGGCCTTCACGACCTCACCTCGGTGGGCGCGGGCAGGCCGCTGAGACCGTTGAGGCCGAAGGCCTCCGGGCCGGCCATGCGCAGGCCCTCCTCGGTGTGCCAGACCGGGTCGCAGGGCACGCGGACCACGTCCACCCGCAGGCCGTACCTGACGTGCTCGGCGTCGACGACCTCACCGGTGCGGGCGTCGAGCAGCGCGATCACGTCGGGCACCACGGCCAGCGGCGCGCCGTCCTCCAGGACGGCCAGGAACTCGGTGCCCGCCTCGATCCGGACCAGACGGCCCAGGTCGGGTCCGAGGCCCTCGATGACGATCGAGCCGGTCTCGGCGACCTTCCCCGAGACGAGGGGCGCGGGCGGCTCGGAGCCGAGCCGCAGCGCGCGTGTGACCGAGCCGAGCGCGGTGGCGGCGGCGACCTGGCGGCCGCGCATGACGTACTCGGTGGTCGCCACCTGGCCGCCGAACGGTTCGAGCGCGGCGCGCACCAGCCGTTCCAGCCAGCGTCCGTCCACGTGGTCGATGACCACGGTCCTGCCGCGGCCGTCGCAGAGCACGGCGGGGGTGGGGGAGATGCCGCGCAACTGCATGACGGTCTGGTCCATGCGGGGGAAGGCACGGCTCATGCCGTCGGCGTCGACGAGGGGCAGGCCGAGGCGGGCGGCCCAGGCCACCGCCAGGCAGCCGTTCGCGCCGCCGATCTCGCTGGCGAGTACCGCGCCGACGGGCGTGCCGTACAGCTGCTCGACCTTCCGGCGCAGGTACAGGGGCTCGTCGGCGCCGCCGACGCGTTCGGCCATCACCGCGGACGAGCCCGCGCTGCCGACCGGCATCACCAGCAGGTCGGGGTCGAGGTCGCGGGGCTGGACGACGCGGACGGGCCCGTGGTCGGACAGCGCCTGGAGGGCGGCGGACCTGGTGATCGTCACGGGGCCGCCGCCGCCGGAGCCGAGGACGGCGCATCCCCTGGCGTAGGCGGGCAGGGACCCGGTGTCGATGTCCATGCCTCCCACAGTAGGAAGTCGCAGGTCAGTGTTGATGTGCCGAGAGACCCTCTTTGGGGGATCAGTGTGCCCGTGGCACACTTCATGGATGTACTGGGTGGATGACCTGCGGCATCTGGCGGGCCCGCTGACGCCGCGCCCCGCGACCGGGGTGCGGCTGGTGGAGGACCTGCGGCGGGTCGTGTCACAGTCGCGCGGCTCGGTGCTGGTGCTGACCGCGGCCGCCTCCCTCGAGGCCGCCGGTTACCGCCTGGAGGTGGCGCTGCGGGACGCGGGCGCCGCGGAGGCGGCGGCGCTGGTGCTGACGGCGGAGGCCGAGGTGGGGCGCGGCGCCGCCGCGCTGGCCGAACGCGCCGGGGTCGCGCTGCTCGCGGCGGACGGCGATCTGGCCGAACTCGTGGTGGCGATCAATGGGGCGATCGCGGGGGACGCCTCGGACGCGCTGGTCAGGGCCGAGAAGGCGGTGCGCGGCGTGCTCGGCGCCGGCGGCGTGCCCTCGCGGATGGCCCAGGAGGCGGGGTCCGCGCTCGGCGTCGAGGTGGGCGCCGACTTCTCCGCGCCCGACAGGGACGACCATCTCGGGCGGGCGACCAGGATCGTGCTGCGGCTGGCCGAGCTCGCGGCCGCGGCGGGTCCCACGGACGAGGCGCCCGCCCGCTCGCGCGCGCAGGTGCTGACCGAGCTGCTGATCGCCCCTGAGAAGCAGGCGCAGGAGCTCGCACCCCGAGCGAGGACGCTCGGCCTGCCCGTCGACGGCTGGCACGTGGTGCTGCGCGTGGAGGGGCCCGAGCCGTACGCGCTGCTGGACACCGTCGCGGCGCGGGCGGGCAGGGTGGTGCGGGAGCTGGTGGGGCCCGAGTGGAGCGTCGCGATGGCCGACGGAGCGCTGATCGTGGTCCGCACCTCGCCCCGCGACCAGGGACGGGCGGGCCTGCGCGCGGCCGTCGCCGACGCCGCGCGGCTCCTCGAGCGGGTACGGCCGGCCGGCGTCGAGCTGCGCTGCGGCGTCAGCACCGCCCACCAGGGCGTGCTCGGGCTGCGCACCTCGGCGTCGGAGGCCCGTACGGCGCTGCGCCGCGGCTCCACCGCGCTGGCCACCTACGACCTGGCGGGCCTGGACCGCATGCTGGAGGAGTGGTACTCCTCCGACGCCGCCCAGCAGGCGGTGCGGGAACTGCTGCAGCCGATACTGCGACAGAAGAGGGCGGGTTTGCTGCTGGACATCCTGCGGGCATATCTCGACCATCACGGCTCGCCTGCGAAGGCCGCCGAGGAGGTGCGCATGCACCGCAATGCCGTGAGCAGGAACATCAAGCGCATCGAGACGCTCCTGCAGGCCGACCTGGACGACCCCCAACAGCGCCTGGCGCTGCAGTTGGCGTGCAGAGCGGCAAGGATATGAGACATGACGGAACTACTGGACATCGCCTCGGAAGCCGCAAGAGCGGTGGGAGGGCCGCTGCGCAAGGCGTTCCGCTCCCGCCCGCCCGTCGACACCAAGCGTGACTTCCACGACCCGGTGACCGAGCACGATCGCGCCGCCGAGGAGACGATCCGCGAGGTGATCCTCTCGCACCGCCCCGAAAGCGTGATCGTGGGGGAGGAGGGCGGCACCACCGGATCCGGCGAGGTGACCTGGTACGTCGACCCGATCGACGGCACCGCCAACTTCGCCGCAGGCATCCCGTTCTTCTGCGTGTCGATCGCCGCGGCGGTGGACGGTGAGCTGGTCGCAGGCGTCGTCTACGACCCGGTGCGGGAGGACGAGTTCACCGCCTCCACCGAGGGCGCCTGGTGCAACGGGACCCCGCTGCGCTCCAGGGGCGCCGCGCGCGACCGTGAGGCGATGCTGCTGAGCAGCTATCCCACCCCCCGTGACCTGGACCAGCACGGGCAGGCGGCGCTGGACCGCTATGCCAGGGTGATCGGCTCCTTCGCCGCGGTGAGACGCTTGGGCAGCGCGGCGCTCAAACTGGCGCACGTCTCGGGCGGCTGGGCGGACGTGGCCTACGGGCGGCTGTCGCACCCGTGGGACGTGGCCGCCGGCGCGCTGCTGGTACGGCAGGCGGGCGGCGTCTATCTCGGCGATCCGCTGGTCCCCGGCGACTACCTGGCCCATGTGGGCGGCTTCGACCTGGCCGCCTCGGCCCTGGCCGACGTGGCCCGCTGACCGGTCCCTGAGCCTCCGGCGGGTGCGGCCCCGGATCCAGGGGTCAGCCCCTGCGGTGGGCGGCGCCTGCCCGGACGTGCTCGATCATGATCTGTTCCGCCGTCTCGCCGTCGCCGGTCTCCAGCGCCCGCAGGATCCGTTCGTGCGCGTCGAGTTGCCGTCCTGCCAGCTCGACGTCCAGCCACAGCGACGCCCCAGCCGGGACGGGGAAGCTGGCCCTGACCGCTCTGGCCTGCCGGCCGAGGAAGGCGGGGCCGCCGATGTCGGCGATCCGCAGGTGGAACTCCTCTGACTTGCCGCCCAACAGGTCGTGCCTTCCCTGCGCCGCGTCCGCCACCATCGACTCGTGCAGCCGCCTGAGCCCGTCGAGCTCCGCCGCGCCGATGCGGGCGGCCGCCAGCCGCGCGCCCAGGCCCTCGACGACGGCTCGCACCCCGTAGAACTCCTCCAGCGCCTCGTCGCCGAGGTCGACCACGGTCGCCCCGTGATGCGCCTCGTAGCTGATCAGCCGGTCCTTCTCCAGGCGGCGCAGTGCCTCACGGACGGGAGTGACCGACACGCCGAGCCTGGTGGCGACGGCGGCGGCGCGCAGGGGGGTGCCGCCGGGAATCTGCCCGGTGCGGATCTCCTCCAGCAGCGCCTCGTAGACGTAGTCCGCTTTGCTCAACGGCGGTCGCATAACTTATAAGATATAGGATTATGAGCAGTCTTGCCGATATCCGGGTGATCGACGCCGCGACGCTGTTCGCGGGGCCCTCCGCCGCGATGATGCTGGGCGACTTCGGCGCCGACGTCATCAAGATCGAGCATCCGCGCCGCGGCGACCCCTCCCGAGGGCACGGCGCGGCCAAGGACGGCGTCGGCCTGTGGTGGAAGTCGCTGTCGCGCAACAAGCGCGCCGCGGCCGTGGACCTGTCGAGGCGGGAGGGGCAGGAGATCCTGCGCCGCCTCGTACGCCGTTCCGACGTGCTGGTGGAGAACTTCCGCCCCGGCACACTCGAACGCTGGGGGCTGGCGCCCGAAGACCTCATGGAGCTCAACCCGCGCCTGATCGTGGCGCGGATGACGGGGTTCGGGCAGTTCGGGCCGATGGCGGCACAGCCGGGGTTCGGCACGCTGGCCGAGGCGATGAGCGGGTTCGCCGCGATGACCGGCCAGCCCGACGGGCCGCCGACACTGCCCCCGCTCGCACTCGCCGACGGCATCGCGGGCCTGGCCATGTCCTACGCCGTGATGGTCGCCCTGCACGCCCGCGAGCGGACGGGGCGCGGCCAGGTCGTCGACATGGCGATCATCGAGCCGATCCTGGGGCTGCTCGGCCCGCAGATGACCGCCTACAAGGCGCTCGGCGTGGTCCCCCGGCGCACGGGCAACCGCTCCAGCAGCAACGCGCCGCGCAACACCTACCGCACCAGGGACGGCCGCTGGCTGGCCGTCTCCACCAGCGCGCAGACCATCGCCGAGCGCGTGGTCACCCTCGTGGGACGGGCCGACCTGGTCGCCCAGCCGTGGTTCGCCAGCGGGGCGGGCCGGGTCGAGCACGTCGAGGAGCTGGACGAGGCGGTCGGCGCCTGGATCGCCGAACGCGACGCCAAGGAGGTCGTCGCCCGTTTCGAGGAGGCGCAGGCCGCGATCGCCCCGATCTACGACGTGCGCGACATCGCCGAGGACCCGCAGTACGCGGCGCTGGACACCTTCGTCGAGCTGCCCGACGAGGAACTCGGCCCGATCACCGTCCAGAACGTGCTGTTCCGGCTGTCGGAGACCCCCGGCGAGGTGCGCTGGACGGGCCGCAGCCTCGGCAGCGACACCGACGAGGTGCTCGGCGAGCTCGCCTACACGCAGGAGGAGATCGACGAACTGCGCGGGAACGGGGTGGTCGCATGACACTGACCTGGCTGTACGTGCCCGGAGACAGGCCCGAGCGGTTCGACAAGGCCGTGGCGTCGGGCGCCGACGTGGTCATCGTCGATCTGGAGGACGCGGTCGCGCCGGCCCGCAAGGACGAGGCCAGGCGGAACGTCGTCGACTACCTGGGCGCGGGACGGGCCGCCGTGCACGTGCGCGTCAACGACCCCACCACGGAGGCGGGCCGCCGCGACCTGCGGGCGCTGGCCGGCTCGCCGCCGGCCGCGCTGCGGGTGCCCAAGGTCGAGTCGGTCGCGACGCTGGACCTGGTGGACCTCGACGTGCCGATCCACGCGCTGCTGGAATCGGCGGCGGGGGTGGTGAACGCGGCCGCCATCGCCGCCCATCCCAGGGTGGCCGGGGTGGCGCTGGGGGAGCAGGACCTGACGGCCGAGCTGTCCATCACCGACGAGGCGGCCCTCGACCACCTGCGGCTGCAGGTGGTGCTGGCCGCGGCCGCCGCGGGGCTGCCGCCCGTGCCGATGTCGGTGTACGCCGGCATCGGCGACGAGGCAGGGCTGCTGGCCTCCACCAGGCGGGGCAGGGGGCTCGGGCTGTTCGGAAGGGCGGCCATCCATCCCAGGCAGCTGCCGGTGATCCGCGAGGCGTTCACACCCACGCCCGAGGAGGTGGCCAGGGCCAGGGAGATCGCCGAGGCCGCCGAGCGGGCCGGTGACGTGGGCGCGGTGGCGCTGCCCGACGGCAGGTTCGTGGACGCGCCGGTGCTCGCCCGCGCACGCCGTACCCTGGCCCTCGCCGATCGGCTCGCGCCCTGAGCGCATTCGGCGCTCGCGGTAGCGCGCCGGCGGCCGGTCGGCTCGCTGCGGGCACCCGCCGCCGTGTTCAGGAGGGGGGAGCCCAGCGCTGCTCCAGCTCCGCCTCCGAAGGGGGCGGGCCTGGCAGCGGGCGGTGGGCGGGCGGCATCCGCATGGAGTCGAGCATCAGCGCGAGGTAGCGGTGACGCAGCTCCACCGTGCGCGGCTCGTCGCCCAGCTTGATCGAGGCGAGCTGCTCGAACAGCAGCGAGATGTCCGCCACGGTGATGTCCGGCCGCAGCACCTCCGCCTCGATCGCCCGGCGGTGGACCTCGACGGCCAGCTCCGCGGCGCGGGTCGAGTCGCGGTAGAGCTCCTCGGTGGGATGGAAGGTGCCGGCCAGCGCGATGGTCAGCGAGCTGCTGTCGGCCTCGACGATCTCGACCATGTACGTCGCGAACGCCTCCCACGGGTCGCCGTCCATGGCCAGCGACTTCTCGCAGGCGGCGATGTACAGCTTGAGCCCGTCGCCGCAGAGCTTCTGCAGCAGCGCCTCCTTGCTGCCGTAGCGCCGGTAGAGCGCGCTGATCCCGACGCCCGCGCGCTCGGCCACGGCCGAGATCGGGGCGCCGGGGTCGGCGGTGAAGACGGCTCTGGCCGCCTCGAGGATCAGTTCGTCGTTGCGTGCGGCCTGGGCGCGGCGGCCGCTCAAGGGTGCAGCTGTCATGTCCCCAGCATATAACGGAACATACAATTCCGTTCTGTATTGACGTCTCAGCTCGTGCCGGTGAGACGCTCGTGCAGGAAGCGGGCCTGCCGGACGAGCTCGCTGCCGCGCGTCCGGCCCGCGAACTCCGCGACCACCGCCAGTTCGCCACGGGCGTCCGCCCACGAGGCCACCTCGGCCGCGAAGGTCATCAGCCGGGTGTGCGCGGTCGTGGCCCGCTCGCCCGGGCCCGGCAGGCAGGCGGGCAGCAGGCCCCTCATCACCTGCCACACCTCGCGGTGCGCGCCCTGTTCGGCGGCCGTCCTGAGGGCGGCGACCGCGTCGGCCGGGCCGCTCTCGCTCCGCCTGAGCAGGTCGGCCAGTTGCCTGCCGAGCTCCTCGCCTGGAAGGGCCCCGGTGGCGGCCAGGCGCAGCAGCGGCGGTACGGCCCCGCCGTCGGGCCCCTCCATCAGATGGTGGGCCAGCAGCAGCGCCAGGCCGGGCCCGGCCGGCCCGTCTGCGGTGACCAGCAGGTCGAGATCCTGGAGCGAGGGCTTGTTCAGCGGCCAGTACGATCTCAGCGTCCAGGCCGCTCTGGCGGCGGCCAGATCCCTGTGCCCGGCGAGAACGGCGAGCAGCCGTTCGCACGACTCGTCGTGGAAGCGCGGGATGAGGAGGTCGCCCAGCACCTCCTGGTACTCGGCCCCCGAGACGAACTCGGAGGTGATGCGGGTGTCGCCCTGGTGGGTCGTCCAGCGCAGCACGACCCGCGGCTCGGCGGGCCGGTCGGTGAGCCAGCGGGCGACCTTGCGCCCCGCCGTCCCCGTCAGGCCCGCCGCCCGCGAGGCGACCTCCTCGGTGACGGTACGGCCGAGCCGCAGCAGCGCCTGCCGCAGGTCCAGCGGCAGGGCCTCCACGCCGTCACGCTCGTAGCCTTCCAGTCGCTCCACCAGCACGTCCGGGTCGAGCAGGCCGTTGAGGCGCGTCGGAGTGCTCAGCAGGTACGGCGGCAGCCGGCCCTCCACCTGCGCCTGGTACACCTCGGCGTACCGGGCGAGGGGCATGATCTTCTCCGCGGGACCGTGCGCCATGGCAGGAACCCGCTCCGCGACGGTCGCACGGCCGCCCACGCCGGCGCTGCGCTCCGCGCCGGGCTCGGCCAGTTCCCTGGCCATCGCCGCCGCCCAGTCGGCCGTGTGCCACCACGGCCGCCATCTGTACCTGTCGTCCCCGCAGCCCGCGGCGAGCGGAGCCAGCGCGGTGACCAGCCGGGCTCGCTCCTGCCCGGCTCGACGGTGGTCCGCCAGCCGGACGAAACCGTCCAGCCAGAGCTCGGAGCTCAACCAGTCGAACTCGGAGAGTCTGAGCCGGGCCAGCGTGCCGGGGTCGCGCACCGGCGGCGGCATCCGCGGCGGCTCGGGCACGCTCCCGAGCTGCGACGGAACGAACCGCACCGCCTCGGGCCCGGCCGCCGCCGCACCGCCGAAGACCGCAGCCAGCTCCGCGCCCTGGCGGGCGGGCAGCAGCGCGACGGCGTCCCTGATCGTCTCTGCGCCCAGCGGGCCGAACCGTGCCGCGTGCCTGACCGCCAGCTTCACCGCGCGCTCCCGGGCCTCGCCCGACGCGCACAGCATCGCGGCGGCCAGCGCGGGCGCGTAGGCGTCCAGGTCGCCCGCTGGATCCTTCATGAGCCGGTCGAGCCAGGCGAGTCCGGCCCGCACCAGCTTGCCCTCGGCGCGGAACAGCAGCCCCTCGACCGCCTCGCCCGCTCGCGCGGGCGGCATCGGGCCCAGCCGGCGTACCTGTCTCAACGCCAGCTCGCCGACGTTCGCCGGGGCGGAGGGCAATAAGGCCAGGTAGTCGTCGGCGTGCGGAGCGACCTCCTCGGCGGCCGGTTCGAGCATGTCGTGCAGGCGTACGAAGAATCGCTGGTCGGCGGCCTGACCACCGCACAGGAACCGGGTACGGCAGCCGCCCAGCAGCGCCTCGCGGCCGATCCGGCCTTCGCCGGCCAGCGTGACGAGGGCGGCGGGCCATGCGCGGTCGTCGCGCAGGAGCCTGCCCACGCCTTCGGCCTCGAACAGCCTCGGCACCATCGCGTCCAGCAGCGGGTCTCCTGCCAGGTCCTCGGTGCTGGTCGCGGCGATCCAGGCGAGAGTGAGCGGGTCGTGCTTCGGCGGCTCGGCACCCGTACGGCGCAGCAGCTCCAGGGCCAGCCTGACCCGCCGGTCGGCCAGAGGACGCGTGTCGCGCAGCCGCAGCGACAGCCGTACCGCGAACTCCTGCTGCCAGGCCGCCGGCCTGGTCGCCACGGCCCTGACGACCAGCGCGACGTCGTCGGCCTCGGGCGGCTCCCAGTCGCGCTCGAAGTCGCGCCTGTTGAGCCAGGTGGCGGCGGCCGCGGCGCCCGAGATGACGCCCGCCCCCGCGACGCGCATGGGCTCGATCCAGCGACCGCGGACCCTCACGGTGCCGAGAACGTTCTGCGCCTCGTCCAGGGAATAGACCGAACGGCCCATCCTCTCCGCACGGTCGTGGAGCTCGGCCCACCGGGCCTGGCGCTCCTGGTCCCGCTCCCGGTCCCTGTCCTGTCCGGCCTGGCGCGCGATCGGCAGGAAGCCGGGCAGCTCGCGCGCCACCTGGCGGCGCTGCTCCGTGTCGAACCCCGCCACCAGCGTGGCGACGGCGTCGCCGTCCTCGGCGTCGATCGCCGCGCGGACCTCATCCCAGGCGTTCATCATGATCGGGACCATAGGACAGCCCGCCGACAATCCTGAGCAGGCCGGCGCGGGTGCCGGATGCCCGCTCCTTCCTCGCCGCACCGTCGGCGCCAATTGCGGAAAGAATCTTTCCGCAATCCCGTCTAGCGTTGGGGGCATGACGAACACCGGCGAGATCCGTCCCTTCCGCATCGAGATTCCGCAGGCCGACCTCGACGACCTCCGAGCGCGACTGGCCGGCACCCGCTGGCCGGTCCGTCCACCGGTCGACGACTGGAGCCGCGGCGTCCCGCTCGACTACCTCAAGCGGCTCGCCACGTACTGGGCCACCGGGTTCGACTGGCGAGCGCAGGAAGCGGCGCTGAACGAGATCCCGCAGTTCACCACGGAGATCGGCGGGCAGACGATCCACTTCTTCCACGTGCGGTCGCCCGAGCCGGACGCGCTGCCGCTGATCCTCACGCACGGCTGGCCCAGCTCGCCTGTCGAGTTCGTCAAACTCTTCGGTCCGCTGACCGATCCGCGCGCCCACGGCGGCGATCCCGCCGACGCCTTCCACGTCGTCGTGCCGTCGCTGCCCGGCTACGGCTTCTCCAACCCGATGGGCGAGGCGGGCTTCAGCCTGTTCGGCGTCGCGCAGGCCTGGGCCGAGCTGATGAGCCGCCTCGGCTACGAGCGGTACGCGGCACAGGGCACCGACGTCGGCTCGGGAGTCGCGGGGATGCTGCCGATGGCCGATCCGGGGCGCGTGGTCGGCGTCCATCTCACCGGAACCGCCGCCTCGACCCCGTTCGGGCCCGCCCTCGAGCTCGACGGCCTGCCACCTGCCGACCGGGCCCGCGCCGAGCGGTTCAACACCTTCCGCAGCGAGGGCCTCGGCTACCTGACGCTGCAGTCGACCCGACCGCAGACCCTGGCCTACTCGCTGAACGACTCGCCGGTCGGGCAGCTCGCCTGGATCACCGAGAAGTTCCACGAGTGGACCGACCCGGCCGCCGCGCTTCCCGACGAGGCGGTCGACAGGGACCAGTTGCTCACCGCGATCAGC
Organism: Nonomuraea sp. bgisy101; assembly: GCF_057708945.1. NCBI lineage: Bacteria > Bacillati > Actinomycetota > Actinomycetes > Streptosporangiales > Streptosporangiaceae > Nonomuraea > Nonomuraea sp. bgisy101. The sequence continues at coordinate 214,511 of NZ_JBYITD010000005.1, forward strand.
ATCTACTGGTTCACCGGGTCGGGGGCGTCCTCCGCGCACGCCGTGTACGAAGGCATGCAGGCCTGGAGGGCGTTCGCCGCGCACCAGGAGTCGGGCGCGGCCGAGCAGTGGCAGCAGGAGCAGGCCGGCCCGCCGACCGGTGTCGCCGTCTTCGCCGCCGACACCACGATCCGCAGCCTCATGGACCCGCGGGGCACGATCACGCACTGGTCGGAGTACGGCACGGGCGGCCACTTCCCCGCGATGGAGGTCCCCGGCCTCCTCGCCGACGACATCCGGACCTTCTGCCGCTCCCTGCGCTGACCCTTCGGAGCCGCCCGTCGCCCTTGTCCGACCCTCGCCCTCCACCGCGCGCGAAGAGCGGCGGTGGAGGACGTCGACGAAGCCTGCGTCGGGCGGCCGTGGTGGGCGGGTGGCTCCCGTCCACGCGCGCCAGTGCGCGGCAGGTCAGGGGCGGGAGAACGACGGGGGCCACGAGGACGCGAGGCGCCCCGCTTCAGGTGGCCGGCCCGCGCATTTCTGTGCGGTCAATGGGCATTTGTGGCACATGCGATCCGATCGGTCGCGGCCGACGGTGGTAACAAGAACATCTATAAGTCCTAATGTCACGACAAACTGTTGACGCAGGGGGTAATGCGGCGGTTACATCGACAACGAGCCGATGGTCATGGAGGTGTCGCATGAACCGAACTCCGATCGTGCTGGCCCTGCTGGGGGCGTTGACCCTCACAGGATGCTCGGCAGGCGGCGGCCAGGAGGCCGCGGCCACCGCACCCGCACCGGCGAGCGCCGCGCCGCCCAGCGCGCCCGCACCCACAGGCGGAGGGAACTTCGCCGTCATCACTCACGCCGCACCCGGTGACGCGTTCTGGGACGTGGTCAAGAACGGCGCGGAGGCCGCGGGCAAGCAGTACGGCGCCACCGTCACCTATCAGGGCGACGGCGACGCGGGCAAGCAGTCGCAGCTCATCGACCAGGCGGTCTCGCAGAAGGTCGACGGGATCGTGGTCTCCATGGCCAACCCCGACGCGCTGAAGGAGTCGATCGGCAAGGCCGTCGCCGCCAAGATCCCGGTGATCACCATCAACTCGGGGCTCGACCGCTCCAAGGAGTTCGGCGCGCTCACCCACGTCGGCCAGTCGGAGGACGTCGCGGGACGCGGCGCAGGCGAGCAGTTGAAGGCGGCGGGCGTCACCAAGCTGCTGTGCGTGATCCACGAGGCCGGTAACGTCGGCCTCGACCAGCGGTGCAAGGGCGCCGAGGCGACGCTCGGCGGGTCGGTGGAGCGGCTGCAGGTCGACGGCAGCAACCAGGCCGACGTCAGCTCCAAGGTCACCGCGCGCGTCCAGGCCGACCAGTCGATCAACGGCGTGCTCGCCCTGAACCCCGGCGTGGCCGTCGCGGCGCGCGACGCGCTGAAGGACGCGGGCTCGCAGGCCAAGCTGGCCACCTTCGACCTGTCAGGCGACGTGGTGACGGCCATCAAGGACGGCGAGATCCTGTTCGCCGTCGACCAGCAGCAGTACCTGCAGGGCTACCTGCCGATCACGTTCCTGTACCTGTACAAGACCAACCTCAACACCGTCGGCGGCGGGCTGCCCGTCAACACCGGACCGGGGTTCGTCACCAAGGACAACGCCGAGCAGGTCGCCAAGCTGGCCGAGAGCGGCACCAGATGAGTTCACTCGCCGCCGACGAGCGACTGGGCGATGTCGGCCGGATGCGCCGCCTGCTCGTCAGGCCGGAGCTCGGCGCGGTGGTCGGCGCGATCGCGGTCTTCGTCTTCTTCGCGAGCCAGTCGGCGGTGTTCCGCTCGGTCAGCGGCATCGCCAACTGGCTCGACCCCGCCGCCACGCTCGGCATCATGGCGGTGGCGATCGCGCTGCTCATGATCGGCGGCGAGTTCGACCTGTCGGCGGGCGTGCTGACCGGCACCACGGGGCTGGTGCTGGTCACGCTGTCCACCCGCTTCGGGCTCAACGTGTGGTCGGCGATGCTGGTGGGCCTGGTGGTCGCGCTGGCCGTCGGCTTCGCCAACGGGCTCATCGTGACCAGGACCAGGTTGCCCAGCTTCATCGTCACGCTCGGCACGTTCCTGATGCTGCAGGGCATCAACCTCGGCGTCACCAAGATGATCACCGGCACCGTGCAGGTGTCGGGGCTGCGCAAGGCTCCCGGCTTCGAGTCGGCGCGGGTGGTGTTCGGCGGCACGATCGGCGACAGCGGGTTCAGAGTGGCGATCATCTGGTGGATCCTGGTCACGGCTGTGGCCACCTGGGTGCTGATGCGCTCGCGCGCGGGCAACTGGATCTTCGCGGTGGGCGGCAACGAGCAGGCCGCCCGCGCGGTCGGCGTCCCCGCCGCCCGCACCAAGATCGCACTGTTCATGACGACCGCGTTCGCGGCGTGGCTGGTCGGCTCGATCATGGCGCTGCGCTTCACCTCGGTGCAGGCCAACGCGGGCATCGGCCAGGAGTTCATCTACATCATCGCCGCCGTCATCGGCGGCTGCCTGCTCACCGGCGGGTACGGCTCGGCGATCGGCGCCTCCATCGGCGCGGTCATCTTCGGCATGGCCGACAAGGGCATCGTCTTCCTCGGCTGGGACGCCGACTGGTTCATGTTCTTCCTCGGGGCGATGCTGCTGCTGGCCACCCTCGCCAACCGCATGGTCCGCCGCTACGCCGAAGAGGTGAAACATTGATCCTTCAGACCCAGGGCATCGGCAAGTCCTTCGGCAGCGTGCTGGCGCTGCGAGAGGTGTCGATGAGCGTGACGGCGGGGCAGGTCACGTGCGTGCTCGGCGACAACGGCGCGGGCAAGTCCACGCTCATCAAGATCCTTTCGGGCGTCCACCAGCACGACTCGGGGTCGCTCCTCGTCGACGGCCAGGAGACGCGGCTCACCAGCCCGCGCGACGCCCTCGACAGGGGTATCGCCACCGTCTACCAGGACCTGGCGATGATCCCGCTGATGTCGGTGTGGCGGAACTTCTTCCTCGGCTCCGAACCGGTCAAGTCGCTGGGCAGGTTCGACGTGGCCACGGCCAGGCGCGTCGCCAGGGACGAACTGCGCGCGATGGGCATCGACATCCGCGATGTCGACCAGCCGGTCGGCACCCTGTCGGGCGGCGAGCGCCAGTCGGTGGCCATCGCCAGGGCCGTCCACTTCGGCGCCAGGGTGCTCATCCTCGACGAGCCCACCTCCGCCCTCGGCGTCAAGCAGGCGGGGGTGGTGCTGCGCTACATCGCCAGGGCCCGTGACCGGGGTCTCGGCGTGGTGTTCATCACCCACAACCCCCATCACGCCTACCCGGTCGGCGACCGGTTCCTGCTGCTCAACAGGGGCACCAGCCTCGGCGAGTACGGCAAGGCCGACATCTCCCGGCAGGAGCTCACCGCGCTCATGGCGGGAGGGGCGGAGCTGGAGCAGTTGGAGCACGAGCTCACCCGGGAGTGACAGACCTAATGCCTCAATAGAGATCATTAACCCCCTTTATGTGCGAGAGGATGGATAAGCCGGAAAAGGACGTGGGGGCAAGGGGGAGCGATGGTGGGCTGGCGTGCGCTGGGTCCGGGCATGGCCACGGCGATGGTGGCCACGGCGATGGCGGTCACGGTGATGGTGGCGGGTCCGGGCGCGGTACCGTCCGCGCACGCCGAACCGAAGGCCGCGGGGCCGGAGCCGAAGGTGGTCTACCTCACCTTCGACGACGGGCCGTCGGAGTACACCGGCCAGGTGCTGGACATCCTGCGCGCGCACGGCGTGCACGCCACGTTCTTCCAGCTCGGCGCCAACATCAGGCAGCACAGGGCGCTGACCAGGAGGGTGTTCGAGCAGGGCCACAGCGTCCAGAACCACTCCTGGTCGCACCCCGACATGCGCGGGCTGTCGTGGCCCGCCTTCAAGCGGCAGGTGCTCAACACCGACGCCGAGATCAGGAAGCAGACCGGCTACGCGCCGCAGTGCCTGCGCCCGCCGTACGGGGCGGTGGACAAGAGCGTCCGCAAGCGGGCGGCGGCGCTGGGCAAGAGGGTGCGGCTGTGGACGGTGGACCCGCGCGACTGGGCGAGGCCGGGCGCGAAGGCGATCGCCAAGCGAACGCTGAAGCAGGTCGAGCCGGGCGGCATCGTGCTGCTGCACGACGGAGGCGGAGACAGGAGGCAGACCGTGGCCGCCCTCCCGAAGATCATCAAGACGCTGAAGGAGCGTGGCTACGTCTTCCACCGCCTCTGGTGCGGCTGATCCCTGCCGACCGGGGTCACGTAGGTGATCACCCCGTGTCATGTGCGCCACGTCACACCCTCCTGATGTCACAGGGGCCGGCCGTTGTCCCGTCCCTGTTGCGAGAATCGGGAGAGAGGACAGGCGCGCGTGCGTACCCAACCCCTTGTCAAGGCCGCCGTCGTACTGGCGGCGCTACCCATGCTGGCCGCGGGCGGATGGGCCAGGCTCGACCCGGCGAGCTTCGCCCGCTTCACCAACTGGCCCAACCACGAGCACTTCCTGCACGACGCGGGCGTGTTCCAGCTCGGCATCGGCGTGATGATGCTCTGCGCGCTGTGGTGGCGTGACGTCGTCGCGCTGGTGCTGGCCGGGTTCGTGTTCACCAACACCTTCCACGCCGTCAACCACGCCCTCGACCTGGCCATGGGCGGCAACGCGTCCGACCCGTGGACGCTGCTGGCCATCTCGGTGGTGGCGGCCGCGGGTCTGTGGCTGCGGCTGCGCCGCACCGGCGGGACGAGGGCGGAGGAGGCTGCGTGAGGGTGCTGCTGGCCGGCGCCACCGGCACGGTCGGGAGCGCGCTGGTGCCGCTCCTTCGACAGGCGGGCCACGAGGTGCTCGGGCTGACCAGGTCGGAGCGCGGCGCCGCGCGGCTGAGCGCGGAGGGCGCCGAGCCGGTGAGGGCCGACATGATGGACGCCGGCGGGCTGCTGGCCGCGCTCGAAGGGCACACGGCCGACGCGGTGATCCACCAGGCGACCGCGATCACCGGCCCGCCGCTGTTCCACCGCGACCTGTACGCGACCGACGCGCTGCGCGAGCGTGGCACGGCCAACCTGCTGCGCGCCGCCGCCCTCCTGGGCGCCCGCCGCTTCGTCACCCAGTCGTTCTTCCTCGGGTACGGCTACCGCGACCACGGAAGCCTGCCGCTGACCGAGGACCGGCCGTTCGCCTGCCCGACCGGGCACCGGGCGTTCGACCGGCACATGCGCTCGATGCGCGCCAACGAGGAGCAGGCGTTCGGCACTCCCGGCATCGAGGGCGTCGCGCTGCGCTACGGCATGTTCTACGGACCCGAGCCGTCGACGCTGAAGCTGGCGGCCCTCACCCGGCGGCGAGCCCTGCCGGTGCCGCGTCCGTCCGGCACCGTCGCGCTCGTCCACATCCACGACGCCGCCGCGGCGGCCGTCGCCGCGCTCGACAGGGGGCGGCCCGGCCAGGCGTACAACATCGTCGACGACCAGCCGGTGACCTTCGCCGACTACGTCGGGGCCGTCGCGGCGGCGGTGGGCGCGCCCTCGCCGCTCACGGTGCCCGCCCGCCTGCTGGCCGCCCTGCCCTACCTGTACGCGCTCATGGTGTCGACGCGCATCAGGCTGTCCAACGACAAGGCCAAGAGGGAGCTCGGCTGGCATCCCGCCTTCCCCTCCCATCACGAGGGGCTGAAGGGCCTGCGCGAAGCGCTCACCTGAACAGCGGCGTGCCCGCCCGCTCGACCGTGCGGACGATCGGGGCGGTGCCCGTCATGGCCCCGGTCATCAGGCCCGCGCGGTCGGCGGTACCGACAGAGCGTTCTAAAGTGACTGGGTCGACCGAACATTGAGCACGAATGAGAGGGCAACGATGACACGCCAGGCAGTGTGGGCGGTTGTGACCGGCATGTACGACGCCTACGCCAGAGGCGACAGGGCGGGCATCGACCGCCTGCTGCACCCCGAGGCCACGATCTTCGACTCCGCGGCGCCCGACCTGATCACCAGCAGGGCCCAGCTGGACAAGGTGCGCGACGCCAGGCCGACCGACGGCCCGCAGGAGACGGGCGTGACGGCCTACGACGAGGTCGTGGACGTATGGGGCGACGCCGCGCTGGCCCGCTACCTTCTGCGCGTCGACTACGTCACGGGCGAGCCCGAGATCGTGCGGACCACGACCGTGCTGCGGCGCTTCGACGGTGAATGGCTCATCGTGCACGTCCATGAGAACGGCCTCTGACCTGGGCGTATCCTGAAATATCAGGGCAAGGTGCACAGGCGGTCCCGCCCCACATGGGCGTCGTGCACACGAGGTGAGAGAGGGGGCGGTCCTAGGGTGCGCCATATCCCAGCAGCGCCCCCCTCCTCCGAGGAGTACCCATGACCGCCACCGACTCCAGAACCCTGCCCATCGGGGCGGCGTTCGACCGCATGCCGTTCACCCGCCGGCACGTGCTCATCGCCCTGGCCCTGTTCATCGCCTTCGTGATCGAGTCGTGGGAGCAGCTGTCGCTCATCTACGTCTCCGGCGACCTGGGTGAGGACCTCGGCATCGGCCAGGCGGGCGTCGGCGTGGTCCTCTCGGCGGTGGCCTTCGGCATGATCCCCGGCGCGCTCGTCTGGGGGCCCGTCGCCGACCGCATCGGCCGCAAACCCGCCTGCTTCTGGTCGCTGCTGGCCTACGGAGTGATCGCCCTCGGCTCGGCCTTCGCACCGGACATGGCCACGCTCGTCACCCTCCGCGTCGCCTCGGGGCTGGCCCTGGCGGGCGTCTACACCATCACCTTCCCCTACTTCCTCGAGCTGCTGCCCACCAGGAGCCGAGGCAGGGCGGCGGTCTACCTGTCGATCGGGTGGCCCATCGGCATGCTCGCCGCCATCGGCGCCTCCGTGGCGTTCGGCGACCTCGGCTGGCACGTCGTCGTCATCGCCAGCGCGGCGGCGGGGCTGTGGGCGTTCGCCATCAGGGCGTGGGTGCCGGAGTCGCCGTACTGGCTGGCCGCCCGCGGCCGCCAGGACGAGGCCCGCCAGGTGCTGCGCACGCTGGGCAGCCCCGACGCCGACGCCACCTTCACCGTCGCGACCCGGCGCGTGGGCAACCCGCTCGACCTGCTGCGCGGCAGGCTGACGAAGATCACCGTGGTGATGCTCCTGCTGAACTTCGCCTTCAACTGGGGCTACTGGGGCCTGCAGACCTGGCTGCCGTCGCTGCTGCAGGAGAAGGGCCTCACGCTCGACGCCTCCCTCGGGTTCGCCGCGCTGAGCGCGCTGATGATGATCCCGGGCTACGTCAGCGCGTCGCTGCTGACCGGCCGGTTCGGGCGCAAGAAGGTCTTCCTCGTGTACGTCGTGGCGGCGGCGCTCGGCGGCCTGTGGTTCGCGCTCGCCGACTCCACCTTCGAGCTGTACGCGGGCAACTTCGTCCTGTCGTTCTTCAGCCTGGGCGCGTGGGGCGTCTGGAACACCTGGAACGGCGAGTTCTACCCGACCGCGCTGCGCGGCACCGGCTACTCGTGGGCGACGGCCTCGCAGCTGGTGGCCACGACGCTGGCGCCCTCGGCCGTGGGCGCGCTGCTGGCCAACGCGACGGGGTTCACCGCGACGATGCTGGTGATCAACGCGTTCATGGTGGTCACGGCCCTGCTCGCGGTGCCGCTTCCGGAGACCGAGGGGCGCGAGCTGGAATGATCCTCGGCGTCGCTCCCGGACGGCTCGCGACCACCGTCGTGGCCGTCCGCGACGGCGTCCCGACGTCCTCGTGGTCCGTGCCCGCCGTGCCTGCCATGCCCTCACTTCCCGCCGTGCCCGCCGTGCCCCCCGCGCCCGCACTTCCCGCCATGCCCGCCGCGGCGGGCACGGCGCTTCCCTGGGCCCAGGACACGCTCGAGTGCGCCCTGCCGGACGGCCTCGGGCCCGGCGCGGCCGGAGGGCCAGGGGAGATCCGCGCGGCCTGCGTGGCGATGGACCTGGACTCCCTGCCGACCGCGCCGGTGGCCGCGATCAGGGTGGGAGCGCCGTGCCCGCCCGTGCTCGCCCCCCACGTCGCCCATCCCCGGGGAGCGGCCGTGATCGTGCGCGGCGGGCACAGCCTCACCGGCCGCCCCCTGGCCGCTCTCGACGCCGACGCCGTCCGGACCTTCGCCGCCGCCTGCGGCCTGGTGGACTTCGCGGTGACCGCGACCGGCTCGCCCGTGCTGGCCGACCACGAGCTGGCGGTCGCCGACCTCGTGGCCGCCGAGGTGCCAGGAGCGCGCATCACCCTGTCCTACGAGTTCGGCAGGCCGGGACTGCGCGAGCGGGAGGGCGAGGCGATACTCAACGCGTCGCTGCGGCCCGAGGCGGAGCGGGTGGCCGACGCCCTGGCCGCGTGGCTTCCCTGCATCCCCGTGTACTTCGCGCGGACCGGCGAGGGACTCGTGTCGGCTCACTACTTCCGCCGGTACCCGCTGGTGTGCGCAGCCGGCGCCACCGCCGCCGCCGTCCGAGGCGGGGCCGGCCCCGGGACCCCGCACCAGGACGCGGATCGCCTCCGCGCCGCGGTGGCCTTCGGCGCGACGCTGGCGGACCCGATGGCCGGGGTCGAACGCATCGTGCAGGCGAGAGGCAGGGCCGAGCTGGACAGGGAACTGGGCGACGCGCGCGACGAGGCGCTGACGCGGGTGGTGAGCGCGGGGGCCGTCCCGGGCTCGGCCCGCGTCGGGGAGATGACGGTCAACCCCCTGTCCTACCTGCCCGACGGCCTGTACCGGGTACGCGTCACCGCCACGGGAACCACCCCATGACCACCCCGCCCGGAGTCCGCGTCCCGGTGGCGCCGCCCCGCCGCCTTCCGGCAGGCCTCGCCCCACGCGGCCCGGCGGCAGATCTCCCGCTGCGGAGGCGGGCGTGATCGGGGGGAGGGCATGATCGGGCGCGTGATCGGGCGGGACGAACTGCCGGCGCTCGCCGCAGGATCGAGGCTGTTCGCCACCGGGGCGGCCGAGTCCTCCTTCCACCTGGCGGCCGACTGGGCCGAGGCCGTCCTCGACACACCGGTGCTGCTCCCGGCGGCCACCGATCTCCCGCCGGACAGTCTGTGCGTCGCGGTCACCCTGGTCGGCTCCACGACGGCCCTAGGCGAGCAGCTTCCGGGCGGCGGCGAGCCCGCCAGAGCCGTCCAGGCGCTGGAACGCAGGCTCGGCACGCGCGCGGGCGCGATCGTCGCGCTGAACCTGGCCGCCGAGAACGCGCTCCTCTCGCTGATCACCGCGGCCACGCTCGGCCTGCCGCTGGTCGACGGCGACGGGACGGGCAGGGTGTTCCCGCTCGTGGAGCAGACCACCTACACCCTCGGCGGCATCAGCTCCACCCCGCTGGCGCTGGCGGGGCCAGGGGGAGAACTGGTGCTGATCGAGACGGCGCCCGACAGGGTGGAGGAGACCCTGCGGCCCGTGGCGCTGTCGTTCGGCGGGTGGGGCCTGGCCGCCTGCTACCCGATGCGGGCCGCCGACCTCGCGCGGGTCCTGGTGCCGGGCACCGTGTCGATGCTGATGGCGGCGGGACGGCCGGGCGCGCCGCGGTCGGCCGCCGCGCCGTACGGCGTGCGGCGGTTGTGCGAGGGGCGGATCGTCGCCGTCGAGAGCAGCAGCGGGCACGGCGCCGACCTGGCGATGCCGTCGGTGCCGTCGAGCATCGTGGTGGAGGAGAGCGGGGGGCTCGGCAGGCGGGTACGGCTGGAGGCGCACAACGAGATCGTGCTCGCGCTGGCCGACGGGGCCGCGGTCGCCATGGCGCCCGACCAGATCTGCATGATCTCTTCCGACGACGGGGTGGTGGTCGACGTGGACAAGGCACGGCCGGGGATGAGGGTCGAGGTGCTGGTGCTGCCCGCCGCCCCTGCCTGGCACACCGACGAGGGCCGCGCGCTGGGCGGCCTGCACGCGTTCGGGGTCCCGCTGTGACCCGGGGGAGCGGCGCACCAGGAGGCGGCGCCCAGGGGAGCGGCACACCGGGGGGCGGCGCACGCGGGAGCGGGGCCCAGACGAGCGGCGCACGGGGGAGCGGGGCGCAGGGCTGGGAGGCGCCGGTGACGGTGGCCGAACTGGTCAACGGGGGGCCGCTGGCCGGCGCGCGGATGTACGGCACCGGCGAGCTCCCCGTCCACCACGTGCGCATCGTCGACGACCTGTCGGTGTTCTCCGCGGTGGCCCCGCACACGGCCGTGGTGCTGATCGGCCAGGCCGCCGGTGGCGGCTGGGCGGTGGAGATGGCGATGCGGCGGGCGTGGGAGCAGGCGGCGGCGTGCGTGATCGCGCCCGCGGCGGGGGCGGGCACGGGGGGCGGCATGGGCTCAAGCGCGGTGCTGGCCGAGCGCCTGGGCGTCACCTTGATCTTCGTGGACGCCGATCCGCTGGTGACGGCCGTGGAGGTGGCGTCGGCCGCGGCCCGTCCCTCGGCCGCGCGCACCCAGCTCGTCGCGCGCTGCGCGAGCAGGCTCGTCGAGGCCGGGGCCTCGGCGCGGCGGGTGCTGGGAGTGCTCAACGCCGAGCTGCCAGGCACGTCGGCGGCCTTCGTCGACCAGTACGGCGTGCGGCTGGCAGGGCGGGCGGCCGCACTGTCGCCCGGCGCTTCGCCGCCGTGGCCCGTCGAAGTGGAGGTTCCTGGACCTGACGGGATGGCGCTGGGCAGGCTGGTGGCGAGCGGCCCAGCGAGGTCGGCCGGATGGCCCGCGGTGGTGCGGACGGTGCTCGGCCTGGCCGTCGCCCCGCTGGTGGCGTGGGCGGCGGCCGAACGGCTCGCGGCGTCCTGCGACTTCGCCCTCCAGTCCGCCCTGGCCGACCGCCTGCTCGCCGAGGCCGCGACCGAGGCCGAGGGACAGAGCCTGGGCGCAGAGCTGGACTTGGGAGCAGAGCGGGGCCTGGGCGAGGGGCAGGACCTGGGCGAGGGCCGTCCCCCCACGGCGCCCGCCACGCTGGGCCGAGCCGTCACGGCCAGTGGCCGCGAGGCCGGAGGAGAGGGGGAGGGGCCGTCCGGCGGTGCGGCCCGTGTCGGCGCGCCGGCCGTTCGGGCGGGCGCGGAAGAGGACATGGGCACGGAGGGACGCCGCCCCGCTTCTGAGGGACCCGCCTCACAGGGACGCCTCGCCTCGGAGGGACGCCTCACTTCCGAGGGGCGCCCCGCTTCCGAAGGGCGCCCTGCTTCCGAAGGGCGTCCCGCCTCTGCGGGACGGCTCGGCTCCGAGAGCGGATCCGTGGACGCGGGCGGCGCCTCACAGGAGGGAGCGCGGGCGCGGGCGGCGGCGCTGGGCTGGGCGGTGCGCGGGCCTGTGTCGGCGTTCATGGTCAGGCCCCAGGGACGGACACCGGATCCGGGCGACGCGGAACGGGTACGGGCGGTGATCGTCGCGACCCTCGGACAGGTACCGGTCATGAGGAGGGCGGAAGGCTGGGCGGGCTGGTCGCCGCTGCCACCCGACCGGCTGGCCGAACGGCTCCACGCCACCGTACGGGCGCTGCCGTGGCCGTGCGCGGCGGGCGTCGGCGCGCCCGTCGCCCACCTGCGGGCGATGGGGGACTCGTCGCTCGGCGCCGAGGCGGCGGCCTTCCTCGCGGCGCCGGGAGACGTCGCGCGCTCCGACCGGATGGGCCCGGCCGAACTGCTGGCCGCCATCCCCGCAACCGCGCTCAGGGCTCCCGCCGGCGTGGTGCTCCGGCCGCTGCTGGCCGTCGACAGGGACGGGACGCTGCTGGAGACGCTCGGCGCGGTCCTCGGCGAGGGCGGCGCGGTCAAGGCGGCCGAACGACTGGGCGTGCACCGCAACACCGTGACCGCGCGTCTCGACCGGATCAGGGAGGCGGGCTACGACCTGGACGACCGGGCCACCCGGTTGGCGCTGCAGCTGGCCTGCCACGTGATCAAGGAAGGCTAGACCTCTTCGGCGAGGGCAAACGCCTCGTCGAGCGGCAGCGCCTCCACCCGCCTCTCGCCCAGCGCCTGCCGTATCCGGGACCCGATCCTGTCGACGTCGCCGCGCTCGGCGGCGGGCAGCGGCGCGCCGACGGCCTGGCGGGTGGCGGCGGCGGAGGCGAGCAGGCGCGCGGCCAGCTCGTGCCGCCCGGCCAGCGAGTGCGCGCCCGCCAGGCCTTCGAGGGCGAGCGCGACGGCGCGCGGGTCACCGCTGGCGCGGGCCGCGGCGAGCCCCTGCAGGTGAAGGTCGAGGGCGGCGGCGGCCTCCCCGCGCTGCTCGGCGACGAATCCGAGCTCGGCCATGACGAGGGCGGTGCCGGGCCTGGCGTCGAGCAGGCGCATCCAGTCGAGCCAGGTGCGCAGGTGGGCCTCGGCCTCGTCGAGGTGCCCCTGGCGGCGGGCGGTGAGCGCGAGGCCGGTCTGGGCGAACTCCTCGGCGGGCCTGTTGGCCTGCTCGGCGGCCAGCCGCTTGGCGCGGGTGTGGAGGGCGCGGGAGCGTTCGTGGTCGCCGGTCAGCAGGGCGAGCCGGCCCAGCCCCGACAGGCGCCAGGACATCTCGCTGGTGAGGCCGAGCTCCTCGACCAGCCGCAGGCCCTCGGTGCGCAGCGCGGTCGCGCGGGCGTAGTCGCCGGTGATCTCGGCATGGGTGGCCAGATGGTCGGCCGCACGGGTCCTGCCCCAGCGGTCGCCGAGCGTACGGAAGGTGTCGAGACTGGTCAGGGCGTCGTCATGGAGGCTGGTGAGGTCTCCGGCCAGCAGCGCCTTCGCGGCACGGGTGCTGAGCGCGGCCGCGGCGCCCCACCGGTCGCCGAGCTCGCGGAAGGTCGCGAGCGCGGTGTCGGTGAGATGGGTGGTGTCGCCGATCCCGCGCTGGGCGAAGGCGAGGAACCACTGGGCGCGGGCCAGACCGGCGGGGTCGTCGTGGAAGAGGGCGAGCACGGCGCCGGGGTCGGCGGGTTCCCCTGACAGCAGGGTGAAGGCGGCCTGCCACGCGGCGGCGCGCGCCCCCTGGCCCTGACCGAGGACGTGGGAGAGGTGGCGGCGGGCCTCGGTGAGGCGGCCGCGCAGGAACCAGTACCAGGCGAGCGCGTCGACGAGCCGGTGGGCGAGGGCGGCGGGCGCGTGCTCGAGCGCGGCGCGCAGGTTGGCCGCCTCGGCGTCGAGGGTGGCCAGCCACGCTCGCTGGTCGGGGCCGCGCAGGTGAGGGTCGGCCGTTTCGGCGAGCGCGGTGTAGTAGGCCGCGTGACGCCCCCTGGTGGCGGCGAGCTCGCCCGCCTCGTCCAGGCGTTCGAGACAGTAGGTCTTGACCGTCCCCAGGAGCCGGTGGCGCGGGCCCGGCGTCAGCAGCGAGCGGTCCACGAGCCGGGCCAGCGTGTCGGCCAGGTCGATGTCCGGCGCCGCGCAGGTGTGCGCGGCCGCGTCGAACGTGCACCCGTCGGCGTGTACGGCGATGCGGCGCAGCACGGTGCGTTCCGGCCCGGTGAGCAGGTCCCAGCTCCAGTCGATGACGGCACGGAGGGTGCGCTGCCGCGAGGGGGTGCCGCGCTGCTCGGCCGAGAGCAGGTGCTGGTCGAGGCGTTCGGCCAGAGCGTGGATCCCGAGGGTCCGCGCCCGGGTGGCCGCCAGCTCGATGGCCAGCGGGATGCCGTCGAGCCTGGGGACGAGGGCGGCGGCCTCATCCGCCGCCAGGCCGGGGGCGAGCGTGGTCAGGAGCAGGGTGGCCGCCCCGTCGTCGAGCGGCGGGACGGCGTAGGCGTGCTCGCCGGGGATGGCTAGCGGCTCCCTGCTGGTGGCCAGGACGCGCAGGCCCGGCACGCCGCGCAGCAACGCGGCCGTGAGGGCGGCGGTCGGCTCGATGAGGTGCTCGCAGTTGTCCAGGACGAGCAGCGAGGTTCGCCGGGCGCGGAGCGCGGCGGCCAGATCGCTCTCGTCGCGCAGGCCGAGCGCCTCGATGACGGCTTGGGCGGGGTCGTCGCTGTCGGCGAGCTCGACCAGGTGGGCGCCAGGGTGGCCGCGTGCCGCCTCGACGGCCAGACGGGTCTTGCCGACGCCGCCGGGCCCCGTGAGCGTGACGAGCCTGACCTTCTCCAGGCTCGCGCGGACATGACGGAGGGCCGCCTCCCGGCCGACCAGCCCGGTCAGCGCCTCGGGCAGATGCGGGCGCGGCGGGTCGAGCGAGGGATCCTGGCGCAGGATGGCCTCGTGGAGCGCAGTCAGCTCCCGGCCTGGATCGAGGCCGAGCTCGTCTGCCAGCAGGGCGCGGCCATGGGCGTAGACGTCCAAGGCCTCGCTCTGACGGCCCGCGCCGTACAGGGCCCGCATGTGGAGGGCGCGCAGCCGCTCGCGCAGCGGATGGCCGGCGACGAGGGCGGCCAGGTCCACGTGCCCGCCGAGGGCGAGGCGCTGCTCGGCCTGGTCCTCGATCGCGGTGAGGCGCAGCTCCTCCAGGTGGGCGACGGCGGCCGCGGCGAAGGGCGCGTCGGCGAAGTCGGCGAGCGCAGGCCCCCGCCACAGGGCGAGGGCCTCGTCGAGACGGCCTTCGGCGACCAGCGCGCGGAACCTGGAGGCGTCGAGGCCGGCGGCGTGCAGCACGTAGCCGGGTGCCTGGGAGACGACGAGGTCGCGGGCGCCTGGCTCGGCGCCGTCGAGGGCTCGGCGCAGGTGCCACACCTTGGTCTGCAGCGCGGCGTGGGCGTCGGCGGGCGGCCCTTCGCCCCACAGGTCGTCGATGAGGCGGTCGGCGGGCACGACCCTGCCCTCGTGGACCAGCAGGACGGCCAGAAGGGTGCGGACCTTGCGCTCGCGGACACGGACGGGCGTGCCGTCGTCGGTGTGGACCTCCACGGGGCCGAGGATCGCGAAGCGCATGGTCGACACCGTATCGAGAGCGGATCGAGAGGGCGTCGCCGCAGGGTGGTGGCATGACTTCAGTGACGGTGATCGGGCTCGGCCTGATGGGGAAGGCGCTCGCGGGCGCCTTCGTGCGCGCGGGACACCTGACGACGGTGTGGAACCGTACGGCGGGCAAGAAGGTGGAGGGCGCGCGGCACGCGGCGGACGTCGCGGCGGCGGTCGCGGCCTCCCCCCTCGTGGTGGTGTGCGTGGTGAACAACGACGCGGTACGCCAGGTGGTGGAGCAGGCGGGCTCCCTGGAGGGGAAGGTGCTGGTGAACCTGACCAACGGCACGCCCTCCCAGGCGCGCGAGGTGGCGGCCCTGGTGGCCGAGCTGGGCGGCGGGTACGTCGACGGCGGGATCATGGCGGTGCCGCAGATGATCGCGGGCCCCGGCGCGCTGGTGCTCTACAGCGGCTCGGAGAAGGCGTTCACCGAGCACAGGGCGACGCTTGAGGTGCTGGCCGAGGCGCGGTTCATGGGCGAGGACGCGGGCGCCGCCGCGCTGTACGACCTGGCGCTGCTCAGCGGCATGTACGGCATGTACGGCGGCATATACCACGCGTTCGCGATGGTGCGCGCGGCGGGAGGTGACGTGCGGGAGTTCGCGCCGATGCTGACGGCGTGGCTGTCGGCCATGATGGCGGGCGCACCGGAGGCGGCCGGTGAGGTCGTGTCAGGCGACTACGCGACCGAGGTGTCCTCGCTGGCGATGAACCAGGTCGCCTTCCCCAACTTCGTCGAGGCCAGTGAGGAGCTGGGACTGCGGCCCGACGTGCTGCTGCCGATCCAGCGGCTGATCGACAGGGCGGTGGCGGCGGGGCACGGCGGCGACAGCCTCACCAGGCTGGTAGAGATGATCAAGGAGTAGGGGGTGACCCCCGCCGCGCCGGTATCCGCGCGGCGGGGTGCCTCGCGCTACCGGGTGACCATGCCCTGCGCGAGATCGTCGGCGACGGCCTCGGGGGTGCGCAGATCGGCCGGGCCGTACCCGCCGCCGCCGCCCGACTCGCAGCGCAGGACGTCTCCCGCCTTGACCGGCAGGGCGTTGACCTTGAGCATCTCCCGCCGCTCCGGAGTGCCGGGATTGAGCGTGACGCGGGGCGGCGCGCCCGCCGCGCCGCCCGCCAGACCCCACGCGGGGGTGACGGAGCGCTCGAACCACAGCGACAGCGAGGTGTCGCCGATGAACTCGTACTCGCGGACGACACCGTTGCCGCCACGCCACTGCCCCTGGCCGCCGGTGTCGGGGCGGACCTCGTAACGGGTGACGCGGACGGGGAAGAGCGTTTCCAGCACCTCGATCGGCATGTCGCGCAGCGACCCGTTCACGTTGTTGATCAGGCAGGTCTCGCCGTCGCCGCCCTCCCACGCGCCCCAGCCGCCGACGGTCGCCTCCTGCGAGACGTACAGCTTGCCGGTGCGCGGGTCGGTGCCGGTGAATTGGACGATCAGGGAGTCGCCGTAGGAGGCGGCCGCGGCCCTGCCGGGCACGGCCGGGGCCAGCGCCTTGACGACGAGGTCGATGAGCAGGCCGAGGTGGGAGTAGTAGTACTGGCAGGCGGCCGGTGACTGGGCGGCGAGCATGGAGCCGGGCCTGGTGGCCACGTCGAGCGGGCGGAACGAGCCGCCGTTGAGCGGCACGTCGGCGCTGACGAGCAGCTTGTAGGCCACGCGGACCGCGGCGACCGCCTGGGCGGCCCCGCAGTTGACCGGCCCCGTCGCCTGGTCGGCGCAGTCGGTGAGGTCGACGTGGACGTGCTCGCCCGCGACTGTCACGGTGACGTTGACCGGCAGGGGGGTGTTCAGGTCGATGCCGTCGTTGTCGAGGAAGCCGCCCGCGGTGTAGGTGCCGTCGGGGATGGCGGCGATGGCCTGGCGCTCGAGGCGCTCGGTCTGCGCGAAGATCTCGTCTCGGGCCGCCATGACGGTCTCGACGCCCCACCGCCCGACGATCTCGGCCAGGCGGCGCTGTCCTGTCATCGCGCAGGCGACCTGGGCGCGCATGTCGCCGAGCGTGGCGTGGGGGAAGCGCACGTTGCGGGCGATGACCTCGTGCAGGTCACGGCAGGGCGCGCCGTTCTCGTAGATCTTCATCGGACCCATCCGCAGGCCCTCCTGGAAGATCGAGGTGGAGTCCATGGAGCCGCCCGGATCCTTGGAGCCCATGTCCAGCCAGTGGGCGCGCGACGCGGCGAAGCCCACGAGCTCGCCGTCGACGAAGATCGGGCCGTAGACCGTGACGTCGTTGAGGTGGGTGCCGCCGATGTAGGAGTCGTTGAGCACCCAGACGTCGCCCTCCCGCCAGACCTCGCGGCCGAACATCCGCTCGGTCTCGCGGGTGCACACCTCCAGGTTGCCGAGGAAGATCGGCAGACCGCTCGACTGGCCGAGGACGTTGTGGTCGCGGTCCATGAGCGCGACGGCGCAGTCCTTGGCCTCGTAGATGACCGGCGTGTAGGAGGAGCGGATGAGCGTGGTGTTCATGTCCTCCGCCGCCTGAAGGAGCGCGCAGCGGATGATCTCTGTGGTCACGGGGTCGATCATGATGTCACCTTGATGATCAGGAATCCGTTGGCGTCGAGGGTCGCCAGGCAGCCGGGCGGGATGACCGTGGTGGCCGTCTCCTCCACCACGATGGCGGGGCCCTCGAACTCGCTGTCCAGGGCGTTTCTGCGCAGCACGGGCGTGCGGTGCGTCCGGCCGTCGAAGATCACGTCGCGCACGGCGGGCGGGTGCGTCTCGCTGGTCGGCGCCGCGGTGGCGGCCTTGGGGAAGGCGCCGAAGCCGGTGCTGCGCAGCATGACGAACTCGACCGGCGCCTCGGGGGTGGCGTGGCCGTACCGGCTGGTGTGGGCCTCGGCGTAGCGCTCGGCGATCGTCTGGAGGAAGCCGGGACCCGCGGGCTCGCGGGCGTCCGCGAGCGGGATCGTGAGCGTGTAGTCCTGGCCCTCGTAGCGCATGTCCACCGCGTGCTCGACCCGCCTCCTGCCGGCCGGCACCCCCTGGCCGTCGAGCGCGGCCAGGGCGTCGCGTTCGAGCTCGGCCAGCCGCGCGGCCAGGTCCTCGCCGTCCAGGTCGTCCTGCGGTCGGAAGTACGGGTGGGTGAGGTCGCGCCGCACGTCGGCCTCCAGCATTCCCCACGCGGAGAAGGCGCCGGGGAAGCGCGGCACGACCACCTCGCCGATGCCGAGCTCGCGGGCGATGAAGACGGCGTGCATGGCGCCCGCGCCGCCGAAGGCCACCAGGGCGAACTCGCGCGGCTCCACGCCGTGCTCGACCGTGAGCGTGCGGATGGCCTGAGCCATCTTGGCGTTGGCGACGTCGCAGATGCCCTCGGCGAGTTGGAGCGGGTCCATGTCGAGCGTCTCGGCGAGCGTGGCGACGGCCGTCCCCGCCGCCTCGACGTCCAGCTCCATCAGGCCGCCGGCGAACCAGGCGGGATCGACGCGGCCCAGCACGACGTTGGCGTCGGTCACGGTCGGCTGCTCGCCGCCCCTGCCGTAGCAGGCGGGCCCCGGTACGGCTCCCGCCGACTCCGGGCCGACGCGCAGCGCCCCCGCCTCGGCGTAGGCGATGGAGCCGCCGCCCGCCCCGATGGTGTGCAGGTTCACGATCGGCATCAGCACGGGAAAGCCCTCGATGTGCGCCTCGGCGCTGACGTCAGGACGGCCGTTGACGACGAGGGAGACGTCGAAGGAGGTGCCGCCCATGTCGACGCAGATGGCGTTCCCGCGGCCGAGGAGGCGGGCCGCGGCCACCCCGCCCATCGTGCCGCCGACGGGGCCCGACAGCAGGGTCTGCAGGGGGCGGCGCATCGCGTAGCCGGCGTTGACCAGTCCGCCGGACGACTGCATCACGTGCACGGGCACGGCCAGGCCGCGCTCGGCGAAGCGCTGCTCGATCCGCGACAGATAGCCGCGCACGACCGGTCCCGTGTAGGCCTCGAGAACGGCCGAGGAGGTCCGCTCGTACTCGCGCCACTCCCTGGCCACCTCGTGGCTGAGCACGACCAGGACGTCGTCGCCGAGCTCCTGCCTGAGGATCTCGCCGGCGCGGATCTCGTGGGCCGGATCGGCGTAGGAGAACAGCAGCGTGACCGCGATGGCGTCGAAGCCCTCGGCCTTCGCGCGGTGGGCGGCCCGCCGTACGGCCTGCTCGTCGAGCGGCTGGAGCTCCTCGCCGCGCCAGTCGAGCCTGCCGGCCGCCTCCATGACGTCGTGGCGGGGCACCAGCGGGGTCGGTTTGCGATAGCGCAGGTCGAACATCCGGTCGCGGTTGCCGCGGGCGATCTGGTAGATGTCACGCGCGCCGCCGCTGGTCAGCAGCAGCACCTTGGCGCCCTTGCGTTCGAGGAGGGCGTTGAGGCCCTGGGTGGTGCCGTGCACGAAGAAGGAGATCAGGGACGGGTCGTCGACCACGCGGCCGAGAGCGGCGAAGACGCCTTCGGCGAGGTCTCCAGGGGTGGTCGGCGCCTTCGAGGCCAGCACGGCACCGGTCTGTTCGTCGTAGCAGACCACGTCGGTGAAGGTGCCGCCGATGTCCATGGCGACGCGAAAAGTCATGGTGGCACCGTATGCGGTCCGGGCCTCCTGCGGGTGTGCGGGGTGCACGGCCGTCCCGCCGTTTCCGTGCGTTCCGCACCCCCCGCCGGTTAAATGAGTGGCGGCCAGGAAATGTCCCGCCTAATCTCAGTCCTAGTAAGAAGCCGGATGTTTCAGGAAAGGACGAGCCGTGATTCACGCCAAGCTGATCGCAGGCGGCCTCGCCCACCTGTTCTGGCGGCATATCGGGTGACCCGCGAGGGTTGAGCGAACCCGACGGCCGCCAGGGAAGAACCCCGGCGGCTTTTCTTTTGCGTCGACGAGAACTTCATAGAGGCTTTCGGCGAACCCCCGTGCCCGGTGAGTGGGCGCGCGGGGTTTCGGGGCCGGGCGGTGGCGGCATCTGCCGTTTCCTGAGCCGTCCGATGGCTGCCAGCGCTCGCCGGCCACGCGGCGGCATCGGCAGAGCCCGTGGGCCGCCCCGCTGTCGAGCGGGCGCCGCGACGGGCATTTCACGGGCTGATGGTGAAAAGGCATCACACCTGCCTTGCAAGCAGGAATTCGGGTTTCGAGATCCCGTCGGTCCACGACGAACCGAGTAAGGGGCGACCCGCTCGGGAGCCGCTCTAGCCCAACGGTAGGAGGCACCGCGTTCAGGGCGCGGACAGTCAGGGTTCGAATCCCTGGGGCGGTACGGTGATCGTGGTGTAGCGGCAGCACTCCAGACTGTGACTCTGGGCGGGGCCGGTTCGAATCCGGCCGATCACCCTTTCCCCGTACGGCGGGCGGCGGCGCCGCCCCCGGTCGGGTCGACGGGCACGATGACCGGCGCGTCCCTGTGGCCGTGTGCGGAGGATGTCGCGACGTGCCGGGCCGTCAGGCGGTCGTCAGGAGCTTGACGAGGATGTCGACGTACTGCTGCGACTCCCCCCGATGACGCCGAGAGGTGGCGATGCCGATGAAGCGGGACGGGCTGGGAGCCTCCAGGGGGATGGCGACCAGGTCGGGCGAGCGCAGCAGCGCGATCTGGGGGATCAGGGCGACGCCGACCCCCGCCGTGACCAGCGACTGGGCGAAGAAGTAGTCGGTGGCGCTGCAGGAGACCCGCAGCTCGAAGCCGGCCAGCTCCGTGTAGTGCCGGAGCAGGTCCACGGTCTTCAGGCAGCCGAGCACCCAGCGCTCGCCCGCCAGCTCGGCCAGGTGCACGGCGGCACGGTCCGCCAGCCGGTGGGCGCGCGGGACGACGACGCGGAACGGATCGTCCCTGAGCGGCCTCCAGTCCATGCCCGAACGGTCGCCGGGCCTGGCGGGGGCAGGCCCGTCGAAGTGGTAGGCGAGGGCCAGGTCGGCGCGGCCCTGCCGGAGCAGGGGCAGGCTGTCCTCCGGTTCCCGCTCGAGGATGGTCAGCTCGACGGAGGGGTGGTCGGCGACGAAGCGCTCCAGCGCGGGCGGCAGCAACGGGCGTCCGCCGCTGGCGAAGGAGGCGATCGTCAGCTGGGCGCGGCCCGCGGCCAGCCGGTCGATGCGCTCCTGGGCGTCGCTCAGCTCGGCGGCGATCGCCTCCGCCGCCTCCACCAGCAGGCGGCCCGGCTCGGTGAGGGTGACGCCGCGGGTGCTCCGCTCGACCACCGGGGTGCCGAGGGTGCGTTCGAGCGCGGCGATCTGCTGGGAGACGGCCGAGGGCGTCAGACGCAGGGCGGTCGCGGCACGGTTGAAACTGCCATGGCCCGCCACCTCGCGCAGGATGCCGAGCCGATGCACGTCGATCAACAGCCCTCCTTATGACTGGTTAAGTAGGTCACTACTACCGCTGATGACTATAGGGCGGCACGCTGGCCTGCATGAGCGAGTTGTGCGTCATCGGCGGCAGCAGGTACTTCGGCAGACGGATGGTCGAGAACCTCAGGGACCAGGGGACGGCCGTCACAGTGATCAACAGAGGGTCGGCGCCCGCGCCCGAGGGTGTGACCCACCTGGTGGCCGACAGGGACGACGAGGAGGCGCTGCGCCGCGCGGTGGCGGGCAGGAGCTTCGACGCGGTCGTCGACCAGATCTGCTACACGCCGCGGCAGGCGGCGATCGCCGCGCGGGTCTTCGAGGGAAGGACGGCGCGGTACGTGATGACCTCCACGATCGAGGTCTACGCGGGTCTCGACGGCGCGCCGTTCACCGAGGGCGTGGTCGACCTCACCCCGCAGGGGTCGCCGGACGAGAGCTACGGCGGTGCCAAGCGCCAGGCCGAGGCGGTGCTGGCGGCCCAGCGGGACTTCGGCTTCGCCAGCGTGCGCAGCGGTCATGTGCTCGGCGGCGCCGACTTCACCGGCCGGCTGGAGCACTACGTCAGGCGGATCGCCGAGGGCCTGCCGGTGATCGTGCACGAGAATCCAGGGCCCTCGTCGTTCATCCACGAGCCGGAGATCGCCCGCTTCCTCGCCTGGGCCGCGCTGGCCGACTTCACCGGCCCCGTCAACGCCGCCTCGCACGGCGAGCTGGACGTGCGGAGCCTGTGCGCCGCCATCGGCGAGGCGCGCTACGCCACGGGCGAGGAGGTCTCGCCGTACTCCTTCGAATGGGCCTTCACCATGGACACCAGCCGCGCGACCAGCCTGGGCTTCGCCTTCTCCCAGGTCGGCGACTGGCTGCCTGGCGTCGTCGAGGAGGTGAGGGCATGCGCCGCCGCCTGATCGGCACCGTGGAGGTCGGGGCCGTCGGCATGGGCGCGATGCCGCTGTCCATCGAGGGGCGACCCGACGAGGCCCGCGCGATCGCCACCGTCCACGCCGCCATCGACGCGGGGGTCACGCTCATCGACACCGCCGACTCCTACCACTGGCACGCCGACGAGGTCGGCCACAACGAGCGCCTGCTGACCCGTGCCACCCGCGGGCGCGACGTGCTGATCGCCACCAAGGGCGGACGCGGCCGGCCCGGCGACGGCTCGTGGACCGTCGACGGCGATCCCCGCCACCTCAGGCGGGCGTGCGAGGCGTCGCTGGAGCGGCTCGGCGTGGAGGCCATCGGCCTCTACCAGCTGCACAAGCCCGATCCCCGGGTGCCCTTCGCCGATTCCGTGGGCGCGCTGCGCGATCTGCTGGACGAGGGCAAGATCCGGATGGCCGGGATCTCCAACGTCGACGCGGACCAGATCCTGCTGGCGCGCCGCGAGCTCGGAGCGGGCCTGGTCTCCGTCCAGAACCGGTTCTCGCCCGCCGTACGGCAGAGCGCGCGCGAGCTGCGCCTGTGCGCCGAGCTCGGCATCGCCTTCCTGCCGTGGAGCCCGCTGGGCGGCATCTCGCGCAGCGCGCTGGACGAGGAGGGGCCCGCGGGCGAGACGCCCTTCCACACCATCGCGAAGGAGCGCGGGGTCAGCCCCCAGCAGGTGTGCCTGGCCTGGCACCTTTCCCTGTCGCCGCTGGTCGTCCCGATTCCCGGGGCCAGCCGTCCCGGCTCCATCCGCGACTCGGCGGCGGCCGCCGGTCTGGAGCTCGAAGCCGACGAGCTCGCCATGCTGCCGGGGCTCAGCTGACGTACTGCTCGACGTACTCGCCCACGGGCGGGATGTTGGTGATCACGTCGATGAGCACGCCGTTGGGGTCGGCGACGATGAAGTGGCGCTGGCCGAAGTCCTCGGTGCGCAGCTCCAGCTCGGCGCGCAGCCCGCCCCGCACCACGAGGCGCTCCCACTCGGCGTCGACGTCGTCGACCTCGATGTTGAGCAGCAGGCCCTGCGCGACCCTGTCGCGGAAGCCGGCCGGGATGGTCGGGTGGGCCGGGTCGAGCAGGGCCAGCTCGTGCTCCTCGCGTCGCAGGCTGATGTACCAGTCGGCCTCGAAGGTGATCTCGAAGCCGAACCGGCCGGTGTAGAAGTCACGCGAGTCCTGCAGGCGGTCGGTGCAGATGACCGGGTAGAAGCTGCTGACCTTCACGGTGCCGTCCTTTCGCATACCGTTAGTATGTGAAGTACCCTAGTTCGCGTACCGGCGGTATGTCAAAGGGGCTCCAGACGATGACGACGCAGAACATCAGGGCGGCGCAGCGCGAGCAGACCAGGCGGACCCTGCTCCACGAGAGCCGGCGGCTGTTCGCCTCCCGCGGCTACGCCGACGTCGGCCTGTCGGAGATCGTGCGTGCCGCGGGCGTCACCAAGGGCGCCCTCTACCATCACTTCGACAGCAAGACCGAGCTGTTCCGCGCCGTGCTCGAGCAGGTGCAGCACGAGGTGGGCGAGCGCGTGGCCGCCACCGCCGACGCCGAGGACGACCCGTGGAGGCAGCTCGTGGCCGGCTGTCAGGCCTTCCTCGCCGCCAGCGCCGACCCCGACGTGCAGCAGATCATGCTCATCGACGGGCCCGCCGTCCTCGGCTGGACCGAATGGCGGGCGCTGGACGAGGCCGCCTCGGCCCGCCACCTGGCCGAGGCGCTGACCGAGCTGATGGCGGCGGGGGTGATCGTCGAGCAGCCGGTCGCGCCGCTGACCAGGCTGCTGTCGGGGGCGATGAACGAGGCGGCGCTCTGGCTGGCCTCCACCGCCGACCCGGGCGACCTCGCCGACACCCAGGCCGCGCTGTCGCGGCTGCTGGACTCGCTGCGCCGCACCTCCGGCTCGACCTGATCGCGCACGGCCGCGCCGTGGTCACCTCGGTCGGCGGAGCAGCTGTGCCAGCGGCGTCAGCACCGCGAACGCCAGGATGGCCAGCACCCCGGGATAGAGCATGTCCAGCCGGGTGCCCGGCACGATCGCCGCGGTGACGACCGCGAGGCCGAAGGCGCCGCCTACCTGCAGCGAGCTGTTGAGCAGCCCGGCTGCGAGCCCCTGCTCGTGGTCGGCCACCCCGCTGGTGCCCGCGACCATCAACGCCGAGATGCTGAGCGCGAAGCCCAGCCCCCAGAGGAAGGACATGGGCAGCAGGATCCACAGGTCAGGCTCCGGGCCGATGCCCAGCATCAGCAGGTACGACGGGATGAACGCGAGAAGCCCGGCCATCAGCACCCTGGTGACGCCGAAACGGTTCATCAGCGCCCCGAGCTTCGGCCCCATGACGACCACCATGAGCCCCGCGGGCAGCAGCACCAGCGCCATCTGCCACGGCTGCCACCCGTGCAGGTTCTGCAGGTACAGGGCGAGCAGGAACTGGAATCCCATGGCGCCGCCGTACAGCAGGGCCGCGCTGAGGTTCGCGGCGACCAGGCCGCGGTCACGGAAGATGCCCAGGCGGATCAGCGGCTCCCTCACTCCGCGCTCGATCACCACGAACGCGGCGAGCAGCAGAGCCGAGAGCGCGAACCCGCCCATCGTCCGCGGCGACGTCCAACCGGCGTCCGTCGCGGCCGACACCGTGAAGACCAGCAGCAGCATCGCGGCCGGCAGCGTCACGGCGCCGCCGACGTCGAGCCGTGACTGCTCGGTGCGCGGCGGGTCCGCCGGGAGGTACCGCAGCGCGGCCACCAGGATCAGCACGGCGATCGGGATCGGCAGCAGGAAGATGGCCCGCCAGTTCAGCGCCGCGAGCAGACCGCCCACCAGCAGGCCGGACGAGTACCCCGACGCCTCGAAGACGTTGAAGATGCCGAAAGCCCTGTTCCGGTGCGGGCCCTCGGGGAAGGTCGTGGTCAGCACCGACATGGCCGCCGGCGCGGTGAACGCCGCGGCCATGCCCTTGACGAAGCGGGAGACGATCAGGAGAACGCCGTCCTCGGCGAGCGCCCCGAACAGCGACACGATCGCGAACACGGCCATCGCGGCCACCAGCACCCGCCGCCGGCCGAACAGGTCAGCGCACCGCCCGCCCAGCAACAGGAATCCGCCGAACGCCAGGATGTAGGCGCTCGCCAGCCACTGCGCGCCGGCCGCGCTCATCCCGAACTCCTCCTGGATCTCGGGTATGGCCACAGCGATCATCGAGATGTCGAGACCGTCCAACAGGATCACTCCGCTGCTGATGAGCAGCGCGATCCACCATCTGGCCGGCCAGCGCGGAGAGTCCTTCCCCGCAGCCGGCGTCGCGACGGCACCGCCGTCTGAGGTCAAGCCGGTTGACATGTCCTACCACCCTCCGGGACGGTGTACGGCTTCCGCGCACGGGCCACCGGCTGGGAGCTCGCTGCCTGGCCTGACGTGCGCGAAATGTTTGCTCAGGGCGCGACGTTAAGGCTTGACATCGGTTGGAAGGTCAACGCCAGGCAGGGTGGTCGCATGTTGATCGGGGAGTTGTCCCGTCGTACGGGGGTCAGCTCGAGGCTGTTGCGGTATTACGAGGCGCAGGGACTGATCACCGCCCGGCGCGACTTCAACGGCTACCGCAGCTTCGACGAGGACTCGGTGATCACCGTGCGGAAGGTGCGCGCGCTGCTGAACGCGGGCCTGTCCACCGAGGTGATCCGCGTCGTCCTGCCGTGCACCCGGGGCGGCGAACCGGAGTTCGACTGGTGCGCGGACCTGCGGGCGATCATGGACAGGGAACTGGCGGCCATGGACGAGCGCATCGACGACCTCCAGCGCAGCCGGGGCGCCCTGGCCGGCTACCTGTCCCAGCCCTGACCGCGCGGGTCGTCCCGTTCCTGACGTATGCGGGCCGTGGGCGTCCGGGCATTCGCGGGCACCCTCGACACGACTGCATCGGCGTGCGATCGCCCGGGCGGCCCGCGTCGGGCCGCAGGGCCTGGGTAGGTGGCGGGGGGAGAGGAGGCGGCATGCCGCGACCTGACCGTCCTGTGATCATCCACGTGCGGACCAACCTCGGCCTGGTCCCGGGCGTCGAGCGGCTCGGCGGCGCGCTGCTCGACGCGGGGCTCGCCGAGGCGCTCGGCGCGAGCCTCGGCCCCGTCGTGGAGGCGCCGCCGTACTCGCCCGACCGCACCCACCCGAGCCGGCTGCTCAACGCCGACGCCATCGCCGACGTGGCGCTGCGCCAGGCCGGGGCCGTGGCCGGCGTGCTCGACGCGGGCGCTTTCCCCGTCGTGCTCGGCGGGGACGACAGCGTCATCTTCGGCAGCCTGCTCGCGCTGCGCCGCAGAGGCGCCTACGGCCTGGTGTTCCTCGACGCGCACACCGACTTCTACCCGCCCGAGGACTCGCCGACCGGTGAGGCGTCGGACTCCGAGCTGTACCTCGCGTTCGGGCTCGGCACGGACCTGATCGCCGGCCTGGACGGCTCCCGGCCGCTCGTGCCGAGCCGCGCCGCCGCCGTCATCGGCCACCGCGACCTGGACGAGCAGCGGGAGACCGGAGCCGCGCTGCGCGCCACCGACGCTCTCGTCATCTCCCTCGCCGAGATGCGGGAGGCGGGAGCGGAGGACACGGCGAGGCGGGCGCTCGCCCATCTGGACGGCGCGGGCGTCGAGGGCTTCCTCCTCCACATCGACGCGGACGTGCTCGACGACGTCCTGATGCCGGCGGTCGACTACCGCCTGCCGGGCGGGTTCAGCCGGCGGGAGTTCGCCGTCGTGGCAGGGACGCTGCTGGCCGACGAGCGGATCAGGGGTCTCGACGTGACGATCTACAACCCCGCGCTCGACCCCGGCCGTGTCGCGCAGCGCAACCTCACCGGCTGCCTGCTCGACGCGTTCGCGCACGCCGACGCCCTGCCACCCCGCTAGCCGGGGCGCAGCGCGGTGACGAAGGCGGTGAGCAGGCGGGCGAACTCGCGGCGGTCCCGCTCCGGCCACGCGCTCATCGCGTCGCCGAACACCTGGCGGCGCAGCCTGTGCACGTGTTCGGCCTGCTCCACACCCCGCTCGGTGAGCTCCAGCGTGCTACGCCTGCCGTCGGACGGGTCGGCGACCCTGCGCAGCAACCCCTCCTCGACGGCCCTGGCGACCAGGCGGCTGGCCCGCGGCTGATCGACGCCCAGCCGGTCGGCGATCGAGGTGACGGTGGCGCCGGGCTCCTCCTCCACCGCGTCGACCACCCCGAACAGCGCGGGATCGAGGCCGCCGCCGCCGAGTCTGTGCAGGCTGCGACGGCTCTGACGGCGGCGGATCTCCACCATGGCCCGCTCGACGGCGGCGACCGGTTCATCCATGCTTGCCATTCTACATGTAGTTGTACATATAGTTGTCATAAGACATGCACCTATGGAGGACACATGGAGAACATGGACAAGCCCATCGGCTACTGGATCAAGCACCTGCACGCTCTGGTCGAGGGCTCGCTCGACGACCTGCTCGCGGGGCAGGGGGTGACGCGCCGCCACTGGCAGGTGATGAACGTCCTGTTCAAGCGGCCGCGCAGCGTGGCCGACCTCGACGCCGAACTCGGTCCCTTCCTCAGCGAGGAGGAGCCGTCGCTGAGGCCGTACGTCGAGGCGCTGCGCGGGAAGGGCTGGCTGACGCCGGCCGAGCCGGTCGACCTCACCGAGGAGGGACGGCGGGCGCACGCGGCCCTGCTGGAGCAGGTCTCGGCCACCCGCGCGAAGGTGACGGACGGGATCAGCCCCGAGGAGTACCGGTCCACCATCGATGTCCTGACCAGGATGTCGGCCAACCTGGGCGGCTGAGGCCGGTCACAGGCCGAGGACGACCCGCCCGCCGGTCTCGGGCCGCCCGCGCCCGTCCCTGCTCCGCGCGGGCGGCGCCGGAGCTCAGCGCGCGACGCCTTCCAGCGCGGACCTGATGCGGTCGACGTCGCCGCGCTCGGCGGGCGGCAGCGGCGCGCCGACCGACGCCCGCAGCGCACTCGCCTCCTCCAGCAGGCGCAGCCCCTCCTCCGCCGCTCCTTCGAGGGCCGCGACGCCCGCCAGCCCCTCCTGGGCCAGCGCGACGGATCGCGGATCGCCGATCTCGTGCGCGGCGGCGAGCCCCTCCAGGTGCAGCGCCCTGGCCTGTACGGCGTCGCCGCGCCGCTCGGCCACGAAACCGAGCTCGGCCAGGATCAGCGTCACCCCGTAGAACGGCACGCCGTAGTCGGCCTCCAGCCGCCTGTTCCACTCCAGCGACTCGCGGAAGAGCCGCTCGGCGGTGTCGAGGTCGCCCGAGCGGCGAGCCACGAGGCCCAGCCCCACGCGGGCGAACTCCTCGGCGAACCGGTTCGACTGCTCGGCGGCCAGCCGCATGCCGCGTTCGTGGAACTCCCGGGACGCGGCCAGGTCACCGGTCAACAGCGCGATCCTGCCGAGGCTGGACAGCCGGTACGACACGTCGGTCCACAACCGCAGGTCCTCGGCCACGCGCAGCCCCTCGCGGTGCAGGCGGCCGGCCCGCTCGTAGTCGCCGGCGATCTCGGCCAGGTAGCCGAGCTGGTCGGCGGCCTGCGACTGCCCCCACCTGTCACCGAGCTCTCCGAAGAGCGCCATGCTCTCCGTGCCGCTCCGCTCCGCGGCCGCGAAGTCGCCCTGGAACGTCGCCAGCTTGGCCAGGCCGGCAAGCGCGGCCGCGGCGCCCCACCGGTCGTCGAGGGCGCGGAAGCCGGCCAGCGCCTCGCCGAGCAGCGGCCCGGCCGCGGCCACGTCGCCGAGATGCAGGTAGGCGTGCGCGACGAACCAGCGGGACCTGGCGTCGGGATACTCCTTCACCTCGGCCCTGCCTGCGCCCACCAGCATGGCGAACCCGACCTCGAGAGCCGACCCCGCGTCCGTCGCGGCCAGATGGCGGTGCGCCTCACCGTGCCTGCCGCGCAGGTACCGGTACCAGGCCAGAGCGTGTGCCAGCCGCCTGGAGCCGGTGACGGCCAGCAGGTTGAGCACCTCGTCGTCGAGCCGCCGCAGCCACTCGCGCTGGGTGGGTCCCTGCAGGTGCGGCCGCGCCCGCTCGGCCAGCTCGACGTAGTAGGCGTCCCTGCGCGCGAACACGGGATCGTCCTCGTCGAGGAGGGCGAGGCAGTAGGCGGCGATGCTCTCCATGAGGCGGTACCTCGGCGGGTCGGCGACCACCATGGACCTGTTGACCAGTTGGTCCAGCAGATCCAGGTCCACGCCGGAGGCCTCGGCCGCCTCCGCCGTGCAGCCGCCGGGGTGTGCCGCCAGCGCGCACAGCGCCGCCCGCTGAGGTTCGGTGAGCTGATCCCAGCTCCAGTCGATC
The DNA here is from genome assembly GCF_057708945.1 of Nonomuraea sp. bgisy101. NCBI lineage: Bacteria > Bacillati > Actinomycetota > Actinomycetes > Streptosporangiales > Streptosporangiaceae > Nonomuraea > Nonomuraea sp. bgisy101. The sequence goes on from NZ_JBYITD010000005.1 coordinate 243,886, forward strand.
ACCGCCCGCAGGGTCTGCTGCCGGGCGGGACGCCCCCTGCCTCCGGCGGCCAGCAGGCGGAAGCGGTCGTCGAGCCGCTCGGCCACCCCGCGGACGCCCAGCGCGCGCACCCGGGCGGCGGCCAGCTCCAGCGCCAGCGGCAGGCCGTCCAGCCGCGCGCAGATCGCCTCGACCCACGGCGCGCTCTCGGCGTCCATGGTGAAGCCGGGCGCCGCGCGGGCGGCGAACAGCTCGACCGCGTCGGCAAGGCCGAGCGGGGCCACCGTGTACAGCGACTCGCCGGGAACGGCCAGCGACTCCTGGCTGGTGGCCAGCACGCGCAGCCCCGGCGCGGTCCTCAGCAGCAGGGTCGTCAGCTCGGCGACCTGCTCCACCAGGTGCTCGCAGTTGTCCAGCACCAGCAGCAGCTCCTGCCCGCGCAGGGCGTCGGCCAGCCGGTGCGCCAGGGCCGCGGGGGGCATCCTCGGCCGGGAGCCCGACGCGGTCTCGTCCCTGATGCCCAGCTCGGCGGCCACCCTCTCGGCCAGCTCGCCCGCGGCGCCCGCGAGCTCGACCAGCCACACGCCGCCGGGGTACGTGGGGTCGGCGGCGGCGGCCAAGGCCAGCCTGGTCTTGCCGACCCCGCCGGGTCCCGTCAGCGTGACCAGCCTGGAGGAGTCGAGCAGGGCCCGTACCCGGGCGACCGCCTCCTGCCTTCCGATCAGGCCGGTCAGCTGGGCGGGCAGGTTCGTGCGGGGACGCGCGGCCGAGGTGGCGGGCGTGGGCACGGGGGCGAGCCCCTGATCCTGCCGCAGGATCGCCTGGTACAGCGCGGCCAGTTCGGGGCCGGGATCGAGGCCGAGCTCGTCGGCCAGCCGCTCGCGCAGCTCGGTGTAGCCGGCCAGCGCTTCGCTCTGCCGTCCCGACCGGTAAAGCGCGCGCAGGTGGGTCGCGCGCAGGCGTTCGCGCAGCGGGTGCTCGGCCACCACCTCCCCGAGCTCGTCGGCCAGCCTGCTGTGCTCGCCGAGCGCCAGCCGTACCTCGGCCTGCTCCTCCACCGCGGTCAGCCGCTGCTCCTCCAGGCGGGTGGCGGCGGCGCGGGTGAACTCCTCGTCGCGGAACTCGGCGAAGGCGGGCCCGCGCCACAGCGCGAGCGCGTCGGACAGCAGGTCCGCCTTCGCGCGGGGGTCGGCGGTCGCGCGGGCGCGGTCGAGCAGGCCCGCGAACGTCAGCGCGTCCACCTCGGCGGCGCGCAGCACGTAGCCCGCCGGCTGGAAGACCACCAGGTCGCGGCCGTCCCGCCCCAGGGCGCGGCGCAGCTGGGAGACCTTGGTCTGCAGGGTGTTGGCCGGGTTGCCGGGCAGTTCCTCGCCCCACAGGTCGTCCAGGAGCCGGTCGGCCGGCACCGGCCTGCCCTCGTGGACCAGCAGGTCGGCCAGCAGCGCGCGGACCTTCACCTCGGGGACCCGCACCGGCCGCCCGTCGTCGGCCCACACGGCAAGGGGACCAAGCACTCCAAATCGCACCAGGTCACGCTACCCCCAGCCGGCACCGCCGATTCGACGCTCCCGTGGCCGCGGCCGAGAGCAGGCGGTCGATCGCGCCGTCCTCCGCCTCGACGCGGGCACCGGGAGTCCGTGCCGGGCCCGACCTCGCGTGAGAGGCCGGGCCCGGCACGGGGAGTCGGTGGAGGCTCGGCGAGGGAGCTGTGCGAAAGGCCGGCGAGGTCAGAGCCGGTGGAAGAAGGCGAGGACGTCCTCGGCGAAGAGGTCCGGCTGCTCCAGGGCGGCGAACGTGCCGCCCCGCTCGTGCTCCACCCAGCTCACCACGTTGTTGTCCCGCTCGGCGAAGCGGCGGATCGGGCGCAGGATGTCCTTCGGGAACACCGAGACGCCCGTGGGCACCGTGGCCGGCTTGAGCTCCCACTCCACCGAGGTGTCCTCCGAGGTGTCGGGTGTCTCCACGAACGAGCGGGCCGCCGAGCCCGCCGTGTTCGTCAGCCAGTACAGCATCACGGTCGTCAGCAGCCGGTCGCGCGGGATCCCGCCGTCGCTCCACTCGTGGAAGACGCCGGTGAACCAGGCCAGCAGGGCGACGGGGGAGTCGGCCATGCCGTACGCGAAGGTCTGCGGGCGGGCGGACTGGATCAGCTTGTAGCCGTACTGCTCGGTCATGTACCGCTCGCGGAAGGCCATCCGCTCCTGCTCGACCTCGGTGAGCCCGTCGAGCTCGCCCGGCAGGCCCAGGGGGAAGCAGATGATGCCGTTGCCGTGCATGCCGACCACGCGTTCGGGGGCCAGCACGCCGACCTCGCGGGAGATCCAGGTGCCCCAGTCGCCGCCCTGCACGCCGAAGCGGTCGTATCCGAGCCTGGTCATCAGCTCGAGCCATGCGCGGGCGATGCGGGTGGAGCCCCAGCCGATCTCGCTGGTCCGGCCGGAGAGGCCGTAGCCGGGCAGCGACGGGATCACCAGCGTGAAGTCGGCCGACAGGCGCTCGATCACGTCCAGGTACTCCACGGGGGAGCTCGGCCAGCCATGCGTGATCAGGAGGGGCAGCGCGTTGGGATTGGCGGATCGTAGGTGCAGGAAATGGACGTTCTGCCCATCGATCTCGGTGGTGAACTGGGGGTGCGCGTTCAGCTCCGCCTCGGCGGCGCGCCAGGAGTAGCCGGTGCGCCAGTGCTCGACGAGGTCGCGCAGATGGTCGAGGGGCACGCCGTACTGCCAGCCGAGCCCGGGGACCTCGTCGGGCCAGCGGACCCTGTCGAGCCGCTCGCGCAGGTCGTCCAATGCGGTCTGGGCGATGTCGAGACGGAAGGGCCGGATGTCGTTCTGTCGCAAGACGTTCTCCTCCGATGTTCGGTACGCTGTACCGTACACCATACGGTTGGATGGCACAACCGGCCGGTACCCCCGCGTAGGGTGAACGCCATGATCCATGTCATCCCCGCCGGCACGGTGTCGGCCGAGCAGCCGGCCGCCCGGTACGCCGTCGTCACCGCCTCGACCGGCGATGATTCCCTCGTGCGGCCCGGCTTCGCCAGGGCGGGGGAGAGCCGCAGGGCGCACATGCTCGCGGTCAACGAGCGCCTGGGATTCGTCGCCCACCGGCGCACCCACGCGTACCAGTTCACAATGGAGAAGCAGTGAACACCACCGCCGACCACGTCCACGTGCCCACCACGACGGAGAGCACGCGAACCGTCCTCTACGTCCACGGCCACGACGAGCGGGAAGCGGCCGGTCTCGGCTGCCGCGTGGTGGAGGTCCGCCCCGCCGCGCCGAAGGACGTGGCCGCCGCCTACCAGGCGCTGCTCGACGAGGGCACGCCCGCCTCGCGGATCACGCTGGCGGGCGAGGGCTCGGGGGCCGCGCTCGCGCTGGAGGCCCTTTCGCTGCTCGGCCCGCCGCCTGCGGGCGTGATCCTGCTCGCACCGGCCGAGGTCACCCCGCCGCCCGTCCTGCCGCCGCTGCTGATCCTCACGGATGCCGCCTCCGCGGATGTCGCCGCCGAGGATGCCGGGGCCGTCGACGGCCTGGTGGCGGCGGTCACGAGAGCGGGGGGAAGCGTCCGTGTGGAGTCTCACCCGGACCGGGCGTCCCGTACGGCCAGGGCCGCCGCGTGGATCGCCGACCCCGTCAGGGAGTTCGCGGTGCCCGCCGCGGGGCCGTACGCGGTCACCGCGGGACCCGACGACGCGCTGTGGTTCACGCTCGTCGGCCAGGGGGCGATCGGCCGCAGGGCGGCCGACGGGGCGGTCGCTACCTACCCGGTCGGGGCGGGACCGACCGTGATCACGCAGGGGCCCGACGGGGCGCTGTGGTTCACCGAGTACCAGGGGCACGCGATCGGCAGGATCACCGTCGAAGGCGAGGCCAGGTCCTTCGCGCTGCCGACCGCCGGAGCAGGGCCGTTCGGCATCGCGCAGGGGCCCGACGGCGCGCTCTGGTTCACCGGGACCAACGCGGCCCTGGTCGGACGGATCACCACCGACGGCCAGGTCACCGAATACCCGCTGCCGGTGCAGGGCGCCTTCCCCTCGGCGATCGTCGCCGGCCCCGACGGCGCGATGTGGTTCGCCATGAACCAGGCCCACGCCGTCGGCCGCATCACGATGGACGGCCGGATCGAGGTCCACCCACTGCCCACCGAGGGCGCCGCGCCGGTGGGGATCACCGCAGGCGGCGACGGCGCGCTGTGGTTCGTCGAGATCGGCGCGGGCCAGATCGGCCGGATCACCGTCGACGGCGACATCACCGAGTTCCCGCTGCCGGACAGGACGGCCCGCCCGCACGCGATCACTCTGGGCCCCGACGGCGCCTGCTGGTTCACCGAGTGGGGCGGCAACCGCGTCGGCCGGGTCACGCCCGATGGGCGCATCACCACCTACGACCTGCCCACCCCCGCGTCGGAGCCGCACGGCATCGCCGTGGGAGCCGACGGCTTCCTGTGGGCCGCCCTGGAGACCGGCCACCTGGCAAGGATCGAGGTGCCCGAGGAGGCGTGACGGCGTTGACCCGGCCGCGTCCTGGGGGTACTCGGGCGGAGTGCGTTCACCTGGCCGCGTCCAGGGGGTGTTCGAGCGGAGCGACGGCGTTCACCCGGCCGCCTCCTCGGGCAGCAGGTGCGCGAGCAGGAGCTTGATCAGCAGGAGGGGGGCGACCCAGGCGAGCACGCCGGGCACCGCCACCATCGCCGTGGTCCAGACGAGCGCGAGCGCCGTGGCGGCGAAGGCGGCGGGCCTGCGCAGCGGAAGCGGGACCGCCGTCACCGCCAGCGCCGCCACCAGGGCGGAGGCGTAGATCGCGGCCGCGGCCGTCCAGGTGAATCCCGGCACCGCCCACGCCAGGACGAACGGCTGCACGTGGATCGCCACGAAACCCACGTGGTGCACTCTCGTACGGCCCTGCCGGTGGAACCAGAGCTTGGCGGCGCGGGTGGCGTTGACGACGGCTCCGCCGTACAGGTCGAAGGCGACGACCGCGATCACCACGAGTGCGAGCGGCGGCAGGCCCGCGGTCGAGGCCAGCGCGACCGCCAGGGCGCCGCCCGCGAAGGCGGTGCCGAACGACAGCACCGCCTCGCCCCTCGTGGCGCCGGGGGCGATCAGGCGTTCGGTGAGCGTCAAGCTCTGATTCCTTCCACGCAGACGTCGATGACGGGCCCGGCCAGCTCGGCGAGTGGCAGCGCGGGGTCGACGAGCCACTGCAGCAGGCAGCCCTCGATGGCGGCGACGACGACCACCGCGTGCTCAGGGCCGATGCCCGCGCGAAGGGCTCCTTCTCCGGCCGCCTGCCGCAGCAGGTCCTCGATCACCGCGCGGTGGTCGCGGTAGACGGCGGCCATGTCGAGCGGCGGCCCCGACGCCCACAGGTCCACCAGGACGCGGGCGTGGTCGGGGTGGGCGGCCAGCATCGCCACGACCCGCCGTACCAGCGTCGCGAGCCGGTCGAGCGCGGGACCGGGGCCCAGGCCTGCGAGCACGTCGGCGGACAGGGCGGCGTAGGACTCGAAGGCGGCCCGCAGCAGGGCGTCCCTGCTGTCGAAGTACAGGTAGACGCTGCCCTTGGCGATGCCCGCCTCGGCCGCGACGTCGTCGATGCGGGACGCGGCGAACCCCTTGCGCGCGAACACCCGCATCGCGGCCGCCAGGATCTCCTCGCGGCGCGCGGCGCGGTCCACTCTCTTGGGCATGCCCGTATTATGAATGACCGGTCAGTCATTATCAATGTGTGCGGTGATCTCCTTCCACGCCTCACGGGGCAGCTCGTGACCCGCGCCCTCCACGGTCAGCAGGCGAGCCGACGGGATCTCTCTGGCCAGCGCCTCGCCGTTGCCCAGCGGGAAGAACGGGTCCGCACCGCCGTGAACGACCAGCGTGGGCACCCGGATCCCGCCCAGCCGCTCGCGCCAGCGCTCGCCGTGGTCGATGAAGGCGAGGTTGACGGTGGAGGCGTGCGGATCGCGATGGCGCTCGGCGCGTCGCCTGGCCGCCGCCTCGTCGAAGGCGCCCTCGCCCGCCATGATCCGCTCGAAGCCGACCAGGTGCTCGATCACCGCCGGGCGATCCGACCAGTCAGGGCCGTTCATGACGGCTTTCATGACCCGCTCGGCGTGCTCGGGCAGGTCGGGGTCGGCGGGCCCCGGAGCGGTCGGCCTGGTGGCGACCAGCGTGAGGGAGGCGACGAGCGCGGGGTGGTCCAGGGCGAGCAACTGGGCAATCCAGCCTCCCGTGGAGAGGCCGACCACGTGCGCCCTGCTCGCGCCGAACACCGCCGGCAGCGCCGCCGCGTCGGAGACGAGGTCCCGCAGCGTGTACGGCGGGGCCTGCGCCGGGTAGCCGGTCGACAGGCCGGAGTCGCGCGGGTCGTACCTGATGACGAACCGGCCGAGGGCGCGGCAGAACTCCTCCGGCCACGACAGCAGACTGGGGCCGACCAGCAGGACGGCAGGGTCGGCAGGCTCGCCGAAGGTCTCCACGGCCAGCCTGACGCCGTTGACTTCCACATTCATCGTGTTCATGCCCCACCGACGAACGGGGTGGCCGCGGACAGACAACCGTCAGCCGGAGATCTCCGCCAGCCGTCCACGCAGGTACCGGCGGTCGGCCTCCTCGCCCGCCAGCTCGATCGCCTGCCGGTAGGCCTGCGCCGCCTCGGCCCGCCGGTCGAGGCGGCGCAGCAGATCGGCGCGGGTGGCGGGCAGCAGGTGATAGCCGTCCAGGCCGGTCAGCGTCTCGATCAGGTCGAGACCCGCCTGCGGGCCTTCGACCATGGCGAGCGCCACCGCCCTGTTGAGCTCCACGACGGGGGAGGGAAGCAGGCGCGCCAGCGTGCCGTACAGCAGGAGGATCTGCCGCCAGTCTGTCTCGCCGGCGCTCGCCGCGGTGGCGTGGCAGGCCGCGATGGCGGCCTGCAGCTGGTACGGCCCGGGGCGCCCGCGCGCCAGGCACGCGTCGAGGACGGTGACGCCCTCCTCGATCTGGGCACGGTCCCACAGGCCGCGGTCCTGGCGGTCGAGCGTGACGAGCACGCCCTCGCCGTCGAGCCTGGCCGCCCGTCTCGCGTCGTGCAGCAGCATCAGCGCCAGCAGCCCGCCCGCCTCGGGCTCCCCTGGCATGAGCCCGGCCAGCAGCCTGGCCAGCCTGATGGCCTCGTCGCACAGGCCGTGCGCGGTGTACCCCTGGTTGAACAGCAGGTACAGCACGCCCAGGACGGCGTCGAGTCGCTCGGGCAGCAGGTCGGGAGGCGGCACGGCGAACGGGATCGCCGCCTCGCGGATCCGGCGCCTGGCCCTGACGAGCCGTTGCGACATCGTGGACTCCGGCACCAGGAAGGCGCGGGCGATCTCCTCGGTGCCGAGCCCGGCGAGACTGCGCAGGGTGAGGGCGACCTGCGCCTCGAACGGCAGCGCCGGATGGCAGCAGGTGAACATCAGCCGCAGCCTGTCGTCGGGGAAGTCGTCCACCTCGGGCTGCGGCCCCTGCTCCGTCGCGGCGAGCTCGCGGAGCTTGGCGGCGCCCACGGCCCGCCTGCGCAGCCGGTCGGTGGCCCTGTTGCGGGCGGTCACGGTCAGCCACGCGCCGGGCCGGTCGGGGACTCCCTGCCTCGGCCAGCGCTCCATGGCCGTGGCGAAGGCGTCCTGGGCGCACTCCTCGGCCAGGTCCCAGTCGCCCGTCACGCGGATGAGGGTGGCGACGACCTGCCCCCATTCGGCGCGGAAGACCGCTTCGATCATGGCCTGCTGCCGTGCCGCGGCGTCCGTTCCGGTCATGGCGCTGTCATGGCTCCCAGACGGGCCTGATCTCGATCTGCCCGAAGCGGGCCGACGGGTGCTTGGCGGCGATCTCGATGGCCTCGTCCAGATCGGCGCACTCGATGATGACGAAGCCGCCGATCTGGTCCTTGGTCTCCGCGAACGGCCCGTCCGACCGCAGCACGCGGCCCTGCCTGACGCGCACGGTGGTGGCCTCGGAGCTGGGCCGCAGCCCCGCCCCGCCGCGTACCACGCCCCGCGCCTCCATCTCCTCGCTCCAGCCGCCGCAGCCCGCCTCCTGCTGGTCTTGCAGGACCTGGGGCGGCGCCGAGGCGTCGAAGCCGATCATCAGTACGTACTTCACGATGCCGAGCCTACTGTCAGGGGCCGGCCTCGTCGGGTGCCGCTCAGCGCAGGTCGCGCCCGGCGACTTCGGCCGTCCCCGCAGGCCGAACGGCGCCATGGCGATTCCGGCCGTCACCCGCGCCTGCCAGGCGCGGCCGTTCACCGGCGGAAGGAGCGGCGGTAGGCGGCGGGCGTGGTGCGCAGGGCGTCGTGGAAGCGCCTGCGCAGATTGGTCGCCGACGACAGCCCGACCCGCGCCGCGATCGTCTCGACCGGCAGGTCGGTCTCCTCCAGAAGCGCCTGCGCCGCCGCGACGCGCCGCACGAGCAGCCACCTGCCGGGGCTGGCGCCGAGTTGCTCGGCGAACCTCCTGGCCAGTGTGCGCGGGGACATCCCCGCCCTGGCCGCGAGGTCGTCCACCGTGAGCGGCTCGTGCAACCGTTCCGCCGCCCAGTCGAGGACGGGGGCCAGCGAGTCGGAGACCCTGCCGGTGACGGGCGTCGCGGCGTACTGCAACTGGCCGCCCTCCCTGTGCGGCGGCATGATCATGTGCCTGGCCACCTGCGCGGCGTAGGCGGCCCCGTGGTCGGCGCGGACCAGTTGCAGGCACAGGTCGATGCCCGCGGCGGTGCCCGCGCTCGTGGCGACGTCTCCCAGGTCGGCGTACAGGATGTCGGCGTCGACCTCGACCAGCGGGAAGCGGGCCGCGAGCTCGGCGGCCATCCGCCAGTGGGTGGTGGCCCTGCGGTGGTCGAGCAGTCCCGTCTGGGCCAGCAGGAAGGCGCCCGAGCAGATGGAGACGAGGCGCGCCCCTCGACCGTGGGCCCGCAGGAGTGCGTCGACGACGGCCGTGGAGGCGGGCTCGCCGGGCCGCTGCCAGCCGGGGACGACGACGGTGTCCGCGCCGTCCAGCGCCTCCAGGCCCGCGGCCACGTGCATGTCGTAGCCGGCCAGGGTCGGCACGGGCCCGGGATGCTCGGCGCAGACGCCGAAGTCGTAGCGGACGTCCAGCCCCGGCCGGCGCACGCCGAAGACCTCGGCGGCGCAGGCCAGCTCGAAGGTGGACTGCGGTGGCAGGACGAGCGCGACGACCTGGTGAACGCTCATGGCAGGAAAGTACCGCAAGATGTCAATCCAGACACTGGGCCGGGGGAGTGGGGCCGCCGAGGATGGTCGCCATGGATCACAAGGACAACGACATGCGCGTGCTGCACGTGGACGAGGTGGAGGCCGTGGAGGTCGTCCCGGGGATCGTGAGGCGGCGGTTGCCGGCCACCGAACGGGCTCGCGGCTGGATGTACGACTTCGCGCCTGGGACCGAATGGCCTGAGGTGGACCTGCACGAGGGGGAGGAGCGCTACTACGTGGTCTCGGGCGAGTTCATCGACAACGGGCACCGGCTCGGCCCCGGCAGCTACGTGGTGTTCGGGCCGGGCAGCACGCACCGCCCGCGCACGGAGACCGGCGCCCGCATGCTCGGCATCAGCATCCCGCCAGGCTGACCCGCCGCCCGCCACCAGGCCGAAAATAATCTACTTTGTAAAGGCGCTAGCCTGGGTCGGTGGCCCTTCCCTACCTCACCCTGGCAACCCGCACCGAGCACGAGACCGAGGTCAAGAGGTCACGGTTCATCTGCGCGATGGCGCCGGCGCCGAGCGTGGAAGCCGCCGCCGAGTTCATCGCCGAACGGCGCAAGCTGCACCCCGGTGCCACCCACAACTGCACCGCCTACGTCATCGGCCAGCGGCTGCAGAAGGGTGACGACGACGGCGAGCCCGGCGGCACCGCGGGCACGCCGATGGTCCAGGCGCTGGTGGGGCGGGGGTTCAACGACGTGGTCGCCGTGGTGACGCGCTACTTCGGCGGCGTGCTGCTCGGCGCCGGCGGCCTGGTCAGGGCGTACGGCTCGGCGGTCACCGAGACCCTCGACAGGGTGGATCCCGTGCGGATGGTGCCGGCCAGGCTCGTGCGGGTGTCGGTGGGGCACGAGCAGGCCGGGCGGCTGGAGAACGACCTTCGCGCGTCGGCGTACCCGGTGCGCGAGGTCGGCTACGGTGCCGAGGTGTCGTTCTCGGTGGCCGTCGGGGAGGATCAGGTGGCCGCTTTCACCGACTGGGTGGCCACGCTGACCGCGGGCAGGGCCGTGGTCGCGGTGGAAGCGGCGATCCACGTCCCCGAGACGTGAGGGCTCAGCCCTCCAGCGCGTACTGCATGACGCGGAACTTCGTCTGCGCCTCGGCGAGCTCGCTGGCGGGATCGGAGGTGCCCATGATGCCGCAGCCGGCGAACAGGCGGGCGCGGTGGCCTTCGACGATGCCCGAGCGCAGGGCGATGCCCCATTCGCCGTCGCCGTGGGCGTCGATCCACCCGACGGGTCCCGCGTAGCCGGCCCTGTCCATGCCTTCGAGTTCGCGGATGAGCCTGATGGCGGTGGGGGTGGGGGTGCCGCCGACGGCCGCGGTGGGGTGCAGGGCGGCGACGACGTCGAGGACGGAGGCGCCGTCGGCGAGGGTCCCGGTGACGTGGCTGGCCAGGTGCTGGAGGTTGGGCAGGACGAGCAGTTCGGGCTCGTCGGGCACGTTGAGCCTGGCGGCCAGCGGGGTGAGCGCCTCGCGGACGGAGGCGATGGCGCATTCGTGTTCGTGGCGGTCCTTGGTGGAGGCGAACAGGGCCGCGCCGCGGGCGATGTCGTCGGCGGGGTTGGTGCCGCGAGTGGTGGTGCCGGCCAGGACGAGGGATTCGATCTGCTGGCCGGTGCGGCGAATGAGCAGTTCGGGTGTGGCGCCGACCAGCCCGGCGACGGAGAAGGTGTAACAGTCGGGGTAGCGGTCGGCCAGGCGGGTGAGCAGCAGGCGGACGTCGATGGGGTGCTGCGCGGTGGCGGTCAGGTCGCGAGCCAGTACGACCTTCTCGAGTTCGCCTTCGCGGATGCGCCGGGAGGCGCGGGCGACGATCGTCTCCCACGCCGGGGCGGTGAGGCTGCCGTCGCCGTAGCTGATGCGTCCGGGGTCGGTGATGGGGGTGGGCGGCTCGGCGGGCGCCGGGTCGCCGATGGTGGTGATCCAGGCCTGCCCGCCGCGGCGGGCCAGCACCGTGCGGGGGATGACGAGGGTGGAGCCTGGTGAGTTCTCGTCGAAGGTGAACGTGCCGAAGGCGACGGGCCCGATGCCGCCGTGGGTGTGGGCGTCGCCGAAGACGGAGGCGAGCCACTTGCGTGCCCATGCGAAGCGGTCGGGGCCTGGAGGCACCGTGACCTTGGCGGCTTCGCCCCATCCGGCGAGACCCTCGCCGTGCCTGATCCACGCGTAGGGTGCGGTGGAGGGCAGGCTGGAGAGCAGATTGCCGGGGTCCCCGATCGGGATGGTGCGAACCGGCAGAGGGCGGGTTATTCCGAGCGCGACACTCACTCAAGACATGCTATGCCGGAACTGAACGTGTTCGATTCAGGCCCCCCGTCATGCCCTACCTTAGGGGAAAATTCGGACACCCAGTGGTATAGGGCTCAACCTGCTTGTGTCAAGGCTCGATAGGAAGTGGGTCCGGGTCGTGGCCTGGCCTGGCGGCGGTCCCTACCTTGGTGGCCATGATCCTTCGCGTCCTCGCCGCTGTGATTCTGGTCTCCGGATCCGGACCCGCCGCGGTGGAGCCGGTGCCCGGGGTGATGGCGGCGTTGGGCGATTCGGTGAGCGCGGGGTTCAACGCCTGCGGCTGGTACGTCTCGTGCACGTCGCGCTCGTGGTCGGCGGGCGACAACGCGCAGGTGCGCAGCCACTACCTGCGGCTGGCCGAGCGGGGTCCCGGGTTGCAGGGCCACAATCGCAACTTCGCCTCGCCGGGATCGACGAGCGCCGACCTGATGGGCCAGGTGGACAAGGCCGTCGCGGCCAAGGCGGAGTACGTGACGATCCTGCTGGGCGCGCAGGACGCCTGCGTGCGCACGGAGGAGACGATGACGCCCGTTCCCGTGTTCAGGCAGCGGGTACGGGCGGCGATGGGCAGGCTGCGCGCGGAACTGCCGCAGGCGCGGGTGTTCGTGGCGAGCATCCCTGACCTGCGCCGGTTGTGGAGGGTGGGCAAGGACAGCGCGATCGCGCGGACCTTCTGGGGGCTGGGCAGGATCTGCCAGACGATGCTGGTCAACCCGACGTCGACCAAGCGCGCCGACGTGCAGCGGCGGGCGCGGGTGCGGGCCAGGGTGATGGAGTTCAACGAGGAGTGGGCGCGGGCGTGCGCGGCGTACGGCCCGCAGTGCCGTACGGACGGGGGAGCGGTGTTCTCCTATCCCTTCACGCTGGATCTGGTGAGCAGGTGGGACTACTTCCACCCGAACGCCGACGGGCAGCGGGTGCTGGCCGACATCACGTTCAAGAACGGGTTCGACTGGTCGGACGACACTCTCTGAGCATGGTCGCCTTGTCGGCTCTGGTGACGGCGAGGCCGTATCTCAGCACGACCTGGGCGAAGCGGACGGCGTAGGCGCAGCGAACGCGGCGCTGGGGCGGCAGCCACGCGGCGGGCCCCGAGCCGCCCTTGGCCTCGTTGGTGTCGCCGTCGACGGGCAGCAGGTTGAGGGGGTCGTTGGCGAAGCGCAGGCGTTTGGCGGGTGGCCAGCGCGTGGCGCCCATGCGCCAGGCGTAGGACAGCGGGACGACGTGGTCGACCTGGATGTCGTCGGCGCGCTTCTTGCGCCAGACGATGGTGCGCCCGGTGTAGGGGTCGTCGAGGTTGAGCGCGACGACGTCGCAGGAGGAGCCCTTGCGGTAGGACAGGTCGTGGCCGTCGCGGGCGAGCAGGTCGTCGCGGGTGCGGCAGCCGTTGCCGGCGTAGGGCAGGTCGGTGGCGGTGTCGGCCCAGTTGGCGCCGTAGCGCTCGCGGGTGTAGCCGGTCTTGGGGCCCATGCCCCTGACGCGTAACCGGCTGATGAGGTTTCGGGCGTCTGTCCTGTCGTCCGCGCTGGTGATGGGGGCCAGCCCTGGGCGGGTTCCGTCGGGGTTGTCGAGCGGGGTGGCGGCGGCGGTGGCGGGCTGACCGGGTTGGCCGGGGTGCCTGCCCAAAAGCGCCGCGAGGAGTACGGCGGCGGCCAGCACGGCGACCGCGTCCCGAGTGCTCAAGTGGCTCCTCCCGGCCATCCATGGGCACAGACTCAATGAATTCCCGCTTAGCCGGGATTTGACACGGTGACGGCCGTCTCGGGGGCTGATGGGTGATGGAGGAGTGGCCAGGGCGCCTGGCGTATCTGGTGGCCACGGTCCTCGCGGCGCCGTCGGCGGTCCTGGCGGGGATGTGGCCTCATGCGGTGGCCGACGTGGCCGTCAGCGTGCCGGCGGGGCTGGGGGCCGCCGGGGTCGGTGGCGCGATGGCGATCGCCATCGGGTGAAGCGCGAGTTACTGTGTAATCGTGTAATTGACTCGGGAGGTCTCGTATGTCCGATCCCCTCGACGCCTACTCCCGCACCGTCTCCTCCGTCGCCGCCGAGCTGATGCCCAAGGTGGCCAGCGTGCGCGCGGGCAGGGGCAGCGGCTCGGCCGTGGTGTTCACCGCCGACGGGTTCCTGCTGACGAACGCGCACGTGGTGGGTTCGTCCCGGTCGGGGACCGTGGCCTTCGGCGACGGTTCCGCCGGTGATTTCGTCCTCGTGGGCCGCGACCCGCTGTCGGATCTGGCGGTGATCAGAGCGCAGGGGACGACGCCGCCGCCCGCCGTCCTCGGCGACAGCGACGGCCTGGTGGTGGGCCAGCTCGTGGTGGCGGTGGGCAACCCGCTGGGCCTGGCGGGTTCGGTGACCGCGGGAGTGGTCTCGGGGCTCGGCCGGTCGCTGCCGGTGGGTGGGCGGCTCATCGAGGACGTCATCCAGACCGACGCCGCGCTCAATCCCGGCAACTCCGGCGGAGCGCTGGCCGACTCGCAGGCCAGGGTGGTGGGTATCAACACGGCCGTGGCGGGGGTCGGCGTGGGCCTGGCCGTACCCATGAACTCCACCACACGGTCGATCATCGCCGCGCTGATCAGCGACGGCAGGGTGCGGCGGGCCTTCCTCGGGCTGGTGACCTCGCCCGCGCCGCTGCCCGAGGCGCTGCGGGCGCGGACGGGGCAGCGGCAGGCGCTGCGGGTGATGGAGGTCGTGTCGGGCTCGCCCGCGGCGCGGGCGGGGCTGCGGCCTGGCGATCTGGTGTTGAGCGCGGGACGCAGCCCCGTGGGCGACGCGCAGAGCCTTCAGCGGCTGATGTTCGCCGAGGCGATCGGGCGGCCGTTGCCGATCACGGTGTTCCGCAACGGCGCGCTGGTCGACGTCATCGCTGAGCCGGTCGAGCTGGAGACGGTGTGACGGCGGAGGCCGGCTCGCCGGAGGGCGAGGCCGCAGGTTGCGGTGCGGGAGCAGGCGCGGCCGCGGCGGGAGCAGGCTTGACGTAGGTGCCGTTACGGCGGGCCAGCAGCTCCTCCAGCAGGGCGTCCCACTGGCCGCCGACGGATTCCACGTCGTAGGTGGCGGCGGTGGCCAGAGCCCCCTGGGCCAGCCGATGCCGCAGTTCCTCGTCCTCGATGACGCGGATGAGGGAGGCGGCGAGGTTGGCGTTGGTACGCGGCTTGACCAGCAGCCCGTCGACCTCGTGGGTGATCATCTCCTTGGGGCCGTGAGGGCTGTTGAAGCTGACGATCGCCAGCCCCTTGGCCATCGCCTCCAGGATCGTCATGGGGAAGCCCTCGTGGCGGGAGCTGAGCGCGAAGATCGAGGCTCTCTCCAGCTCCGCGCCCACGTCCGTGGTGGGTCCCGGCAGCTCGATCTTGTCCTGCAGTCCGGCCTCGGCGACCTGGGCGCGCAGATTGTCCTCCTGAGGCCCCGCGCCGAAGATCCGCAGGGTCCAGTCGGGGTGGGCGGCGGCCACCGTCTCCCACGCGGTGATCAGGCGGTGGAAGCCCTTGAGCTTGGTCATCCTGCCGACCGCGACCACGACCTTGTTCTCCAGCTTGGAGATCTCGCCCGTCATCGGCGGCACCGCGTTGGGGATGCGGGCCAGCTTCCTGGGCTTGCGCCGCAGCGTCTCGCGATAGTCGCGCATGTCGGCCTTGGTGAGGGTGACCAGCGCGTCGAAGGTGCGGTACCGGCGCTTGATCAGCTCCTGCACCTCCTCCGGCTGGCCCTGCAGGGCCACGTGCTCCTGACCGATGGTGATGACGCTCGGCAGGGCCAGCTGGGCCAGCGCCAGGTTGAGACCCGGCCTGGTGGCCATGATGACGCCGGTGTCGACCGAGCGGATCCATCTGGCCAGCTGCAGGTCGGTCCACAGGTTGAAGCGGTGGTAGGCCGCCTCCTGCGGCGGGATGAGCTTGCTCGGCATCTTCGACAGCCTGCCGCGCAGGCCGGTCCGCGGCGCGAGCCGGTCGTCGAGGAAGTGGAACCTCACCCTCGGGTCGACGGGGAAGAACGGCTCCTCCGCCTCCTTGAGGATCGAGACGATCTCCACGTCGCGCCCGGTGGAGGCCAGGTAACTGGCCAGATTGAAGACCGTTCTGATAGTGCCGCCCATGCCGTACGCGTGCAGGAGCAGGATCCTGATCTGATGCGTGGACGGTGGTGGCGCGGCGCGTTCGCGCCTGCGGTTGTTGGCCTCGAACAGCCGGTAGACGGCCGCCTTGCCCTTGCCTGCCAGTGCACGCACCTGTGGGAGTCCCCTTCTCGTCAGCTTCCGGGCTCACGCGCTTGACTGTCCCCGTGGCGCGTTCCCCCGCTTTCGCCCTTTAGACGCTCCAATGGTGGAGAAGGTTGCAAAGTCTGAACGTCAGCTGTGAAAGATCCGTTCCATTGAGAGATCGATGGCTTTCTCCAGTTGTGTGTCGATGCCCCGGGCATAGTCCTGCGGTGTGATATCGACCTCTAGGTCCGGATCTGTTCCGTAATTCTCCACCCTCCTGTCTCCTTCGATAAAGGTGAAGGAATACTCCGGCTGGGTGGTGAGCGTGCCGTCGGCCAGGCGGTGCCGGGGCCAGATGCCGATGACCCCGCCCCAGGTGCGCTTGCCGATGAGCGGGCCGAGGCCGAGCAGCTTGAACGTGTGGCTGAAGATGTCGCCGTCCGAGCCGGCCCACTCGTTGGTGATGGCCACCAGCGGGCCGCGCGGGGACTCCGGCGGGTAGGGCTCGGCGTCGCCGCGGCGCGGATGCTCGTATCCGACGCGGCGGCGGGCGAGCTTGTCGAGCAGAAGCGCGGAGATGTTGCCTCCGGTGTTGAACCTGACGTCCACGATGAGGGCGTCGCGGTCGTACTCGGCCAGGTAGCCGCGATGGAACTCGCCGAAGCCCGTGGTGCCCATGTCGGGGATGTGGACGTATCCCACGCGGCCCGCACTGCGGTGATGGCAGCGGGCGCGGTTGAGGTTGACCCAGTCGCGGTAGCGGGCGGGCTGCTCGTCGGCGATGGCGCGAACGGTCGCGGCGAAGGTCCTGCCCTGCCTGGACAGCGTGAGCTCCACCTCCTGGCCCGCCTGGTTGACCAGCGCCTGGTTGGGGGTCGTGTTCTCGCCGACGGGGATGCCGTTGACGGCCAGGAGCGCGTCGCCCTGCCGTACGTCGACACCGAGCCTGTTGAGCGGCGAGGTGGCCGCCGGATCCCACGGGTCGCCCTGGACGATGCGGCCGATGACGTAGGCGCCGTCACGATACTCCCAGTCCACGCCGAGCTTGCCCTGGGCGTAGTCGGGGCCTGGCCGGTACTCACCGCCGCTCTCGTAGGCGTGGCTGGTGCCGAGCTCGCCCTGCAGCTCCCACAGCAGGTCGGAGAACTCGCCTCGGGTGGTGACGCGGTCGAGCAGCGGCAGGTAGCGGTCGTAGACGGCCTGCCAGTCGAGGCCCGCCATGTCGGCCGACCAGAAGTTCTCCCACTGCAGCCGCCAGGCCTCGCGGAACATCTGCCGCCACTCGGCCTCGGGGCTGAGGGAGACCTTGACCCGGGACAGGTCGATCCACCCGCTCTGCCTGGTGTGTCCCTCGTCGTCGTCGGGGACCTCGGTGGCCTTCAGCAGCCGCAGCCTGTCGCCCGCGCGGTACAGCAGGCTCTTGTGGTCGGCGGCCAGCACGAAGTCGCTGACGTCGTCGGCGAAGGACTCGTTCTTCTGCTTGTCGAAGTCGAACAGGTGCAGCGCGCCGTCGTCCGCCTCGATCGGGCTGGACAGGATCAGCACCTTGCCCTTGAGCCCCGCCAGCCGCTCGTACCGGCCCTCGGGCAACGGGAACGCGGTGATCCGGTACGGCAGGCGCTCCACGTCGACGACCAGCCCGCCGGACTCCTCGCCCTCGCCCTCCTCACCTTCATCGTCGTCCTCGTCGTCCTCGTCGTCCTCGTCGTCCTTGGCGGTGAGCGGCCGCGGCCGGGGCACGAACGGTGAGGGCACGTCGTCGCGCAGGGCGATGGCGTAGGGCTTGGTGCCGAGCGGGAAGCCGAGGTCGAACTGCAGCGCGTCGTAGACGGGACTGAAGACGCGCTGGCCGATGAAGTAGAGGTAGTCCCCCGAGGGGTCGAAGGCGGGCCCGAAGTCCTTGAGCACCGGGTGCGTCGCGGTCACCGTGCGGCCCGTGGACACGTGGTGCATCCTGATCGCGGTGTGCTGGGCGCTGGTGGGCGAGGCGTAGGCGAGCCAGCGGCCGTCGGGCGACCAGGCGGGGTCCTCGACGGCGGCGTGCGGGTTGGCCTCGACGAGGGTGGCGGTGCGCTGGGCGAGGTCGACCACGTGAAGCTCGTGGCGGTGATTGGTCAGCGCGATCAGCTCGCCGGCGGGCGCGGCCACCAGGTCGGTGACGCGTCCGGTGTCCAGGTGGTCGAGGCGGGTCTGGTTCCTGCCGTCCAGCAGGACGAGCACCTCGCGGTCGCCGTCGTCGCTGACGGCGGCGACCAGGCCGCCCCCGCTGGTCCAGGTGAGGAAGCGGTATCGGGCGCCGTCGACCTCCCCGTGCTGGTGGACGGGCCCCTCCCAGCCGGCGAAGGTGTAGGCCTTGCCGCGGGTGGTGATCGCCAGCGCGCTGCCGTCCGGGCTCGGATGGGCGCTGTCGAGGTACTCGGCGGCATCGACGAAGCGCCGGTTGCGCTGGGTGCGCGAGCTGGCCAGCAGCACCTCCACTCGCCTGGTCTCTCCCTCCGGCTCCAGCACGTAGAGGTCGCCCGCCGCGTGGTAGACGAGCGTGTGGCCGTCGCTGGACAGGTTGCGCGCGTAGTAGTCGCGGTGGTCGGTGTGCTTGCGCAGGTCGGAGCCGTCGGGCGCGCAGGAGTAGACGTTGCCGGTGCCCTCGTGGTCGGACAGGAAGCAGACCCGTTCGCCGCTCCAGCACGGCGAGGCCAGGTTGCCCGGCAGGCTGATCAGCCGCCGCCAGTCGCCCTGACCCGTCGGGTCGATCCACAGGTCGCCGACCGTGCCGCCCCTGTAGCGCTTCCACCGGGCGGGGTCGGCGGTGTTGCGCCCCAGCACGATCATGTCCCGCGGTCCGTGGCTGATGCTGGTGGCGGGCCCGTACGGCAGGCGCTCCGGCGTCCCGCCGGGCCGTACCCTGTGCAGCCAATTCTGGCCCTCGAACGGCTGCTGGCCGTCGCTGGCGTACAGCACCCTGTCGTGCGAGTCCCAGCCGGTGACCGTGCAGCGGGCGCCGTGGAAGGTGACGCGCCTGGCCGCGCCGCCGCCCGCGGGCATGACGTAGACCTCCTCGGGGCCCTCCTCCCTGCCGACGAAGGCGAGCTGGTCGCCGCGCGGCGAGAAACGGGGGTATCCGGCCTCGGCCAGCCCAGCCGTCAGCCGGAAGGCCCGGCCGCCCTGGGCGGGGACCATCCAGAGGTCGTCCTCGGCGGCGAAGACGACGACGTCTTTGAAGATCGCTGGGAATCGCAGGTAGGCCGTCATGGTCGCTCCGTGATCAGGCAGCCGGACGGGCGTCCGGCTGCCTGATCATGATCGCACCGTCGCGGTGTGCGCTGGCTACTCGCCTTCCGACTTCTTGTTGGCCTCGCGTTTGGCGTTCTTCGACGCTCTGGTGGCCTTGATGCTGGCCTTCTTGGCCTTGCCGGTCTTGGTGGCGGGTTTCTTCCGTGGTTCTGCCATAGCTCTTAACCCCCGACGTGTGGGCCCGTCATTCGGGCATCAACGGCGTTAATACCCAAACGGCTACTTAAACTCACAAAAGCGACAACTGCTCGGACTGTGGCGCTTTGTCGGGTTTTATCCGCCATGAAGGTGAGCGTCCGATCCCGAAATGCCCGGCCAGTCGCCTCACGTGCTCCGTCACCCGGTCCTGGTAGGCCTTCGGCGCGTAGGCGCCCCGGCCGTACAGCTCCAGATAGCGCGGCACCAGCCGCGGGTGCTCACGGGAGAGCCAGCCGAGGAACCACTCGCGCGCACCCGGGCGCAGGTGCAGCACGATCGGCGCGACGTGGGTGGCGCCCGCCGCCGCGATCTGCCCGACCGTCTCCTCCAACTGCTCCGGCGCGTCGGACAGGTAGGGCAGGATCGGCGCCATCAGCACGCCGCAGGCGATGCCGCTGTCGTTCAGCCGCCTGCACACCTCCAGCCGTCGCCTCGGGTTCGGCGTTCCCGGCTCCACCGCCCGCCAGAGACCTTCGTCGAGGAAACCCACCGACACCGCCGCGCTCACCTCGGTCACCCGCGCCGCCTCCACCAGCAGCGGGAGGTCGCGCAGGATCAGCGTGCCCTTGGTGAGGACGGAGAAGGGGTTGGCCGCCTCGCCCAGTGCTCGCAGAATGCCGGGCATCAGCTGGTAGCGGCCCTCGGCCCGCTGGTAGCAGTCGACGTTGGTGCCCATCGCCACGTGCTCGCCGCCCCAGCGCGGCGCGGCCAGCTCCTTGCGGGCCAGCTCCGCGGCGTTGACCTTCACCACGATCTTGGAGTCGAAGTCGTGGCCCGCGTCGAGGTCGAGGTACTCGTGGGTCTTGCGGGCGAAGCAGTTGTGCGAGACGACCCCGTCGGCGACGAAGTCGCCGGTGCCTGTCTTGATGTCGAACATCGGCAGATCGACGCCCAACGGCTCGATCGACACCACCCGCAGGCCGGCCGTGCTCGTCACCTCGGCGCCCTCGACATCCGGCTCCCACGCGGTCGCGGGGCCGACGGTGTGGAGGAAGCGCAACCGCTCGCCGGGGCCGCCGGCGAGGGCGGGCGGGACGAGGCCGAGCTCGTCCAGACACCACCCGACCAGGTCTTCGTCGCCGCCGCTGAACCCGAGCCCAGGCCCGTGCCTGTCGAACGCGCCCGCGAGAAACCCCTTCGCCCATTCAGGCGAAGGGATCTGCGCGCTCTCGGCGGTCGCCGCACCCTTGGGGGTCCGCGTGCTCTCGGTGGTCCGCGTGCTCTTGGCGGTCACCGCACCCTCGGTGGTCACCGCACCCTCGGTGGTCCGCATGCTCTTGGCGGTCCGCGTGCTCTCCACCATCCCGGAGGCGTCCGGGCCCTCATCGCCTTTCGCCGCAGCCTTCTCGTAGCTCGTCGCGGCGTCGCCGATGCACGCGGTCGCCCGCGCATGACGTGCCGTCGCCGCCAGGTGGCCGCGCACATAGTCGTCGTCCCGCTTGGGCGCCTCGACGAAGCGCCCAAGCCCCACGAGGGTGTCGTCGACGGTCAGGACCGGCCGCCCGCCGTCCGCGGCCACCTGTCCCGGGCCGTTCGCCTGCGCCGGGCCGTTCCCCTCCTCCGGGACGTCGGCGGACATCTCCTGGGCCGAGGGGTGCGCGGTCGCCTGCGCCGGGCCGTTCGCCTCCGCCTGTGCCGGGCAGGCGGCGGCCACGTGGCGCCAGCCCCGGCCTCCGGTGGCGAGGAACCGGTGGTCGCCGCTGGTCACCAGGGTCGTGCCGTCAGCGAGGGTGACCCGGTAGGCGGGCTTGACCGTCCGCCAGTGGTCGAGGACCTCGGTGACGACGTAGCGCCGGCCCTCGCCGGTCACCTCCGTTCCGATGATCGGGTCGCCGGGGCGCAGGTCGGCGATGGGCTTGAGGCTTCCGTCGGCCATGAGCACCGGCGTGTCGCCCACCAGGCAGTACGTGCACGAGTGGCTGCATCCCCTGTAGGGGTTGATGGTGTACGAGAAGGGGACCCGGCTGGCCGCGGGGACCTTGTTGATGATGGATCTCGCCTGGATCTCGTAGAAGGTCATCCCCTTGAACTCGGGGGTGTCGAAAGTGCGGGCCACCGCGCCGCGAGCGAACAGCGGCACGGCGGACTCGTCGCCGTCGGCGTCCGTCAGACGCAGGTTGTCCCAGCGCATGACATGATTAGAACGCAGGTTCGAGAATGATCGCAACTGGAAAGAGCCTGTAATTCACTGCCCTGGAAACGGATAATGATCTTCACGGTTGGGCAGAAACGGTGCACGGAGCTTGCGTTCGGAGGTGCACTATGGCCTGGTCGCAGGACGAGGAGCGGATGCTCGCGCAGATCGAGCGCCACCTCGTCGACGAGGATCCGCGACTCGTCGCGCGGCTGGAGTCGTTCAACGAGCGCGTACGGCGCAGCGAGGAGTCCGAGCGCCGTCGCGCGGCCAAGGCTGACGGCGAGCAGCCGCCCAACCGCCGTCCGCGCCGCTCGACCGTCATCATCGTGATCAGCTGGCTGCTGATCGCCACCCTGGTGGCGACGCTGCTCGTGCTGGTCCTGCGCCACGAGGCCGCCGCACTGGCCTTCTAGCGTGTGCCCGCCGCCCCGGCCGGTGGGGCATCCGACCAGCCGGGGCGGCGGCATACCGCCGTGGCAGCCACCTCTCGCGCGCCACCACGCCAGGCCGGGGGCGTGCCGCCGACGCGACCACCCCCGTCACGCAAGATCACCCCGCGCCGCCGGAGCAGTCATCCGCTGCGCGCCGTCATCCCGGGCCCGGGGTGTACCACTGGAGCGGCCGTCCGCTGCGCGCCGTCATCCCGAGCCCGGGGTATACCACTGGAGCGGCCGTCCGTTGTGCGTCATCATCCCGAGCGTGGGAACCTACCGCTGGTGCAGTCGTCCGTCGCGGAGCGTCACTCTGGTGCCCTCGAAGTTCTCGCGGAAGCTGCGATCGTGCGACACCACGACGAGCGCGCCCTCGTACCTCCCGAGTGCCTCCTCCAGTTCCTCGATCAACGTCAGTGACAGGTGGTTGGTCGGTTCGTCCAGGATCAGCAGGTCGGCGGGCCTGCTCACCAGACGGGCCAGTTCCAGCCTGCGCCGCTGGCCGACCGACAGCGTGGCGGCAGGGCGCAGCACGTCCGCCTTGGCGAACAGTCCCAGCGACAGCAGCGTGTCGGCGTGCTCGTCGACGGGGCCCGGCAGCCCCTCGGCGAAGGCGGCGAGCACCGACCGCCGGGGCGGCACCGGAGGGACCTCCTGCGGCAGGTAGCCGATCCTGCGCGGACGGCTGACCCGGCCCGAGTCGGGGGTCAGGTCACCGGCCAGCACGCGCAGCAGCGTCGTCTTGCCGGCCCCGTTCGGGCCGGTCACCAGCACGCGTTCGCCCGGGGCGACGCCGAGGCGGTCCACCCGTAGCCGGTCGCCGACGGTGACCTCCTCCATCGTCGCGGAAGTCCTCTCGCCATGGCCGCCTTCGAGGCGCGCGGCGAATCGTAGGGGGTCGGGCGGCTTCGGCACCGGGTTGTCCTCCAGCCGCCGCAGCCGCTCCCTCGCGTTGCGGACCACGCCGGACAGCCCCGCCTCGTGCGACCGGCGATGGCCTGCCGTACGGGGCCTGTCGGAGGAGCGCTCGCCCGCGCCGAGCCGTTCGATGCCGGACGCGGCCAGCCTGGACTGCCGGTCGATCTCTGCCAGCCACTCGTCGTACTCCTGCCGCCGTCGGCGCCTGTCGGCCGCCTTGGCGGTCAGGTAGCCGTCCCAGCCGTCGCCGTAGCGGGTGACGGCGCGCAGGTCGCGGTCGACCTCGAGGATGGCGGTCGAGAACCGGCCGAGGAAGGACCTGTCGTGGGTGACGGCCACGACCGTGCCCCTGTGCGCCCGCAGGTGGTTTTCCAGCCAGGTCACGGCCTGCTGGTCGAGGTGGTTGGTTGGCTCGTCGAGCAGGAGCAGCTCGGGGGCGGCGGCCAGCACGCAGGCCAGTGCGAGGCGGGACCGCTCGCCGCCCGACAGGCTGCCGAGCGTCCTGCCCATGGTGACGCCGGCGAGGCCGAGGCCGTGCATGGCGGCCTCGACCCGTGCGTCGGCCTCGTACCCGCCGCGGGCCTCGAAGAGGCCGTACAGCTCGCCGTACGCCTGCATGTCCTCGGCCTCGGCGGCGGCCAGCATGCGCCGCTCCAGGTCGCGCAGGTCGGTCAGGGCGGCGTCGACGGCGTCCTGCACGGTGTGGTCGGAGGGCAGGTCGAGCGTCTGGCCCAGGTGCCCGACGCCCTGCGCGACGACGGTGACCTCGCCGCCGTCCGGCCGGTCGACACCGGCGATCAGGCGGAGCAGGGTGGACTTGCCCGACCCGTTCTCGCCGATCACGCCGACCTTCTCGCCGGTGCGGACGGTGAAGGAGACCTGGTCGAGTACGGCGTGCTCGCCGTAGGCCTTGAAGACGTCACGGAGTGTGAGTTGGCTCATGGGAGAGCCTCCGGATTCATGGAAGATGGTTCAGGGGACGCGAAAGGGGCGACTCGATCGGCCGTGGCCGAGAGTCGTCACCGCGTGGAGGTCAGACGAACTCCAGCCTGTTCGGCATCCCTGAACATGAACCCATGGCCGCAACCGTAGCGACGTCGGGGAATCGGGTCGACCGAATTATCCGCCCCGTCCGGTGCCGGCGCTCGGGTGGCGCGCCCTGCGAATGGCCGTGCTCGGCGGCTCGATACCCCTGGCCCGCCAAGCCCCGCTACCGCGAGGGGAGTGGATCCGGCGACGCCGTACGGCCCAGGGCGTAGCGGGTAGTGCCTTCGCGGGTACGACGACCGGAGCCCCGTGGAATGGCGATCATCGAGGTCCCCGCCCTCCACGAAAGGTCGCCCCATGGTGGTCCGTCATGTCAGACCCGTTTCCCCGCAGCGGGCCAGAGGCCTGGTCGCCGAGGTCTACCGCCAGGTCGAGGCCGACTTCTCCAGCATCGGCCCCGCGGTGACGATGACCTCTCCCGCCCCCGAGATCCTGGCCTCCGGCTGGGCGCTGGCCCGCGAGTCGCAGCTGGCCGGCCAGGCCCCGGCCCTGCACAAGAGCCTGGTCGCCCTGGGCGTGTCCCAGGTCAACCGCTGCGGCTACGACAGCGCCGCCTGGCTGGCCGTCCTGCGGCTGACCGGATCCGCCCATCTGGCGGCCGCGGCCGAGGACGGCGGCCTGCCCGCCGATCCCGAGCTCGCCGCGGTGCTGGCGTGGGCGAGGGCGACTGGCGCAGGCCGGCTCCAGCCCGCGCCGTTCGCCGCGGCGACGGCTCCCGAGTTCCTCGGCACCGCCCTGTTCACCCACTTCACCAACCGGCTGGTCGCCGCCATGCTGCCCGCGGGGCTGACGCCCGGCAGCATGGACCCCGGCGACGAGCCGCCGTTCGACGGCGCGCCCGTCCTGCGGGGCCTGAAGGGCGAACTCGAACCCGGCGCGACCGCTTCCCTGCTGGAACGCTGCCCTACGGGGCCGGCGCCCGCGTGGGCGGGGCGGACCGCGATCGGCCCCGCCTACGCCGCTCTGGAGGCGACCGCGGCGCAGGGGGCGGGGCTGCTGACCGAGGCCGCACAGGCGGTGGTACGGCAGGTCATCGGCGCGCACCGCGGCAGGATCCAGCCCCACGGCGCCGGCCTGTTCGACGGAGGCGGCCTGACGGACGACGAACGGCTCGGCGCCAAGGTGGCGATCATGGCGGGCCTGGCCCCCTCCGACCTCACCGACGAGGACGTGGCCGCCTGGAAGGCCACCAACGCCCACCACAGCGACCACTGCGCCGTGATGCTGCTGTCCTACGGCTCCATGACCGCCGTCTCGCACATCGCGTCGGACCTCGCGGATCAGGGCAGCGAGGAGGCCAGCCCACGCAGGAAGGACGCGGCGACGGGCGCGGCGACCTTGCCGCCGCCGCCACCGCCCTCCACGACCACCGCGAAGGCCACCTCACCCCTGTAGCCCATGAACCACGCGTGGGAGGGAAGCTCGGGGCCGGTGCCGTACTCGGCGGTGCCGGTCTTGCCGCGGGTGCCCTCCGGCAGGCCCGCCGCCTTGGCGGTGCCCTTGGTCACCACGGCCTCCATCATCGCGCGCAGGTCGTCGGCCACGCCGTCAGGCAGCTTCACCTCCGCAGCCTTCTGCTTCAGGCCGGGCACCAGCGTCGGCGGCCTCCAGGTGCCGTCGGCCAGCGCGGCCGCGACCGAGGCCATGACCAGCGGGCTGGCGGTGATCCTCGCCTGGCCGAAGGACTCGGCGGCGAGCTCGGCGTCGGACTGGGCCTTGGGGAAGCTGGCCTTGGCGGCGGGGACGCCGATGGAGAGGGGCTGGTTGAAGCCCACCATCTCCGCTGCCTTCAGCAGCTTGTCGGGTCCGAGCCGGTCGGCGGCCATCGGGGCGATGGTGGTGTTGCAGGAGTAGGCGAAGGAGTCGGAGAAGGTGAGCGAGCCGTACTCGGCGTGCTCGGAGTTGCGCACCTTCAGGCCGCCGATGGTGGCGAACTTGGGGCAGGTCACCTGCTCGCCTGGGGAGACGCCCTCGGACAGCAGGCCGATCGCGGTGACGGCCTTGAACGTCGAGCCGGGCGGGTAACGCCCGTCGAGCGCCCTGTTGAAGCCGCCGCGGTTGTTGACGACGGCGAGGATCTCGCCCGTGCCGTGCCGTACCGCGACCAGGGAGGTGGGTTTGGGCAGGTCCCGGACGGCGGCGACGGCCGCGGCCTGTACCTGGGGGTCGAGCGTCGTCTCCAGCGGCTTGCCTTCGGCGCCCTTGATCGTGGCCAGGACCTTGTCACCGAGCATGATCTCGGTGGCGGGCGTGCCGGCCAGCCGCTTCTGGAAGTTCTCCTGCAGGCCGCCGCGGCCGATCGCGTCGCCCTCCTTGTAGGAGGGGCCGAGCTTGGCGACGTCCTTGGCGGTGGCCTTGTCGAGGAATCCGACCAGCTGCTGCACCGAGCCGCCGACCGAGCCCGTGTCGATGCGCTCGCCGGAGGAGTCGGTGATGGCGCCCCGCTGGGGCCAGTCGGTCTTCAGCTTGAAGGCGGCGGTGCCGGTCATGGACGGGTGCACCGCCTTGGGCGACCAGTCGACCTTCCACGCGCGATCGGCGACCTTGAGGTCGATCTGCCCGGTGTAGGACCAGTCGCCGATGTTCTTCAGCGCGAGCGTGGCGGTGTAGTCGGCCGTGGCGGTGTCGTCGCCGTGGTCGACGACCTTCCCGAGGGTGATCGTCGCGCGCTCCACGTTGAGGCCCTTGCGCTGCTGGTCGTAGGCCGCCAGTGACTGCGGCGCGGCCAGCTCGGCCAGCATCTTCAACGAGTCGTCGGACTGCCAGGCCGCCGCGAAGCGCCGGGCGGTCTCCTCAGGGGAGCCGCGGGTGTGCAGCAGCCAGTAGGCGCCGCCCGCGGCGGCCCCCACCGCCAGCACGGTGACTCCCGACACGATCGCGATCGTACGGCCACGCGCCACGAGTCATCCCCCATGTCCTCGATTGGCTCACGAGCTTAGCGGCGGGAATTCAGGACATGCCAGCCTTGACGCTCGCGGCGTAGGCCGCGACGTACTCCTGCCCCGACAGCTTCTGGATCTCCACCATGATCTCGTCGGTGACCCTGCGCCGGTCGCGGGCGTTCTTGTAGTCGCCCTTGAAGGTCATCGGAGCGCCGATCTTGATGCCGATCTTGGCGAAGCGCGGCACCTTGGCTCCGGCCGGCAGGACCTTCTCCGTGCCGGACAGCGCCACGGGCAGCACCGGCGCGCCCGTCTTCAGCGCCAGCCACGCGACACCGATCTTGCCGCGGTAGAGGCGCCCGTCGGGGGAGCGGGTGCCCTCGGGGTGGATGCCGAACAGCTCGCCCCGCTCCAGCAGCTCGGCCGCGCCGTCGAGCATGGCCTGCGCGGCGGTGGCCGTCTCCCTGTCGGTCGGCAGGCTGCCGCCCAGGCGCATGAACCACTGCGAGACGGGGTTGCCGGAGAAGTACTCGCTCTTGGCCGCGAAGGTCACATGGCGCGGCAGGAGAGCGGGCAGCAGGAAGGAGTCGATCACCGCCAGGTGGTTGGCCGCCAGGATGGCGGGGCCCTTGGCGGGAACGTGGTAGGCACCGGAGATGTGCGGGCGCCACATCACGTGCGCCATCGGCGCGGCGACGAACTTCACCATCTCGTACAGCAACGGCTCTCCTGGATCGTGGGGACGGCGAAGCCAACCCTAATGCGCCGCGTGCCGCGCCACGTCCCTACACGACGACGGCGCCCCACCCGGTGGGTGGAGCGCCGTCGCGACGATCAAGGCCGCTGTGGCGGTCGCCTCCTCGGCGAGATGCACAACACGGCTCCAGCCGAACGGTATTCCGTGAAGGCGGTAATTTGCGGCCCGGGGGACACAGACCACAGCGGCCTTGTCGACTCTAACGGACATCCGGTGGTCGCTATTCCATCCAGCCCCAAGAGCGAGTCATCATCCACCGCCGGACGGCACCGCGGGGCGGTGAACGCGCAGGTCACGGCGGCACAGACGGCTTTGGCATAACCAGAGGGGAAATCAGTGCTGACCGCAGGTGGCCCGCCTGCCGCCGGGCACGGTGACGACCACGTCATCGATCTTCACCGACCTTCGCGCGGCCTCGGCGTGCCCGCGTCCGCGATGCGGGGGCGCCCCGCCCGGGGACGGTCAGGACAGCAGGCGTTCGGTCTCGGTGCGCCTGGTCAGCAGGAACTCCCGCTCCTGCGCGGTCCCGACCAGCGCCAGCGCCCTGCCGTACTCGCCTACCGCCTCCTCCAGCCGCCCCAGCCTGCGCAGCAGCTCGGCGCGGGTGGCGGGCAGCAGGTGGTGGTGGGGCAGTGCCGTCTCCAGCCCTTCGAGCAGGGCCAGCCCCTCGGCGGGGCCCGTCGCCTCGGCGACGGCGACCGCGCGGTTCAGCCGTACGACGGCCGAGCCCGTGAGCTCCTCCAGCAGGCCGTACAGGGTGGCGATGGCCGCCCAGTCGGTGTCCTCGGCCCTGGCCACCGAGGTGTGCTCGGCCGCGATCGCGGCCTGCAGCAGGTAGGGGCCCGGCGGGCCGGGGACCAGCAGGCCGAGCGCCTCCTCGATCTCGGCCCGCTCCCACAGCGAGCGGTCCTGCTCGGCCAAGGTGACCAGCTGGCCCGCCGCGTCGACGCGGGCGTGCCTGCGGGCGTGGTGCAGCATCATGAGCGCCTGCAGCGCCCGCGCCTCGCCGCTGTCGGGCAGCAGCGAGACCAGCATCCTGGCCAGCGCGATCGCCTCCACCGCCAGCTCGTCCCTGATCAGCGTGGACCCCTCGGTCGCCGCGTAGCCCTCGGTGAAGATCAGGTAGAGCACCGCCAGCACCCCGTCCAGCCGCTCGGCCAGCTCGGTGCGGGCGGGCACCCGGTACGGGATGCCCGCCTGGCTGATCTTCTTCTTGGCCCTGGTGATCCTGGCGGCCATGGTCGGCTCGCTGACCAGGAACATCCTGGCGATCTGCCGCGTGGTCAGCCCGCCCACGCACCGCAGCGTCAGCGCCACCCGCGCCTCCATCGACAGCGCGGGATGGCAGCAGGTGAAGATCAGCCGCAGCCGGTCGTCCTGGACGGGTTCCTCCTCGACCATGAGCAGCGGCAGCTTGCGGGCCGCCACCGCCGTACGGCGGAGCCGGTCGACGGCCCTGCGGCGAGCCGCGGTCAGCAGCCACGCCGCAGGGTTGCCTGGGATCGGCGGCCACGCCGAGACGGCCCTGGCGAAGGCGTCCTGCAGCGACTCCTCGGCCAGGTCCAGGTCGCGCAGCTCGGCGGTGAGGAGGGCGAGCAGGCGCGCCCAGTGCTCCCTGTACGCCTGCTCGACCGCGTCATTCCCGGTATTCGACAACGGGCCGCACTTCGACGATCCGCTCGGGGCACGCCTTGGCGTACTCGATGGCCTCGTCGAGGTCCCTGGCCTCGACCACGTAGTAGCCGCCCAGGTGCTCGACGGTCTCCACGAACGGTCCGTCGGTGCGCAGCACCTGGCCGTCCTTCTTGCGCAGGCTCACCGCTGCCCCCGTGCCGAGCTCCTCGCCGTCGAGGAAGGCGCCGCGTTCGTTGAGCAGCTCGATGAAGCGGCCGTGCGCGGCGATGGTCTCCTGTCTCTGCTCGGGCGTGGCGTTACTCCAGGTCTCCTGGTTCCCGTAGAGGAGCAGCGCGTACTTCACGGCCGCACCTCCTGCGCCACGACCGGGTGGATCTCGACGCCGTCGGACGGCAGCGCGAGTGCGAGCTCGACCGCCTCGTCGATGTCCCGTGCCTCGACCAGCACGTAGCCGGAGATCTGCTCCACCGTCTCGGCGTAGGGCCCGTCGGTGACCAGTACCTTGTCGCCCTCCTTCCTGATCGTGGTGGCGGTGGAGGAGTGGGCGAGCTCCTGTCCTCCCCTGTTGGCGCCACGCTCCTCGAGCATCGTGGTGAAGGCGCCCCACTGCTCGTAGACGGCCTTGCGCTCCTCGGGGCCCGCCTCGGCCCATGACCGTTCGTCCCCGGTCACCAGCAACAGATATTTCATGACTGTCCCTCCGCGGTGATGCTTTCACTCCCATGACGCGCGACCGGTCCGCGTTTCGACAAACGGGTTCGACCAAACGGAGGGAGAAATCTCGCGCGGGTACGGCAGGGCCGATCAGCGGCGGGCGAAGAGCGGCTCCCACGAGCCGGGCTGCTGGCTGTTCTCCCTGAACCCGGTGAGCGGGACCGCCCCGCCTCCGTCGGCGTCGACCAGCAGCAGGCGGTTGCGGAACTCGCTGATCCGGCAGCCGTCCGTGCCCTCCAGCTCGCAGGCCCAGGTGACCAGCCTGTCCTCGCCCGACCAGGCGAGGGCCTGCTCGATCCAGTGGCCGGCGACGGGCTTGAGCGCCGTGACCCTTCCCGTGGCCACGTCGGCCAGCCCGACGACCGCGCCCTTGTCGGGACTGTCGGTGGCCAGCGTCCTGCCCCCCGGCGACAGCCCCGCCTTCTGGTGGGTCGTCACCGCCTTCGGCGGGGCCTCGTGCGGCCTGCCCTCCAGGTCGTAGAAGCGCCTCGAGGGCGGCTGAGCGCCGCCCGGCTCCCAGATCAGCGTCCCGTCGTCGCTCCATCGCAGGTCCTGCTCGTACATGTCCTCGTCCGAGGCCAGGGGGCGGAAGGCGGCCTGACCGGTCGCCACGTCCACGACGGAGAATCCGGTCCGGGCGACCCGGACGATCTCCGCCGATCCGTTCTCGTCCTCACGGCCCTGCTCGTCGGGATTGGCGGCGTAGCTGGTCAGCAGCAGCCTGCCGCCGTCGGGAGACCACTGGACAGTGGAGGCCGGCCGCTCCAGGTCGACCCACCGCGCCTGTCCGTCAGGACTCAGCACGCCGACCCTGCGAGCCTGCTGCTCCTCCAGCACCGCGACGTACCCGCCGGGGGCGACGTCGACCATGGCCCACGGGGTCTTCTCGTAGGCCGCCGTGGCCGGGTTGTAGAGGTACCAGGTCCGCTTGAGGATCTGCCGCTTGTCGGAGATCTTCTCGTGGTCCCAGACGTAGTAGGCGTACAGGGCGACCTCGGGGGTCGACACCAACCTGGTGGGCGGGGAGGCGTCAGGATCGGCCGACACCTCCGTGAGCTCGGGCAGCGCGATGGCGGGGCCGTCGGCGAGCAGGCCCGTCCTCGCGAGGACGATCTGGGTGCCGGTGGTGTCCTGGATCGTGGCGGGAACAGTCACCGCGGCCGCGACGACGGCCGCGGTGGCCCCTGCGATCACCGCGAACGTCCTGATCCGGCCCCGCCTGCGTCCGCCGAGCGCCCGGTCGGCGAGCCCCTGAGGGACCTGCGCCTCGTCCGCCCAGCGGCCGAGGGTCTCCTTCACGACATCGTCGATCGTCATGCCAGCGCCTCCCCGATCATGTTGTACGGCTCGGCCAGCTCGGGCGCGAGAGTCCTGAGCCTGGCCAGCGACCTGTGAGTGGTGCTGCGCACGGTCCCCACCGAGCAGCCGAGGACCGCCGCCACCTCCGCCTCCGGGAGATCCTCGAAGTAGCGCAGGACCAGCACGGCGCGCTGCCGCCTGGTGAGCCTGGCAAGCGCCCGCCGTACGACGATCTGCACGTCGACGGCGGGTGTGGCGTCCTGGACGGCCCTGTCCGGCGGTCGCGCGACCGCGGTCTCCCTCCTGCCGCCGGCCCGCCGCCACAAGGAGACCTGCTGGCGGTACATCACCCGGCGCACGTAAGCCTCAGGCTCCTCCACCGCGTGCCACCTGGCGACCGTCTTGGCCAGCGCGCTCTGGAGCAGGTCCTCGGCCGCGTGCTGGTCCCCTCCCGCCAGTAGGAAGGCCAGGCGCATCAGCGCGGGGGAGCGCGCCGCCACGAAGTCGCGGAAACGTCGCTCTGCTGCGGCGTCCACGATCACCTCCACAGTTCGGTTGTCGTCCTGGAGACGCTCACCGGGTGTCGGTGCTATGCCTGCCTTCTGGATCGGGTTTCCCGATCCTCCGCGCTCGTGCTCACGGCCGGCGCGGTGGAGGGGTTCGGGAGCAGCCGAGACCGCTAGCCGCGCCGGGCCTCGAAGATCAGGTCCCAGGCCCTGTGGCGCGCGCGGGCCACGGCGCCGAGCAGGACACCGCTGTCGCCCAGCGTGCTCGCCACGACCTGGGGACGCAGCGGCCCCAGCTCCCCGATCCGCCGCTCGATGGCCTTCCCGAGCAGTTCGAGGTTGCGCCCCACGCCGCCGGTCAGCACGATGATCTCGGGGTCGAGGATCGCGGCCACGGTGACGATCAGCCCGCCGATGCGCCGCCCTTCGGCTTCCACCACCCCGTGCGCCACCACGTCGCCGCGCGCCGCCGCCGCGAAGATGTCCTTGGCCGTGTCCATGCGGAGTCCCGCGAGCCGGGCGGCCCGCACCACGCCCGGCGCGGACGCCACCGACTCGGTCGAGCCGTGTTCGAACGCCTCCCTGTCGGATCCGACGTCCTCGGCGACGGGCAGGTAGGACACCTCTCCGGCCGCGCCGCGCGCCCCGACGTACAGCTCGCCGTTGACCACGATGCCCATGCCCACGCCGGTGCCGATCGAGACGAGCGCGAAGTTCGCCTTGCCCTTGCCCATGCCGTAGTCGTGCTCGCCGACCGTGGCCAGGTTGATGTCGTTCTCGATGACCGGGTCGAGCTCCAGCGCCGCTCTGAGCCGGGCCACCAGGTCGGCGCCCGGCAGGTTCGGCGCGAAGTCCAGCCGCCCGCCGGCCGGGTCGTAGACGCCGGGGCTGCCGACGACCACGCAGGTGACCTGCGGCCAGTACACCTCCGCGTCGGCGGCGGCGGCCAGCGCGAGCTCGCGGACCTGCAGCGCCAGATCGGCGGTGCTCCTGGCCAGGTTGCGGCCGTCGCGCCGGCCGACGAAGGAGCCGCGCAGGTCGGCGACGGCCACCCTGATCCAGTCGCGGCCGATGTCGACGCCCGCGACGTACGCCGATCTCGCGTTCATGTCGTAGAGGGAGGTCACGGGGCCGGGCCTGCCCGACACCTCGCCGACCAGGTGGACCAGCCCGTCCTCCTCCAGGCCCGCGAGCGCGGCCGACACGGTGGGCTTGGACAGTCCGGTCACCTTGGCCAGCTCGGCTCGCGAGGCGGGCCCGTGATCGTGCAACCGGCCGAGCAGCGTGCGCTCGTTCATCACCCGCAGCAGCCGCGGGTTGCCCAGATCGCGCCGCAAATTCCGGCCCTCCTCTTCAGTGATCTCCGACAAAGGCTAGCCAACTCCCATGGTAGTAAATAACCTTTCTTACTAGGGACACACCTCGGGGAACACCGAGAGGACGATGACCAATGCACCGATCATGGCGAGCGATCCCTGTCGCGGCGGCCCTGCTGGCCGCCGCCTGCGGCGGGAATACGGGGAGCGGTGCCGCAGCGGCCGCCCCGAAGGCCGAGGAAGCGGCGACGATAGCGCTCTTCCTGCCCGAATCGAAGACCACCAGATACGAAGCCTTCGACCGGCCCCTGTTCGAGGCCAAGGTCAAGGAGCTCTGCGCCACCTGCAAGGTCCTGTACAGCAACGCCGACCAGGACGCGGCCAAACAGCAGCAGCAGGTCGAGGCCGCGCTCACCCAGGGCGCCGACGTGCTGGTGCTCGATGCGGTCGACGCGGGCGCGGTGGCCCCGCTGGTGAACCAGGCCAAGCAGAAGAAGGTGCCGGTCATCGCCTACGACCGGCTGATCTCCGGCATCGGCTACGACTACTACGTCTCCTTCAACAACGTGCGGGTCGGCGAGATGCAGGGCCAGGCGCTGCTCGACGCGCTCACCGCCAAGGGTACGGCCGGCAAGGGCGAGATCGTGATGATCCACGGCGCGACCACCGACCCGAGCTCCGCCGACTACAAGAAGGGCGCGCACAACGTCCTCGACGGCAAGGTGACGGTGGGCCGCGAGTTCGACACCCCCGACTGGAGCCCCGACAAGGCCCAGCAGGAGATGGAGCAGGCGATCACCGCCCTCGGCAGGGACAAGATCGTGGGAGTGCTGTCGGCCAACGACGGCATGGCCGGCGGCGCGATCGCGGCGATGAAGCGCGCGGGCTACACCGAACTGCCGCCGATCACCGGCCAGGACGCCGAGCTGGCCGCCGTCCAGCGCATCCTCACCGGTGAGCAGTACATGACCATCTACCTGGACATCAGGGCGGAGGCGGAGAAGTCCGCCGAGCTGGCCGTCGCGCTCACCAAGGGTCAGAGACCGGCCGCACCGGCCAAGGTGAACAACGGCACCGCCGACATCCCGGCCTTCCTGCTCGACCCGATCCCCGTCACCAAGGACAAGATCAAGGACACGATCGTGAAGGACGGGTTCTACAAGGCCGAGGAGATCTGCACCGGCGAGGTCAAGGACGCCTGCGCGAAGGCGGGAATCCAGTAGATGCTCACCGCCACCGGTATCTCCAAGGCCTACGGCGCGGTCCAGGCGCTCGACGGCGTGCACCTCGACCTGCGTCCCGGTGAGGTCGTCGCGCTCATGGGCGACAACGGGGCGGGCAAGTCCACGCTGGTCAAGGCCATCGCCGGGGTCGTCACCCCGGATGCGGGCACGATCACCGTGGACGGCCGCCCCGTCCGCGTCGCCACCCCGCGCGACGCCCAGGCGCTCGGCGTGTCGACCGTCTACCAGGACCTCGCGCTCTGCGAGAACCTCGACGTGGTCGCCAACCTGTTCCTCGGCGCCGAGCGGCGCCGCTGGTCGGTACTCAGCCACCTGAAGATGGAACGTGCCGCGCGCGACCTGCTGACCTCGCTCGACGTGCGGATCAAGGACATCAGGGTGCAGGTCGCCGCCCTGTCGGGCGGCCAGCGGCAGTCGGTGGCGATCGCCAGGGCGCTCGTCGGCGAGCCACGCCTGGTCATCCTGGACGAGCCGACCGCCGCGCTCGGCGTGGAGCAGACCGCGCAGGTGCTGTCCCTGATCAGGCGGCTGCGGGACCGCGGGCTCGCGGTCCTGGTCATCTCGCACAACCTGGCCGACGTGTGCGCGGTGAGCGACCGGGTGGTGGTGCTGCGGCTCGGCCGTAACGCCGGCGAGTTCGTCACGGCCGAGGCGACACAGGAGGACATCGTCGCCGCGATCACGGGAGCGTCCGCATGAGCACCGACACGCTGGCCCGCAAGCCGTACACGGCCGGTGGGCTGCTGCGCAGGGGCGATCTGGGGGCGTGGCCCGTCGTGGGCGGGCTGCTCGCGATCGCCATCGTCTTCGGGACGCTCAACGAGCACTTCCTGTCGGCGGAGAACCTCACCAACCTGGCGCTGCAGCTCGCGGCCACGGGCACGATCTCCCTCGGCATCATCATGGTGCTGCTGCTGGGCGAGATCGACCTGTCGGCCGGCTCGGTCAGCGGCCTGTGCGCGGTCGTGATGACGATCCTGTACGTCAAGCAGGGCTGGCATCCGATGGCGGCCATCGCGGTGGCGCTGGCGGCCGCGCTCGCGATCGGGCTCCTGCACGGGCTCATGCACACCAAGCTCAGGATGCCCTCGTTCGTGGTGACGCTGGCAGGGCTGATCGGCTGGCAGGGCCTGCTGCTGTACCTGCTCGGCAGGGGCGGGACCATCAACCTGCCGTTCGACGGGTTCGTCTCCCGGCTGAGCGACACGTGGCTGCCTCCGGCGATGGCCTGGGCGCTGGTGGCGGTGCTCGTAGGCGCCTACGCGGCCGCGGGCCTGATCGCCAGGCGTGCCCGCACGGCGGCCGCGCTGCCGGCCGCGCCGCTCCCCTGGACGCTGGTGAAGATCGCCGGACTGGGCGTGGCGCTCGCGGCGGCCGTCGCGGTGCTGTCCGCCGATCGCGGCGTGCCGCTTCTGCTGGTCATCTTCGGCGCCCTGGTCGTCGCGCTCGACCTCGTGCTCAGGCACACGGTGTTCGGCCGGTGGATCTACGCCGTGGGCGGCAACGCCGAAGCGGCCAGGCGGGCGGGCATCAGCGTGACGCGCATCAGGGTGCTGGCGTTCGTGCTCGCCTCGGTGCTGGCCGGGTTCGGCGGCATCCTCGCGGCCAGCAGGCTGTCGGCGGTCAACCAGGCCTCCGGCGGGAGCGACATCCTGCTGATGGCGATCGCGGCGGCGGTGATCGGCGGCACGTCGCTGTTCGGCGGGCGCGGGCGGCCGTACGCGGCCCTGCTCGGCATCCTGGTCATCCAGTCGATCACCAACGGGATGCTGCTGCTGAACGTGGACTCCTCGGTGCGGTTCATGGTGACGGCCGGTGTGCTGGCGCTGGCCGTGGCGATCGACTCCATGGCACGCAGGGGCAACGCCCGGTGACCCGCGTCCTCGGCATCGACGTGGGCGGCACCAAGGTCGCCATCGGCCTGTCCGAGTCTGACGGCCCGGAGATCACCGAGCGGGTCCGCCTGGAGATCGACACGCTCAACGGCTCGCCGCCCGGCGCCCACCTGCTTGAGCGGGTGCTCGCGACCGCGCGGGACCTGATCGGCTCGCCCACCGCGGTGGGCTTCTCGACCTGCGGCGTGATCAGGGAGGGCCGGGTACGGCTGGCACCGAACGTGCCGGGCTGGGACGGTCTGGAGCTGCCCAGGCTGCTGGGCCGCGCCTACGGCGGAACGCCGGTGGCGATCGACAACGACGTCAACGCCGCCGCAGCGGCGGAGCTGCGATGGGGTGCGCTGCGCGGCGTCTCCACCGGCGTCTACCTGAACCTCGGCACCGGGCTGGCGGCCGCGCTGGTGGTCGGCGGGCGGGTCGTCGCGGGCGCGCACGGCGCGGCGGGCGAGATCGGCTACCAGCTGGTGGCCCCCGGCGAGCCCGCCTTCGCAGAAGGCCGCGCGCCGCTGGAGGAACGCGTCTCCGGCGGTGGACTGGCCGGCAGGGGCTCGGCCGAGCTGGGCCGGCCCGTCACTGCGGCGGGTCTTTTCGGGCTGGCCGGCCACCCGGCGCCCGTCCGTGACGCCGAGCCGGCCGAACGGCTCGGCGCGGCCGAGCTGGTGGAGGAGATGCTCGCCACCCTCGCCATGAGCGTCGCCAACCTCTGCGTCGCCCTCGACCCCGAACGCCTGGTGGTCGGCGGCGGCATGATGGGCGCGGCCGACCGCATCATGCCCCGCCTGGTGGCCGAGCTGCGCAGGGTGGTGCCCTTCCCGCCCGAGGTGAGGCCGGCCAGGTTCGCCGACGACGCCCCGCTGCTCGGCGCCTTCGCGCTGGCCCGCGCCGCGGCGGAGCCGCATCCCGTACGGCACGCGTGATCGTCGGGCGGCCGGATTTGGGCATTGACGAAACTTACTTACATGGTACTCATAGATCGAGTCGGAAAGTTTCAGACACCAGCTGCACCTTCATCGGGGGACCGTCAGAAGCCCACCCAAGGAGGACGCGCATGGCGCGCAGCAAGCCCACCGACCCGCCCATCGACTTACTCGGCCCCGTTCTAGGGGAAGTCTCGTGGTTCTGCTGCGGGACGGCCTGGGGCCCGTGCAGCACGACCGGCAAGGGAGCCTGCGGCACCTGCAACTCGGGCAGCATGCAGCACGCGTGGCCCAACACCTCCGACGCCTGCTGGGCGATCACCCGCCCGGACAGATGCGGCGACTCCCTCTCCCGGCGGACCTGCGGATTCCGCCACAAGACCACGGCGCTGTGCAGCGGCGCCAGCGTCATCACCGCCATCGCCGACTGCGGCCCGCAGACGGACCTGTTCTGCGGTGAGCGCAGCTGCTGCGGCGCGACCTGCGCCAGCAACCGCCTGATCGACCTCACCCCGGCGGCGTACAGCAAGATCGCCAGCCTGTCCACCGGGCTGCGTCCGTGCGAGATCTCGACCGCCTAGGGGGCTGAGGATGACCAGCAGAAGGCAGATGCTCAAGTCCGCCGTGCTCGGGGGCGGCGCCAGCGTCGTCGCCGCGACCGCGCTCGGCTCGCTCGGCGCCGAGGCCGCCTGCGGCGCCACGGCGCCGCAGGCCGAGCCTGGCGCCCCCGACCCCGACTTCGCCGAGGGCCGGATCCGCTCCATCAAGGACAACGTCCTTCTCGTCATGGGCTCGAACCTGGTGTTCCACAACATCAGGGTCGTCGACGGTACGAGCCTCTGGAAGCTCGGCCCGGTCGGCTTCGACCAGGCCAAGCCCGGTGACGGGCTCTACGCCAGAGGCGTGCGCATGCCGGACGGGGTGCTCGCGGCCGAGTCGGTGTGGCTCAACATCGTCAACATCAAGGGCCATGTGCAGAACATCACCAGCGAGAAGATCCACCTCGACCACAACGGCAAGGAGGTCCTCTGCCACGTCGTGCCCGGTAGGTCGGTCGCCATCCACTCCGACTCGCCGCCCTCCACGGACCTGTCGCTGCTGCGCGTAGGCCAGCACGTGCAGATCCTCGGCGCCTGGCGGCCGGACACCAACGAGGTCGACATCGCCACCGTCTTCTCCCCTCACTAGGAGCGCCACATGCAAGGGATCGCCGCGCTGCAGCCGTATCTGATCGCCGCCTTCCTCGTCTGGGCGGCCCTGCTCAAACTCCTCGACCGGCGGATGCGATCGCAAGCCGGACAGACCGCCCTGGCCCGGCTGGTCGGCTCGGCGCGCGCGATCCCCACGTTCCGGCTCATCGGGCTGGTGGAGCTGGCAGTGGCGGCCGCGCTGCTGGCGCCGCCCGCCTTACCCGCGGAGGGCGCGGCCGCGACCGCGCTCTCCATCGGATTCCTCGGCTACCTCACCTACTCCTCCCTGGCCACGCCCACGTCGTCCTGCGGCTGCCTGGGCGCGCACGCCCAGCCCGTGAACTGGCGCGCCTTCACCCGCGCCGGCCTCCTGCTGGCCATGAGCGTCACCGCCGTGTGGGCGACGCCGTTCCGGCCGGACACCCTGCTCGTCCTCCTGGGAGCGGCCGAGGCCGTCGCCCTGCTGGGCCTGTCGCCCGAACTGGACCGCCACTGGCTGCGGCCGCTGCGCCAGTTCCTCGTACGGCTGCGCCGGCCGCTCGCCGTACCGCCGCCGCAGGACGTTCCGCTGGAGACGTCGCTGCGCCTGCTCTATCTCAGCCCCGCCTACTGCACGGCCTCCGCGCACCTCACCTCGGACGTCCAGGACGTGTGGGACGAGGACGTCCACCGTTTCGCCAGCTACGCCGCCGCGGGCGGCAGAACGGCGATCTTCGCGATCCCCCTGTCCGGCGACGACCCCGCGGCCGTCCGCGTCGCCCTCGTCGACGAGCCCGCGGCCGCCTGAGTCTCCACGGCCGGGACTTTCGTCCTGGGTCATCGTGGATCGATGGACCTTCTGGCCTGGTGGCCGATCCAGCAACGTTGAGGCATGCGAATCCTCCTTGCGACACTCGCCGCGTCCGGGCTGCTCACAGGCCAGGCCACGGAGCATCGGCCACCGGATCCCGCGGTCGTCAGAACCGACACAGGAGCCGTGCGCGGTGTGGTGACCGGCCAGCACCGGCTCTTTCAAGGCATCCCCTACGCGACCGCGGGCCGGTGGCAGAGTCCCCGGCCCGCCAGGAGCTGGAGCGGCGTGAAGGACGCCACGAAGCCCGGCCCGATGTGCCCGCAGGTCGGCTCCGTCTACGCCCCGATCTCCAGCACGAACGAGGACTGCCTGGTCCTCAACGTCACCACCCCGAGCAAGCCGGGCCACAAGCGCCCGGTCATGGTGTGGATCCACGGCGACGGGGCCGTCGGCGCCGGCCACTTCTCCGACGCGCGCAAGCTCGCCTCCCGCGGCGTGGTCGTCGTGACGATCAACTACCGGCTCGGCGTGTTCAGCGGCTTCGGCTACCCGGGCCTGAAGGACGGCGGGACCTACGGCCTGCAGGACCAGCAGGAGGCGCTGCGCTGGGTGCGGCGCAACGCGGCGGCCTTCGGCGGCGACCCGTCGAACGTCACCGCGTTCGGCGTCTCCTTCGGCGCGCTGGCCATCGGCGGCCATCTCACCTCGCCCGGCGCGAGGGGGCTGGTGCAGCGGGTGGCCATGCAGAGCGGCGAGACGATGATGGACATGCCGGCGGGCAGCATGATCCCCGGCCTGCCCGCCGCGCCGACCTTCGCCTGGCGCAGCGCCGAGGACGCCGAGGCGGTGGGGAAGGTGTACGCCGACAAGCTGGGCTGCCGCGACCTGGCGTGCCTGCGCGCGCTGCCGGTGAAGAAGATCCTCGAGGTGCCGCAGATCATGAACGCCTTCCAGGTGTACGCCTACGGCAACCGGGTGCTGCCCGAGCTGCCCTCCACGGCGATCCGCGCGGGCCGTTTCCACCGGGTGCCGGTGCTGGCGGGCGCCACCCGCGACGAGCACCGGATCTTCGTCGGGATGAACTATGACGTGGCGGGCAAGCCGGTCACCGCTGAGCAGTACGGCACGCTGGTCGCGACGGCGTTCGGCAAGGACGCGGGACGGGTGATGCGTAGATATCCGCTCTCGTCCTACGCCTCGCCCAGCCAGGCGTGGGCGGCCGTGATGACCGACCGGTTGTGGGCGCGGGGCACCCACGAGCAGAACACGCTGCTGGCCAGGCGCGTCCCCGTCTACGGCTTCGAGTTCGCCGATCGTGAGGCGCCGATGTTCCTGCCGCTGGAGGCGGACTTCGACTGGGGCGCCTTTCACGCCGCCGACCTGCAGTACCTCTTCCCGGAGAAGAAGGGCGCGCTGAGCCAGGCCCAGGAGAGGCTGTCGGAGCAGATGCTCGGCTACTGGACCAACTTCGCCCGCACCGGCTCACCCAACGGCCGCGGGCTGCCGGTCTGGCGCACGCTGGGGCACGGCACCCAGTCGCTCGCGCCTGGGGCGATCCGGCCGATCGACTACGCGGCGGAGCACCGGCTCGGCTTCTGGAAGTAGCGTGAGCCGGTCGGCGGAGTGCCGGGACCTTCTCCGGCGCTCCGCCGGCCACGGCGTCATCCCGTGGCGCGGGAAAGGGCTCGACGTGGCCCGTGCCCGCATGCCGGCGGCCTGTCCACCCGGTGCCACGGACCCCTGCCCGAGATGGACCGATGCAAAGTGGGAGCGCTCCCACTTTTCTCTGTCCATCCGGGATCCGCTCGATTAGGGTGAGTGCCGCACGTCCAATTGATCTTCGTTGTGAGGTGAGGAACTCAGTGTTAAGGACATACGCGGCGGGTGCGGTGGCACTCGCGCTCGTGACCGCGGGCCTCTGGGCGGGCTCCGCGTCCGCGACCGCCGCTCCCGTGTACTACCTCGACAGCGTCAGCGGGAACGACGCGGCCGCGGGCACCTCCCAGACCACCGCGTGGAAGACCCTGGCCAAGGCCTCCTCCGCCGTCCTGCCCCCCGGAGCCAAGCTGCTGCTGCGCCGGGGCGGCTCCTGGTCCGGCAGGCTGTCGCTGACGGAGTCGGGCAACGCGGCGAGCCCCATCGTCGTCGACGCCTACGGCGCCGGGGCCAGGCCGATCGTCAAGGGCGACACCGAGGCGTGCGTCCACCTCCAAGGCAGCTACCTCGAGGTCTACAACCTGCAGATCGGCGTGGACCAGGACGCGGGACGGTGCTCCTGGGCCGGGATCAAGGTCACCGGCACCGACAACGTGATCGAGAAGAACTACGTCACCGGCGCGGCCGCGGGCGTCTACATCGAGACCTCCGCCCAGTACACCGCGGTGACCGCCAACGAGTTCGTGAACAACAACCACATGAGCACGCTCACCCCCAAGGAAGAGCATCCGAACGACGACTCGGGCGCCTTCGCGATCCTGGTGCAGGGCGACGACTCCAACATCGGCTGGAACACCATCAAGGGCTCCATCGCCTTCAGCTACGACTACGAGCTGGACGGCGCGGCGGTCGAGATCTTCCTCGGCTCCCGCAACCGCGTCCACCACAACATCGCGGTGGACAACGACACCTTCACCGAGCTCGGGACCTCCACCAACGACGACGGCAGCACCAACGACCCCGACGGGACCTCGGGCAACGTCTTCGAGTACAACGCGATCTACGGCTCCAAGGGCAGGGCGGGCCTGATCACCCGAGGCCCGCGGCACGACGACGGCCGCATCGAGTCCAACGGGCCGGTGTTCGGCACGGTCTTCCGCAACAACTCGATCAATCTGCCGAACGCGCAGGCCGAAGGCGTCGTCTGCGACGCGGGCTGCACCAACGAGCACCTGTCGCTGGCGCAGAACGTCGTCGTCGCGGCGAAGAAGAGCGGCTACGCCGAGGCCGGCTTCACCGACAACCACCACAACGTCTTCTTCGGCGGCCAGTACCAGATGCCGGCAGGGACGAACAACGTCCACAAGGACCCGCTGTTCGACCCCGCCAACCCCCTGCGCCTGCGCGCGGGGAGCCCGGCCATCGGGCTCGGCGTCACCGTCTACAACGACCTCGACCTGGCCGGGGTCACCGTGGGCAAGGACGGCGCCATCGAGGCAGGGGCCTACGAGTACTGACCCGTCGATCCGGGGGTGATCCGCTCGCCGCGCGGGGCCGGGGAGTCGATGCCGGTCCTGTCGAGGTGGCTCAGGACGGTCGAGCGGGGCACGAAGAACCATGTCATCGATCCGCTGCACGGTGCGTTCACCGGCATCGCAGAGGCGCCGGGCGAGACGGGCCCGGCGCCCGGACGGGCCGCCCCTTCGACCGGGGCGCGGGCGGCAAGACCGCCGCCCGTGCGTACCGGCCGCACCGCCGCCCGCGAGTATCGGCCGGACCGCCGCCCGCGAGTATCGGCCGCACCGCCGCCCGTGCGTACAGGCAAGACCGCCGTCCGCGCGTATGGCCGGCGGCCGGGACGTTTCGGCCCCGGAGGCCGTGCCGACGTGGACATGCCCGGCGGCTGCTCCGGCTCGGGCGCGCCCGGCGGCACCCCCGGTGCGGAGGTGCCCGGTGGCCGTCCCAGCCTGGCGTTGGGCGTCGACTTGACGGGGGTTCTGGTCCTGGGGCGAACCCGAGCGCGGTGGGGCGCCCCATGGTTGATGGTGACGAGGCGCGAACACGGTGGTCACCGTGGTGGGCGCAGGAGGTGTTCACCCGCGAGGTGGACGACGTCGCGGGTGGTGTACCCAGGGTGGTCGGCGACGATGAAGTGGCGGCCGATCGCGAGCGCGAACGCCAGGGTGCTGCGTGCCTCGATCTCGTCGGGGTCGGTGATGAACGTGCCGAACATCTTCCGCAGGAAGTCCATGCGCTCGTTGTCGATACGCCGCAGGCGCGCCGCGACGGACTGGTCATGGCGAGCCCAGGCCCTGACCGCGAGATCGATCCGGTGAAGGTCTTCTGAGAAGGTCAGCTGGCCGACGCGCCTGATCCTCTCGGCGGCGTCGCCGCCTTCGGCCGCGACCTGGGCGAGGACCTCTCTGGTGCAGCGGCGTTCCCACTCGTCCAGCATCTCCGCGAGCAGCGCGGGACGGCCGTCGAAGTACCCGTAGAAGCCGCCCTTCGTCACGCCGAGCCTGGAGGCGAGCGTCTCGACGCGGACCGCGTCGGGTCCTCCCTCGGCGAGGGCTTCGAGGCCCGCCTCTATCCAGCGGGCTCGTGTGGTGCGGGTCGCAGCGGGAATCCGGACACCTCCATTGATCGCCTTGAAATTGTACGTTACCGTACATATCAAATGTACGGCACCGTATACATGAGAGGTCGAACCCTTGCCGCGACTCGCAGAGGCCACCTACACCGAGCAGCCGTGGCGCATCCACGAACTCACCAGCGACTTCGCGGTCGAGGATGTGTGGTCGTTCCGCACTCCGGGGGCCGGACCCGGCGACTTCCCCGCGATGCTCGCAGCGATGCGAGCGGCCGGCGGACTCGCCAAGCAGCCCTGGCCCGCGAGGTTCCTGTTCGCCGTCAGGTGGAGGCTCGGCGCGCTTCTCGGCTGGGACAAGCCATCGGCGGGCGTCGGTGCGCGGGTCGCCTCGATCCGCGACCGCCTGCCCGCCGACCTCCGCGACGCTCCCCGCGGCCCGGACAGCGAGAGCATGCCTCTCAAGGCGGTCTACGAGCTCGACATGGAGTGCGCGCGCGAGCTGGCGAACAAGACCGTGCACACCGTGATGCATCTCGGCTGGGTTCAGGGGGCGAACGGCGACCATGAGCTGCGGATGGCCGTCCTCGTCAAGCCCAACGGATGGTTCGGGCGGCTCTACATGGCCGCCATCGCGCCTTTCCGCTACCTCATCGTCTACCCGGCGCTGACCCGGCGGTGGGAACGGGCCTGGAGCGACCGCGACCGGGCGCAGGCCCGGTGCGAAGAAGGAAGGTCACGATGAAATCCAGAAAGCGGCTGCTCCGCTGGGCGAGCGGGATCATGCTCGTGCTGGGAGCAGGGCACCTGTCCTTGCTGGCGCTCGTCGCCAGGGAGGACGTCGCCGGCTGGGTGGATCGGGGGATGTGGGCGGCCGTCCCGCTCGCGCTCGCGGACGGGGGCGCCGTTCGGACGGCGGGGGCCCTTCAGAACGAGGTCACCTTCTGGGCAGGCCCGGGAAGCTTCGCGGTGCCGCTGATCCTCCTGGGTTGCCTGACATGGCATCTCGCCGGACGCGGGGTGGCGGTGCCCGCGGGGATCGGCTGGGGCCTCGCGGCGTGGTGTGCGTTGGGCGGCGTCCTTCTGGTGCCGAGCCCGTTCTTCGCAGGGGTCGTCGCCGGGGCGTTCATCGTCGTCGCGGCGCGGAAGGAGGATCGGTCGGGAGCGGTCAGGGACCGGGAGGTGGACCTGGCGTGATGCGCGCCCTCGGCGGAGCCGGTCGTCACCGGCCGCCGAGGGCGCGCCAGACCAGGGCCGCGGTCCGTTCCGGCCAGCGCGGCGGCGGGGTGGAC
The DNA here is from genome assembly GCF_057708945.1 of Nonomuraea sp. bgisy101. Lineage (NCBI taxonomy): Bacteria > Bacillati > Actinomycetota > Actinomycetes > Streptosporangiales > Streptosporangiaceae > Nonomuraea > Nonomuraea sp. bgisy101. The sequence continues at coordinate 288,305 of NZ_JBYITD010000005.1, forward strand.
CCGGCCAGCGCGCGGCCGTACCAGCTTCCCGTGCACATGGTGACGGCGACCTCCAGGTCGGCGTCCGCGTCGATGAGGCCGCCGTCCCTGGCGGTCTCGAGGATGGCCAGGATGCGGCGTCGTCGCGGGGCCACCACGCGGGCTCTGTAGCGGGCCAGGACCTCGGGCTGCGTCGTGTCCTGGAGCATGCTGCCGACGAGTGAGAGCCTGCCGGGCCTGGAGACCCCGCGCTCGAAGTCGGCGAGTTCGGCCACCAGGGCGGTGTAGGGATCCCGTGGCGGCCTCACTTCCTCCTCCTCGGCCATGCTCGCGACCGCCGCGGCGGCGAGCTCGGCCTTGCCCGGCCAGCGGCGGTACAGGGCGGGACGGGTGGTGCCCGCCTCCTGCGCGACGGCGGCCAGCGACATGCGCTCGTATCCGTACACCGACAGATGCCGTCGGGCGACGGCCAGGATCCGGTCGTCGATGGAGGAGTCCCGCGCTCGCCCGGTCCTACGTGTCATGATCCAGCCCCTAGTTTCATTACAATGCTGTAATGTAATGAAAGTTCGTCTCGCACCACAGTACTGAAGAGGTTCTATCGTGGTCATCGAGTACATCCGATACACCGTTCCATCCGACCGGGCCGAGGAGTTCGAGCAGGCGTACAAGACGGCGTCGAGCGTCCTCGACGACGACCCGCACTGCCTGGCCTACGAGATCGCCCGCGGCGTCGAGGAGCCCGAGCACTACACCGTCCGCATCGAATGGGACTCGGTCGAGGGGCACGAGCAGGGCTTTCGCCGCAGCGCCCGGTTCGGCGAGTTCTTCACCGCGGTCAAGCCCTTCTTCTCGCAGATCGAGGAGATGAAGCACTACACCGCGCTGTTCGGGGCGCGATGAGCACGGCTGCCCTGCTGGCGCGGGCGCGCCTGCTCGACCGCGACCTGGCGCCCGGCGAGCCGCTGGCCGAGACGGTGATCCGGCCCCTCGCCGCCGCCGTCGCGGAAGCCGCGACGAGGCCGGACCCGGAGGCCGGGGCAGAGCCCGAGGTCGCCGAGACCGGCTCGCCCGCCGAGCGGCTGTGGGAACTGGCCAAGGACGCGACGCGCCTGCGCGCCCTGCCGGGAGCTCCCGACGGCCTGATCGAGGCGACGGCCGCGTTACAGCACCTGGCGTGCCTGTTCGCCGAGGACGCCGAGTCGATGGCGGCCAGGATCGAGGAGCTGGCCGGCCTCCAAGGCGGTCTGGAGACGCGGATCGACGTCGCGGCCGACGGGCCGTACCTGGTCACCAACGCCACGAAGATCACCAACTGGCTGGGCGAGCCCATCCAGACGTTCCCGCAGATGGCCCTGTGCCGATGCGGCGCGTCCACCGTCAAGCCGCTGTGCGACGGCAGCCACGCCCGCATCGGGTTCAAGGGCGACAAGGATCCCGCCCGGGTGCCCGACCGGCAGGAGTCCTACGAGGGCGTGCAGGTCACCGTGCTCGACAACCGGGGCATCTGCGCCCACTCGGGCTTCTGCACCGACCGGCTGCCCACCGTGTTCCGGGTGGGGGAGGAGCCGTTCGTGGCGCCCAGCGGCGGCAGGGCCGACGAGATCGTCCGCGCCGTACGGGCCTGCCCGTCCGGCGCACTGGGGCAGGCGATCGACGGCAGGACGGCCCCCGCCCCGCGACGCGAGCCCGCGATCGAGGTGTCCAAGGACGGCCCGTACCGGATCACCGGCGGCATCCCGCTCGACGGCGACGCCTCCAGGGAGCACTACAGCCTCTGCCGGTGCGGCCAGTCGCGGAACAAGCCGATCTGCAGCGGCATGCACTACCACGTCGGTTTCGCCGACCCGCCGCTCTCGGAGGATCCCACGCTGTTCGAGTGGGCCGGAGGGCTGCCCGCCCTGACACGCATGACCCGCATCTTCTACGAGAAGTACGTTCCGCACGACGACCTGCTCGGGCCGCTGTTCGCCCGGATGTCGCCGGACCATCCCCAGCGTGTCGCCGCCTGGCTCGCCGAGACCTTCGGCGGCCCCAAGCTCTACACGGAGCAGTACGGCGGCTACGACCACATGGTCGCCGAGCACGCGGGCAAGGCGCTGACCGAACAGTGGCGATCCCGCTGGGCGCAGCTCATCAGCCGGGCCGCCGACGACGCGGGTCTGCCCACCGATCCCGAGTTCCGCGCCGCTTTCGCCGCTTACGTCGAATGGGGCTCCAGGATCGCGGTGGAGAACTCCCAGCCCGGCGCGACACCGCCGCCGCACATGCCGGTGCCGCAATGGTGGTGGGTGTGCGAGGCCAGACCGGGTTCGCGCGTCTCCGCGCTGGCCCCACCCGTCGAAAGGACAGAGGTGCGCCTTCCCGCATCGGACGAGCCGGTCGGCTTCGCCGACCACATCAAGCCGCTGTTCCGCGCGATGGACCGCAGGTCGATGAGCTTCGTCTTCGACCTGTGGTCCCACGACGACGTCGTACGGCACGCCGACGCCATCCTGGCGCGGCTCCGCAGGGGCAGCATGCCCTGCGACGGCGCCTGGCCCGCCGAGCACGTCGACCTCTTCGCCCGCTGGATCGCCGAGGGCCACGCGCCCTGATCAGCGCCCTCCCGGGGCTCACGGAGGATCGCAGGGCGGCGTCGGCTGCCCGGCCGGTCGAAGGGGAGGCGCCGTCGGTCGGCCTGTCCGGGGCCATCGCGATGCGGCCGGGCTCCGCTACGGCAGCCTGAGCAGCCGGGACATGACGTCCGGCAGGTCGCCCGGCGCCGTCCCCCGCCAGGCCACGAAGCCGTCGGGGCGCACCAGCAGCATCCTGCGTTACCGCTTCTCGCAGGAGCGACGACCGGAAGGTGCCGGGTGATGGGCGCGGGTCCGCATGGCGGCCCGCGCCTCACCTCAGCGCGCGGTCAGACGTCGACGAGCCTTTCGAAGAAGAACTCGTGCTTGAGGAAGGACGTGTCGTACTCGTACCCCGGATAGGGCGGAATGAGCTGGGAGGCCTGGATGAGCCGCCAGCCGTCCAGCAGGGCGTCGAGCCCGCGCTCGTAGGGCGGGGTGACACTGTCACCGGTCGCCGGCGTCGTACGGCCGGTGCCGTCGTAGCGCGCCCAGCCGATCACGGTGGAGTCCAGCGCGGAGTCGGCCAGGTAGAGGACCAGAACCTTCTGTCGTACGGGGCTCACGCCGCACCTCCCGTGGCGACGCGGGGCCGGTTGCCGATCCGGGTCACCCAGTGGTCCATGTCGAAGCCGTCGTCGCCGGTGAGCACCCGCCAGAGCTTGATCCGGTTGTGGATCTCCAGCCGGGCCGTCGCGGGCTCGTACCAGGGGAAGCGGGTGTCGAGCTCGGCGAGCACAGCGGGATCGTGCAGGTCGTCGGTGTCCCACAGGCGGACCTGGGGGACCGTCGGATTGAAGCGGATCTTGAACATGTAGCGGGGGACGTCGGCGTCGTTGCGCCGCCCGCCGTGCCAGATGCCGTGGTGCAGCAGCACCACGGTGCCCGCGGGACACGTGAGCATGGACTGCCCGCGCAGGTTCTGGTAGCGGCCCGTGTCGCTCTCATTGGTCCTGCGCAGGTGGCTGCCGGGCACGCTGAGCGTGCCGCCCATGTCCTCGGTGACGTCCTGCGGGTAGTACATGAGCTGGACGTCGAAGGCGTCAGGCCGGGTGTCGATGATCGCGTCGGCGTGCAGGGGCTGGGCCTTGCCCTCGTGCGGCTCGCGGATGTGGACGAAGTGGTGGTCGACGGTCGGGTCAGGCCCGAGGAGGCTTCGCAGCGCGCCCGCCACGGGCGGCAGCTCGATAAGCCGCCGAGGGAACGAGCCTTCGGGAAAGGCCTCCTTCACCGGCGTCCCGTACGGCGTGCGCGGAATGCCCGCGGTGAAGACGTCGATCGCCTGGGCGTTCAGATCGGGAGGCACGACCGCGTCCAGGCGGAACGACCCCGCCGCGACGAATCGCGCCATCTGCACAGAGGTCAGGAGGTGACCATCACTGGTTGGCATGCGTCGACCATAAGGGCGTCATGCCTGGAGAATCGTGGGTCATCTTCCCCAAAACTGGTATTTTCTCACCATGCGCGTCGTGGAGATCTCGCTCGACGAGCCACCCGAGGTGGTCGACATCGGCGTCGGCCTGCACGGCGTGAGCAGGCGGCACGACACCTATCTGCTGCCGGAGCTCTGGCAGTTCCACCTGTACGGCTACAGCGCGGAACTCACTGTGGCGGGCACCCCGCACGCCATCGAGCCAGGGTTCGTGAGCCTGATCCCGCCGGGGACGCAGGCGCGCTACCGCTACCGGGGGCCGTCGGAGCACCTCTACGTGCATTTCCGCGCACCGGGCGGAGCAGGGGCGCACGCCGTACCGGTCATGCAGAATGCGGGCGTGCAGGCGCCCGCGCTGTCGGACATGCTGCGTGCCGCGATCGCCGCCGCCCCGCAGGCCCCCGCCAGGACCGCCGCCGAGATCTGGACGGCGCTCTGGAGGGTGGCGACCCTGAGCGGAGGCGACCACCCCCATCCCGCGGTCGCCGCCGCGATCTCCCACATCGAGGCCCACCTGGCCTCCCCCTTGTCGGTGTCCGGCGTCGCTCGGGTCGCTGGGGTCTCCCACAACCACCTGACCAGGCTCTTCCACGCGGAGATGGGGGTCACCGTCGTCGCCTACATCCACCGGCGCCGGATGATCCGCGCTCGCCACCTACTGGCCGAATCCACGATGCCGATCAGCGCGGTCGCGGCCGCCGTCGGCATGCGCGACCTCCAGGCGTTCAACAAGGCCTGCCGCAGAACGCTGGGCGCGGCCCCGCGCGTCATCCGCGCGTCGGGCTCGTCCGCGGACGCCCGCCCGGCCGCGGGCCGGCACGGCGGCTGAGGCCGGGCTCAGGCTCGCCCCGCCCACTGCTCGTAGGCCTGGACGGCGGTCGGCAGGGTGGGGAAGAGCAGGTCCTCGCCGATCGCCGCCGTCAGGCCGAACGCGTCGAGCGAGGCGCGCAGGTCCTGCTTGACCCTGGCCATCGCGAACACGATGCCGCGGCGGGTCAGCTCCGCGCGCAGCGACTCGACCGCGTCCAGAGCGGTGGCGTCGACCTCCACGTTGGCCTCGGCGTTGAGCACGAACCACGACACCGCCCCCTCGTGCCGGTCCACGGCGGCCAGCGCGCGACGCCGGAAGTCCTCGGCGTTGGCGAAGAACAGCGGTGAGTCGTAGCGGTAGACGACCAGGCCGGGGACGGTGCGCGCCTGCGGGTAGTCGTCGACGTCGTGCATCCCCGCCAGGCCTGGGACGATGCCCTGGATGGCGTCGTGGGGACGGGCGACGCGGTACAGCATCTCGGCGACCGACAGGCCGACCGCGAGGAGCACGCCGTACAGGATGTCGAAGACGAGCACGCCGGTGAACGCGCCCAGGGCGAGCAGGAACTCGTTGCGACGGAAGGACGCCAGCCGGCGGAAGGCGGCGACGTCGATCAGCCGGACGGCGGCGTAGATGACGATGGCGCCGAGCGCGGCGACGGGGAAGTCGGCCAGGAGGGGCCCGGCGAACAGCAGCACGCCGACGACGGCGGCCAGCGCGACGAGCGAGTACACCTGCGTGCGGCCACCGGCCGTTTCGGCCAGAGCGGCTCGGCTTGCGCTGCTGCTGACGGGGAACCCGTGCAGGACTCCCGCGCCCACGTTGGCCACGCCGAGGGCCAGCAGTTCCCTGTTCGCGTCGATCTGCTCGTTGTGCCGGGCCGCGAAGGACCGCGCGGTGAGCACGTTGTCGCTGTAGCCCACCAGGAGCACGCCGAACGCGGGCAGCAGCAGGCCGCGCAGATCGGCGGGCGCGGGAACGGCCGGCGCGGGCAGGCCTGCGGGGATCTCGCCGACCACCTTGATCCCGTACCGCTCCAGCCCGAAGAGCGTGACGCAGGCGGTGGCCAGGAGGACGGCGAGCAGCGGCGCGGGGAGGCGCGGCAGCCACCACTGGGCCAGGAACAGCAGGATCAGCACCCCGATCGAGAGCAGCAACGTCGCCGGATGGGTCTGCGTCATCCCGCGCGCGAACGAGACGACCTCGGCGATGGGGTGGGTCCCTGACACCGGAACTCCGGTGATCTTGCCGAGCTGTCCGGCGATCATGATGACGGCCACGCCCGCCATGTAGCCGACCAGGATCGGCCGTGACAGCAGGTCGGCGACGAAGCCCAACCTGAGCAGCCGGCACACCAGGCACAGCAGGCCGACGGCGACGGCGAGCGCGGCGGCGAGCGTCGCGTACCTGCCGGGGTCGCCGGTCGCGAGCGGTCCGACCACGACCGCGGTCATGAGCGCGGTCGTGGACTCGGGGCCCACGGACAGCCGGCGTGAGGAGCCGAGCAGCGCGTACAGCGCCAGCGGCGCCAGGGCGGCCCAGAGTCCCGCGACCGGCGGCAGTCCGGCCACCGTGGCGTACGCCATCACCTGGGGCACGAGGTAGGCCGCCACCGTGAGCCCGGCCAGCGCGTCACCGCGCAGCCACTCTCGCCGGTATGGCAGGAACGGGACCATGACCGCAGTGTCGCACCATGGCGGCGGGACACCTGACCCGCTCCTGACCCTGGGCCTGTCTCCTCGAAGGAAGGAGGGGCCATGGCCGACAAGCCTCCTCGGCTTTGACAAACCGAATTGTCGGTGCGACCGTAGAGGGGTGTTCGACGTCGCAGTGATCGAGGATCCGGCCGCGGCCGAGATCTCGCTGGACCCGATCAGGGCCCGGTTGCTGGCCGAGCTGTCCGAGCCCGGCTCGGCCACCATGCTGGCCGCCAAGGTCGGCCTGCCTCGCCAGAAGGTCAACTACCATCTGCGCACCCTGGAACATCATGGTCTGGTCGAGCTGGTGGAGGAGCGGCGCAAGGGCAACGCCATCGAGCGGGTCATGCGCGCCACCGCCGCCTCCTACGTCATCTCGCCCGCCGCGCTCGGGGCCGTGCAACCCGATCCGTCGCGCGCGCCCGACGGCCTGTCGGCCCGTTGGCTGCTGGCCGTCGCCTCCCGGCTGGTGCGCGACGTCGGCACGCTCATCACCGGCGCGACCAAAGCGCAGCAGCGCCTGGCGACGTTCGCCGTCGACGGGACGGTCCGCTTCTCCTCGGCGGCCGACCGGGCCGCGTTCGCCGAGGAACTGGCCGACGCGGTCACCAGGCTGGTGTCCAAGTACCACGACGAGAACGCGGAGGGAGGACGCGATCATCGCATCGTGGTCGCCGTCCATCCCAGCGTCCCCGAGGGGTGACGACAGGCCGGACCGGCGGCGAAGGAAGGGTCAGCCGGGCGTGAGGGGACGGGCTCTGGGCAGCCTGAGCCGGTCGACGGCCTCCCTGCGGGTGTTCTCAGGACGCCGGTCGTAGCGCGCGGTCGTGGCCGGGGAGGAGTGCCCCACCAGCGCCTGCGCGGTCGCCAGGTCCACCCCGGCGTCGAGCAGCTCGCCGATGAACGTCCTGCGGAAGTCGTGCGCCGTCCGCCTGCCCGCGCCGGCCTCGCCGAGCCTGCGCGCCAGGATGTCGGCGATGCCCTGCCCGGTCAACGGGACCGGCCGTTCGTCACGCGTCCGCAGCCGCCCCGACCTGCTGATCGGGCAGAACAGCGCCCCCGTGGCTCCACCGCGGACGGCCAGCCACCGCTCCAGCAGGCCGATCGCGTCGCCCGTCAGGTAGACCAGCCGTTCCTTGTCCCGTTTGCCCAGCACCCTCAGGGAGCGGGCGCCGGGCTCGTAGTCGACCAGCGCGAGCCCGGCGACCTCGGCCCGCCTGCAGCCGGTGGAGTACAGGACGGCGATGAGCGCCGCGTCGCGCAGTCCGGCGGGGGAGTCGTCGCAGGCCGCCAGCGCCGCCCCGACCACCTCCGGCGGCACGTGCCGGCCCGCGGGCAGCCTCGTGTGCGTGACGGGGGCCAGGTCGGCGGCCCTGGCGTAGTCCTCGGCGCTGGTCTGCCCCAGCCGCCAGGCCTCCTTCAGCACCCGCCGCAGCGCCACCAGGTGCTTGTTGACGTAGGCGGGCGACCATCCCTGCTCGGTCAGCACGGTCCTGATCCGCACGGTGTGCTCATAGCGCAGCAGATGCCAGGGCATCCCCGCGCCGGTGACCGCGTCGTCGCCCGTCAGCACGCGCGCGATGCGGTCGAGGCAGCCCCGCATCGTCCTCCTCGACTCCGCGCCGGCCAGGGATTCGAGGTAGACGTGGTACGGGTCGCCCGCAGGCCGTACGGCAGGCGCGGGCGGCTGCGGGTCGTCGGCGACTACGGCAGGCGCGTCCATCAAGCCGATCTTAGGCCCGCGAGCGACTCGGTCAGCGCGAGGTTGGCCGAGTAGTCCACGGGAACGGCGATCACGGAGACGCCCTCGCCGTCCAGCGCCTCGCGCAGCGTCGGCAGCAGCGCGTCGGCCGAGTCCACCCGGTAGCCCCTGGCCCCGAAGCTCTCGGCGTACTTCACGAAGTCGGGGTTGCCGAACGCGATGTTGGAGCTGCGCCCCAGCTCGAGCCCCATCTTCCAGTCGATGAGCCCGTAGGCGTCGTCCTCCCAGATCAGCACCGTGATCGGCACGCGCTCGCGCACCGCGGTCTCCAGCTCCTGGGAGTTCATCAGGAACGCGCCGTCACCGGTGGCGGCCAGCACCCTGCGCGAGGGGAAGGCGAGCTTGGCGGCGATCGCGCCGGGCACCGCGAACCCCATCGACGACAGCCCGTTGGAGACCAGCATCGTGTTCGGCTCGTAGGTCGGGTACATGCGCGACATCCACATCTTCACCGCGCCCGTGTCGGCGAGCACGATGTCGTCGCGGCCCATCGCCTGCCTGATGTCGGCGACGATCCTGCGCGGTGTCAGCGGGAAGCCCTCCTCGGTCCGCCCCTGCTCGAACTCCTCCCTGATCAGCCGTCGCACCTTCTCCACGGTCGGGCTGAGTGTGAAACGCCGGTGCACGGCCTCCCCGAGGGCGTGCAGCGACCTGGAGATGTCGCCCTGGACGCCGACCGCCACCGGATAGTGGTCGTCGACCTCGGCGGGGAACTGGTGAATGTGGATGATCTTCTTCGACCGGTCCGGGTTGATCTTCACGGGGTCGAACTCCTGGAGCTCGTACCCCACGCTGATCAGCACGTCGGCCTCGTCGAAGGCGAAGTTCACGTGGTCGTGGCGCATGAACCCGAACGCGCCCAGCGCGTGCCGGTGGTCGTCGGGGAAGACGCCCTTGCCGTTGAAGGTGGTGGCGACGGGAAGTCCGAGCCGCTCGGAGAAGTGGACCAGCGCGTCGCGGGCGCCCGCCCTGGTGGCGCCGTGGCCGGCCAGGATGATCGGACGGCGGGCCGTGGCCAGCAGGTCGGCCGCGCGGGCGATCTGCGAGGAGGACGGGTCGACCGGGCGCACCACGTTCAGCGGCAGCGGCCTGACGTCGTCGGGGACCTCGGCCTTCTCCACGTCCTCGGGGATCGCCAGGTACACCGCTCCCGGCCGCTCGGTCTGAGCGGTCTTGAAGGCCTTGCGCAGCATCTCGGGGATCGCGGCCGCGGTGGGAACCAGTTCCGACCACTTCGTGATCGGCCTGAACAACGACACCAGGTCCACGATCTGGTGCGACTCCTTGTAGATGCGGTCCAGGCCCACCTGCGCGGAGATGGCGACCACGGGAGTGCTGTTGCTGGTGGCGTCGGCGACGCCGAGCTGCAGGTTGATCGCGCCAGGGCCGAGAGTCGCGGAGGCGACGCCCGCCTTGCCCGTCAGCCTGCCGTAGATCTCTGCCATGAAGGCCGCGCCCTGCTCGTGGCGGACGAGGACATAGCGGATCGAGGAATCGTTCAACGCGTCGATGAAATGGATGTTCTCCTCGCCGGGGATGCCGAAGACGTGCGTGACGCCCTCCGCCTCCAGCGCTCGGACCAGCAACGCGGCAGCCGTGCTACTCATGGTCTCTGCAGCAATCCGGAAGCACAGTAAATTTCCTGGTATGGCGCAGCTCACTGCACTCGACGCGCAGTTCCTCAACTTCGAGACCGCGACGAACGTCGCCAACATCGCGGGGTTGGCCATCCTCGACGGCGACCTCAACAGGAGCGACCTGCAGGAGCTGCTGACGCAGCGGCTCCCGCACGTGGCGGCGATGCGGCGCAAGCTGGCGCCGGTGCCCCTCGGCCTCGATCATCCGTACTGGGTGCGTGAGGACGACCTCGACCTCGACTACCACGTCAGGGAGATCGGGCTGCCCCCGCCGGGCGACGACAGGCAACTGGCCGAGCAGGTCTCCCGCCTACACGCCCGCAGGCTCGACCGCCACCGGCCGCTGTGGGAGATCTACCTGATCCACGGCCTGTCGGGAGGCCGCATGGGCCTCTACACCAAGATCCATCACGCGGCGGTCGACGGCGTCGGCGGCGCGGACGTGCTGGCCGCGCTGCTCGACCTGACCCCGACGCCCGCGCCGCCCCCTGAGGGCGAGCCAGAGCCTGACGAGCCGGCGCCCGGCTGGGCCGCGATGGTGGGCCGGGCGCTGACCAGGCTCGCCGCCAACCCCGCGCAGGCGGTGAGGTTCGCGGCCAGGGCGGTGCCGCATCTCGACGAGATCCCCGTGGTGTCGAAGGTGCCGGGCGTGGAACTGGTCTCGGGGCTGGCCCGCAGGGTCGCGGGCGCGGGAGACGCGCCGGGGCTGCCCGCCCTGCCCGCGCCGCGCACCCCGTTCAGCGGCCCGATCTCCGCGCACCGGCGTTTCGCCTTCGTGTCGCTGCCGCTTGAGGAGATCAAGCAGGTGCGCAAAGCCTTCGACGTGACGGTCAACGACGTGGTAATGGCGGTGTGCGCGGGCGGGCTGCGCGGATGGCTGGCCGCGCACGGCGGGGTCCCCGACGGGCCCCTGGTGGCGGGCGTGCCGTTCTCGCTGCGCGAGCGCGGCCCGGGCAACCAGGTCGCGATCATGACGGCGCCGCTGGCTGTCCACGTGGAGGATCCCGTGGCCAGGCTGGAGCAGGTCCAGAAGTCGATGAACCGGATCAAGGAGCGCTTCTCCCTGGCTCCCGCCCGCTGGCTGAGGGAGTTCAGCGAGTCGATGCCCGCCGCTCTCATGGGTCTGGCCTCGCGTTCGGCGTTCGGCCTGGTCGGGCAGACCGCGCCGCCCATCAACGTGGGGATCTCCAACGTGCCGGGGCCGCAGTTCCCGCTGTACGTGTGCGGCGCGCGGCTGCTGACGCACTACCCCGTCTCGGTGATCACCGATGTCAGCGGCGGCGTCAACATCACCTGCTTCTCCTACGACGGCTCGCTCGACGTCGGCGTGGTCACCGACCGCGACATGATCCCCGACGCCTGGGAGATCACCGACAGGATCCGCGACGCACTCGATGAATTGAGGAACGAAGCCTTCCGCGATAAGCCGTAGCGTTGCCGCCATGAAGCTGACGCGCAGGACACTGAACCGCACCGCCCTCGACCGCCAGCTGTTGCTGCGCCGCGCGGAGATGTCGCCGGTCGAGGCGATCCGCAGGCTGGTGGCGGTGCAGGGCCAGGAGATCAACGCCCCCTACTTCGGTCTGTGGTCGCGTCTGGCGAGCTTCACCCAGGACGACCTGTCCGACCTCCTGTACGGCAGGCACGTCGTGCGCGGCTCGCTGCTGCGCGGCACCCAGCACCTGGCCGCCGCGGACGACTATCTGTGGCTGCGCCCAATCATGCAGGCCTGCCTCAGCCGCTCCCGCCAGGCCGCCTTCGGCAAGGCGACCGGCGGAGTGGACCTCGGCGAGCTGACCGCGCTCGCCCGCGAGCACCTGAAGGGCCGCACCCTGACCCGCCCCCAGCTGCGCGACCTGCTGGCGGCCCGCTGGCCCGAGGTGGAACCACTCGCGCTGGGCTGGTCGGCCCAGGCGCTGCTGCCCCTGGTGCACACCCCGCCCAACGGCATCTGGGGGACGGGCGGCGCCACGCCGTTCACGCTCGCGGAGGAGTGGATCGGCGCCCCGCTGTCGGCGGAGCTCGACGTGGAGACGATGATCGTGCGGTATCTGGCCGCCTTCGGCCCGGCCAGTGCCAAGGACATCCAGATGTGGTCGGGCCTGACGAGGCTGCGCGAGGTCGTCGAGCGCATGCCGCTGCGCCGCTACACCGACGAGGAGGGCCGCGACCTCTACGACCTGCCCGACGCCGAACTGGCCCCCGAGGACGCCTCCGCCCCCGTGCGCTTCCTGCCGTACTTCGACAACCTCGTCCTGGCCTATGACGACCGCACCCGCATGATGGCTGACGAGCACCGCAGGCTGGTGTGCGTGGGGGCGGTCACCAACCCGGTCATCCTGGTCGACGGGTTCGTGGCAGGCATGTGGTGGCTGACCAAGGCGGGCCTGGAGATCAAGCCCTTCCGTGAGCTCCCCTCCGAGGTCATGGCGGAGGCGAGCCGGATGCTCGCCTTCGCGGGACAGCCGGAGGCGGAGATCCGGATCACCGCGTAGATCCGATCGCGCACCCTATTTCAGCCATGTAAGACAGCGGCTGGGCAGGGATCGAACGCGTCACCCGCGGGGTCGTCCACGAGATGTGCGACGTCTCGCCGTGGTTGGCGACGAAGTTCGTCCGCCGGTCAGCCCGTCTTCGGTACCGCGATTCCATGCGGGCGGAGGTCCGCGCCGAGGAGCTCACCGCGCTGATCAACTCCCGGCCAGGCAAGCTGCTCAAGCTGTTCACCGCCATCGGGTTCGCGGTCACCGCCGTGTGCGTTCGCTTGCGGTCTCGCAGTCGCTCCGCGCTCGGCGCGTACCAGGCCGGCCAAACAGACTGGCGGCCGCGAGTGGGGTAACCGACGCCGCCGCCCCCTGCGTTCGTGGCCGCCTCCTGAGCCCTCGCCGGCGACTACGCCTCGCGTACCGCGTAGCCGCCGAGCGACGGCTCCAGCAGGCCGAACGCCGTCGTCGCCGCCTTCTCCAGCGCGGCGGCGACGGCGTCGGCGTCCTCGTGCTCCAGCGTGCGCCGCATCAGCTCGGCGAACAGCACCCGGTGGACGCCCGCGAGCGCGGCCGCGGCGGCCCTCGCCTCGACGTCGCCGCCGAGCTCGGCCGCCAGCGCCTCCTCGCGCTGTTCGTGCAGGTCGCGCAGGCGGGCGACCAGAGTGGGACTGTCGGCGATCATGCGGGCGAACGGCTCGCCCGTGAACCCGATCACCGGGTCGCGCCGCTCCACCGCGGCCAGGAACGCGGCGTGCAGCGCCGCGAGCGCCGACTCTCCCCGTGCCCGCCCTCTGACGGTCTGCGCCAGTGAGGCGACGAACTCCTCGTGGTGGTCGAGCGCCATGTCCTCCTTGCGGGGGAAGTAGTTCGTCACCGTCATCTTCGCGACCCTGGAAGCCGCGGCGATGTCGGAAATCGTGGTCCGCTCGAACCCATGCTCCACGAACAGGCGGGTAGCGTGGTCAGAGATGGCCTGCCTGGTCTCTCGCTTCTTCTGTTCCCTCAAACCCAACGCGTCAGTGCTCATGGGCACACCCTCTCACAAATTTTTAGGTTCGACATTATTTTAGGTTGACGCTAGGAAGGGTCAAGTCTAATCTTATGTCCGTACTAAGTTTGGAAAGGAACGCATGACCGCGACCCTGATGGACGAGGCCGTAGCAACCCGCGACACCGTCAAGGACTACCTCAAGCAGATCGGAAAGGTACCGCTGCTCAGCGCCGAGCAGGAGATCGACCTGGCCAAGCGGATCGAGGCGGGGCTGTTCGCCCGCGAACGCCTCGACACCGAGCTCGACCTGCCCGCCGATCTGCGGGCCGACCTGGAGTGGATCGCCGAGGACGGGGCGCTGGCCAAGGAGCGCATGCTGGAGGCCAACCTTCGCCTCGTCGTCTCGATCGCCAAGCGGTACACCGGGCGCGGCATGCTCTTCCTCGACCTGATCCAGGAAGGCAACCTCGGCCTGATCCGCACCATCGAGAAGTTCGACTACACGCTCGGATTCAAGTTCTCCACCTACGCGACCTGGTGGATCAAGCAGGCCATCACCAGGGCGATGGCCGACCAGTCACGGACCATCCGGATCCCGGTGCACATGGTCGAGGTGATCAACAAGGTGTCGTCCACGCAGCGGCGGCTACTGGCCGACCTCGGCCGCGAGCCGACGCCCGAGGAGATCGCCGCCGAGGTCGAGATGGCCCCCGACAAGGTCGCGGAGGTGCAGCGCTACGCCCGCGAGCCGATCTCCCTGCACACGCCGCTGGGAGAGGAGGGCGACAGCGAGCTCGGCGACCTCATCGAGGACTCCGAGTCGCCCTCGCCGGCCGAGCAGGTGTCGTTCACGCTCATGCGCAGCCAGCTGCTCCAGATCCTCGACAGCCTCTCCGAGCGGGAGGCGGGGGTGATCTCGATGCGGTACGGCCTGACCGACGGCAGGCCGATGACGCTGGACGAGATCGGCAAGGTGTACGGCGTGACGCGGGAGCGCATCAGGCAGATCGAGGCCAAGACGATGTCGAAGCTGCGCCACCCCTCCCGCGCCGAGGCGCTGCGCGACTACCTCAACTGAGCCGGGCCCGCCGCCGGAGGGAAAAGGAGATGTGAGGAGGGACGTGTCCTCCGTAGGATCACACCAGTGAGAGACATCGCGCGGCTGCCCAAGGCCCACCTGCACGTTCATCTGGAGAGCACGGTCCGCCCTGCCACCCTGCGAGAGCTCGGGGTCCAGACGCCGCGCCCCGATGTCTTCACCGGATTCCGGCAGTTCGCCGACCACAACGCGCGCGTCCGCGGCGCCCTGCGCACGCCCGAGCACTTCCGCAGGATCGCCCGCGAGTTCTGCGCCGACGAGGCCGCCCAGGGCACCCGCTACGCCGAGGTCACCTTCACCGCCGCCTCCCACGGCGAACGGCTCGGCGATCTGGAGATGCCGCTGCTGGCCGTCCTCGAAGGGCTGGCCGAGGGCGAGGCCGAGCACGGCATCAGGTGCGCGCTCATCCTCGACCACTCCCGCCGCCGCCCGGCCGAGCGCCTGTGGCAGACGCTGAAGCTGGCCACCGCGCACGACGAGGTCATCGCCATCGGGCTCGCGGGAGACGAGACGTACCCGCTGACGCCCTTCGCCGACGTGCTGGAGGTCGCCAGGGAGGCGGGCCTGCACCTGGTGCACCACGCCGGTGAGACCGCGGGTCCTGACAGTATCCGCGAGGCGCTCGAGGTGGGCCACGCCGAGCGTCTCGGCCACGGCATCCGCGTGCTCGAGGACCCCGCCCTGGTGGCCGAGCTGCGCGAGCGCCGCGTGCCGCTGGAGGTGTGCCCGTTCTCCAACGTGCTGCTCGGCATCGTGCCGTCGAGGGCCGAGCATCCGCTGCCCCGCCTGCGGAGGGAGGGGCTGGTCGTCACCCTCAACACCGACGGCGAGACCTCGCTGCTGAAGGAGTACGCCGACGCGCGCGACAGCGACGAGACCCTCGCCGAGCTGGCCGCCGCCTCGGTCACCGCGTCGTTCGCCCCGGCGCCACTGAAGACCGAGCTGCTGGAGGGGATCAGCGCGTGGCTTTCCGCACCAGCGGGATGACCTCGCTCGCCAGCCGCCCGGCCTGATCGCCCGGACCTGAGGGGGCGAGGCTGAGCGTGGTGAACCCCATCGCGACGAAGCTCGCCAGCCGCTCGGCGACCGCCTCGGGATGTCCCGAGACCATGCCGGGGCGCCCTTGGTCCTCACCGACGTGCACCACGATGTGGTAGGCGCACGTGGGTGCGGGCCGCCCTGCCCGCTCCGCCGCGGCCAGCACCTTCTGGCGCATGACGGCGGCCCGCTCCGGCGGGGCGAAGCCCAGCGAGGGGATCCAGCCGTCGGCCAGCCGTCCCGTGAGCTCCAGCGCCCTCGGCCCGAACGTGCCCAGCCAGATGGGGATGCGACGCGACGGCTTGGGCTCCAGGTCGGCCGCGACGGTGTGGAAGAGCTCACCCTCGAAGGTGAAGCCGGGCCGCTCCCACAGCCCTCGGGTGACGTGGATCGCCTCCTCGAGGCCGTCGATCTTCTCCCTGGTCGTGGGCACGCGCAGCCCGAACGCCCTGAACTCCTCGTCGGAGTGGCCGCCTCCGAGCCCGAGAATCAACCGGCCGCCCGACAGCCGGTCGAACGTCTCCGCCATCTTGGCGACCATCGCCGGCGGCCGGTAGGGCACGCCGAGCACCCTCGTGGCGATCCTGATCCGCGAGGTCGAGGCGGCGATCCACGACAGCAGCGTCCACGTCTCGAAGCTCGGATCGCTCCCGCACGGGTGGTCGCTGGTGGAGACGAAGTCGAAGCCGAGTTCTTCCGCGCGGACGGCTGCCCTGACGGGGTCGTCGCCAGGACGGGCGTCGGCGGGGATGCTGAGTCCGAATTCCATGTTTGTTGATGTATCAACATTACCGGCGAGTGTCAACATCGGCAGGGATGGGCACGGCAACCTCATGACTACGCCCCCCGCACAGGTGTCGCTGAAACGCGCCATCGGACCAAAGCTGCTGATCTTGTTCATCGTCGGTGACATCCTCGGCACCGGCGTCTACGCCCTCACCGGATCCGTCGCGGGCAGAGTCGGCGGAGCGCTGTGGATCCCGTTCCTCATCGGCTTCGTGATCGCGCTGTTCACGGCCATGTCCTACGTCGAGCTCGTCACCAAGTACCCCAGGGCGGCAGGCGCCGCCCTCTACACCCAGCTGGCCTTCAGGAAGCCGTTCCTCACGTTCATGGTGGCCTTCGCGGTCATGTGCTCGGGCCTCACCTCGGCCAGCGCCGCGGCCCGCGCCATCGGCGGCAGGTACCTGCAGGAGTTCGTCAGCCTGCCCTCGGTGGTGGTCGGCATCATCTTCATCGTCGCCGTCGCGGCGCTGAACTACCGAGGCGTGTCGGAGTCGGTCAAGACCAATATCGTCTTCACCCTGATCGAGCTGACCGGTCTGCTGATCATCATCCTGATCGGCGTCTACGCGGTCGCGACGGGCGCCGGAGAACCGTCGCGGCTGACGCAGATCAGCACCGAGGAGTCGGGCGGGCTGCTGCTGGCCCTGCTGGGCAGCACCGCGCTGGCGTTCTTCGCCTTCGTCGGGTTCGAGGACTCGGTGAACATGGCGGAGGAGACCCAGGACCCGGCGCGCAACTTCCCCCGCGCGATCTTCCTGGGCGTGGCCATCACCAGCACCGTCTACATCCTGGTCGCGCTCACCTCCTCACTGCTCGTCGACTACCGCGTCCTGAAGGAGTCGGACGGGCCGCTGCTCGAGGTGGTCAAGGCGGGCGGCCTGGGCTTCCCGCCGCAGCTGTTCGCCGCGATCGCGATCTTCGCGGTGGCCAACTCCGCGCTGATCAACATGATGATGGCCTCCCGCCTGGTGTACGGCCTGGCCAACGAGCGGGTCGTGCCGCGCTCGCTCGGCCTGGTGGACCCGCGCCGCCGCACTCCCATCGTCGGGATCCTGTTCACCACCGCACTGGCCATCGGCCTCATCTCCACGGGCGAGATCTCCGGGCTCGGCGAGACCACGGCGTTCCTGCTGCTGTGTGTCTTCGCCGTGGTCAACATCGCCGTGCTCGTGCTGCGCAAGGAGGAGGTGGACCACGAGCACTACCGGGCGCCGACGGCGCTGCCCGCGATCGGCGCCGTCATGGCGGTCGTGCTGGCCAGCCCGTTGACCGGACGGCCGGGCACCGTGTACATCACGGCGGGCGTCCTGCTCGGCATCGGCATCCTGCTGTGGCTGGTCAACTGGGCTTTCACCCGCCGCCAGCGGCAGGACGAGGGCGAGACCGTCTGACGCGCGCGGCCGTGCCGTACATCCCCTGTACGGCACGGCCGGCCGGTCAGCGGCTCAGCCGCCGGTAGGCGCGCGCCGACAGCGGCAGAAAGACCAGCGTGATCACCACGGGCCACGCCACGGCCAGCAGCAGCGCGTGCTCCGACGCCCACGACCCGCCCGCGAACCCCTGGTTGCCGAACAGTTGGCGGCAGGCGGCGACCGTGGCCGACAGCGGGTTCCACTCGGCGAGCAGGCCCATCCATCCCGGCATCTGGGCGGGGGAGACGAACGTGTTCGCGACCATCGTGAGCGGCAGCATGATCATCCATGAGGCGCCGGCGGCCTCAGGGGTGAGCTTCAGCCCGGCGAAGATCCCGACCCAGATGAGCGAGAAGCGCAGGAGCAGTAGCAGGCCCACCGCGGCCAGCGCCTTGAGCGGCCCGTTGTGCCAGCTCCAGCCGACCGCCACGCCGCACGCGATGAGGATGGTCAGCTCCATCGCCGAGCTGATCATGTCGGAGACGGCCCTGCCGAGCACCACGCCGGTCTGCGACACGGGCATCGAGCGGTACCTGTCGGTCACCCCCTTGGCCGCGTGGGTGGTGACGACGATCAACGTGGTCGTGATGCCGACGGCCATCGTCTGGCCGAACATGCCGGGCATCAGGTACTCCCGGTAGTTGTCTCCCGCGCCCGCGACGGCCATCGCGCTGCCGAAGACGTAGCCGAACAGCAGCACCATCACGATCGGGTACAGCAGGCCCGAGAGGATCGCGGCAGGGTTGCGCACCCAGTGCAGCAGGTTCGTCCTGGCGATCACCCAGCTGTCGGAGAGCACGTGGGTCATGCCGTCACCTTCAGGAACACCTCGTCGAGCGTGGGCCGGCGCAGGGACACGTCCTCGACCTCGATCCCCTTGGCCTCCAGCGCGCGCATGACCTGGCCGAGGGCGTGCATGCGGTCGGCGACGGGCGCGGACAGCCGGCGCGTGTCGGGGTCGGCCATGGGCGGGCCGAAGGCGGCCAGGATGTCGCCGGCCTCCTGCAGGTCCGCCGGGTCGCGCAGCACCAGGTCGAGCCGGTCGCCGCCGATCGACGACTTCAGCCGGTCCGGCGCGTCGTCGGCGATCACCCTGCCCTGGCGCAGCACCGCGATCTGGTCGGCGAGCTGGTCGGCCTCGTCCAGGTACTGGGTGGTGAGCAGTACCGTGCTGCCGTTCACGACCAGCGTGCGGATGGCCTGCCACACCTCGTTGCGGTTGCGGGGGTCGAGGCCCGTCGTCGGCTCGTCGAGGAAGAGCACGCGCGGCGCCTGGATGAAGGTGGCGGCCAGGTCGAGGCGGCGGCGCATCCCGCCGGAGTAGTGCTTGATCCGCTTGCCAGCCGCCTCGGTGAGTCCGAACTGCTCCAGCAGCTCGTCGGCTCTGCGCCTGGCCCGCCTGGCGTCCAGGTGGTAGAGCCTGCCCCACATCACCAGGTTCTCCCTGCCGGTGAGGATCTCGTCCACGGCCGGCTCCTGCGAGGCCAGGCCGATGACCTGGCGGACCTTCTCCGGCTGGGTGGCCACGTCGAGACCTGCGACCGTGGCCCTGCCGCCGTCGGCCCGAAGCAGCGTGGTCAGGATGCGTACGGCGGTGGTCTTGCCCGCCCCGTTGGGGCCGAGCAGCCCGCAGACCGTCCCTTCCCGTACGGCGAGATCCAAGCCGTCGAGCGCGAGGGTGCCGCCGAAGCGTTTGGACAGCCCCTCGGCGACGAGTGAATAGGAGTTCATTGCTTTAGAATGAGACACTGATGTCCCAAAGTCAAACCCTCATGTTAGAGTTTGGGAGTGAGCAGTTCCACTCCCGAGTCCGGGACCCGCAGTCGTACGCGCCGCGCGATCCTGGCGGCCGCCGCCGCCACTCTCGCCCGCGACCGCAAGGCGACGCTCGCCGACATCGCCGAGGCGGCCCAGGTCGGGCGCAGCACCCTGCACCGCTACTTCGCCGACAGGAACGAGCTGATGGCGGCCGCGATCGTCGACTCCTTCCGTGCGGTGGAGGACTCGGTCCGCGAGGCCGCGATCGACCAGGGGCCCGCGCTGGAGGCCATGCGGCGCCTGCTCGCGGCCATGGTCGACGTCGGCGACCGGCTGGCCTTCCTGTTCGGCGACCCGCGCGTGCTGGAGGACTTCACCGACTGCTTCGAACCCGACATGTCGGTGCCGACGACGATCGACCTCATCAAGCGCGGACAGGAGGAGGGCGTCTTCGACCCCGATTCCACCCCCGAGTGGATCCAGACCGTGATCTGGTCGCTGACCTACTCCGGGTGGGAGGCGGCCGAGAAGGGCGAGCTGCCTCGTCACGGCGTCACCGCCACGGTGATCCGCACCTTCGAGAACGGAGTGGTGAGGTAGGGGACGGGCGGATGGGCTGCCGGCCGGGGTACGAGCCGCCGGTCGCCGCACTCAGAGGTGGCGCAGGTTCGTGCGCGCCAGCCGCCACGCCTCGCCGATCCCGCCGTCCAGGACGATCTTGCCCATGGACAGCGCGAACCCGCGCGCCTCGGCCGCCGTGACATGCGACGGCACCTCGAGAGCGTCGGCGGTCGTGACGACGTCGAGCAGCGCGGGCCCGTCGTTCGCGAGCACCTCCTTGACCGCCTCCCGCAGCCGGCCAGGCTCGGTGACCCTCCTGGTGAAGAACCCCGCGGCCGAGGCGATGGCGCCGTAGTCGACCATGTCGTGGTCGGTCTCGAACGGCGGGTCGCCGGCCACCATCATCTCCAGCCTGACCATCGCGAGGCTGGAGTTGTTGAAGACCACGACCTTGACCGGCAGCCGGTGCGTCTTCACCGTGAGCAGCTCGCCCATGAGCATCGCCAGCCCGCCGTCGCCGGACAGCGACACCACCTGCCTGCCCGGGTACGCGAACTGCGCGCCGATCGCCATGGGCAGCGCGTTGGCCATCGACCCGTGCACGAACGAGCCGATCAGCCGTCGCCTGCCGTTGGGGGTGAGGTACCTGGCCGCCCACGTGCAGCACATGCCGGTGTCGGCGGTGAAGATCGCGTCGTCGGCGGCGAGCTCGTCGACGAGCGCCGCGAGGTATTCGGGATGGATCGGCACCAGGTGGTCGACGTCGTGGGTGTAGGCGTCGACGCTCCGCCTGACGGCGCGTTCGTGCTCGCGCAGCATGCCGTCCAGGAAGGACCGGTCGGTCTTCTCGCGCAGCAGCGGCATCAGCGCCCTGATCGTGTGGCCCACGTCGGCGGCGATGCCCTGGCTGATCGGCGCCCTGCGGCCGAGTCTGGACGGGTCGAGGTCGACCTGCACGTTGTCGCGGGCGGGCAGGAAGTCGGTGTAGGGGAAGTCGGTGCCCAGCAGCAGCACCAGATCGGCTTCGTGCAGCGCCTTGTGGCAGGCGCCGTAGCCGAGCAACCCCGTCATGCCCACGTCGTAGGGGTTGTCGTACTGCATGACGTCCTTGCCGCGCAGCGTGTGGCCGATGGGCGCCTCCAGCCATGCCGCGAGCCGCAGTACCTCCTCGCGTGCCTCCGCGCACCCGATGCCCGCGAAGATCGCGATCTTGCTCGCGCCGTTGATCCGCTCGGCCAGCTCGGCCACCGCCGCGTCGTCGGGCACCGGCTTCGGGCGGCCGGCGACCAGCGCGCTGTCCGGAGGCTCGTGGGCCGACTCGTCGGAGAGAACGTCGCCCGGGAGCACGAGGACGGCCGCGCCGCCCTTGCCGACCGCGTTCTGGATCGCGATCCTCGCCGTGCGGTCCAGCTGGGCCGGCTTGGAGACGAGCTCGCAGTAGTGGCTGGCCTGGCCGAACAGGAGCTCGGGTTTGGTCTCCTGGAAGAAGCCCATGCCGATCTGCGTGGAGGCGATGTGCGAGGCCAGGGCCAGGACGGGCGCGCCGGAGCGGTGCGCGTCCATGACGCCCTGGATCAGGTGCACGTTGCCAGGGCCGCAGCTTCCCGCGCACACCGCCAGCCGCCCGGTCAGCTGGGCCTCGGCGGAGGCCGCGAAGGCGGCGCTCTCCTCGTGGTGCACGTGCACCCACTGCAGGGTGCCGCTGCGTCTGACGGCGTCGCTGAAGGCGTTGAGGCTGTCGCCCACCAGCCCGTAGACGCGGGTGACTCCCGCCCGGACCAGCACGTCCACCAGATCGTCGGCTACGGTGCGGCTCATCGGCATCCCCCTTTTCCTGTTCCGCACCACCTCCTACCCCGGACGGCGGGTCCAGCCGTGCCGTACCGGTCTGCCGGTCAGCCCTCCCCGGCGCGGGGCCGGGGAGGGGAGCTCAGCCGACCGCGGGCAGGGTGAGAGAGGTTCTCGCCAGATCCACCGTGAGCGTGGGGCGCCGGCCGGGATCGAGGAACTCCCAGTAGTCGGTCCCGCCGATCACCAGCCCGATACGGTGGCCCGCAGGGACGACGTGGTCGAGCGGCGACAGGTCGAAGCTCATCGTGTAGAACCGGCCGGGGTCCAGCGGGAGGCCGTGCCGCAGCGTGGCGTGGTGGCCGAGGTCGGCCCAGCCGGTGGCCACGATCTCGCGGTCCACGGTCGTGGTCGCCGTCTCGGTGTCGAGGTAGCAGGCGCTGTCGGCGCCGCTGCTCTCCCCCCAGCACGAGCGGGTGGTCAGCGTGCGGATGCCGCCCTGCCCGGTGATCTCGACGTAGTCCCTGATCGTCGCCGGGCCGTAGTCGACCACGGCGACGCCCACCCTGGCGATGGGCGTGGACGACTTCATCGTCACCGTGACCCGGCCCGTGCCCGACAGGCGGGTCTCGGTCGCGAGCGGCTCGGTCTTGTACAGCAGCCTGTTGTCGGAGGGCTCGTCCTTCACCCACTCGAACCGGCCGATGTCCGGGTTGTCGTGGAAAGTGGCCTGCGCGGGAGCCTCCGGACGGCTCGTGGACAGGCCCTCCGGCCGAGGCCACCACGTCCGCGGGCGCGCGGCGGGCGCGGGCCACGCCCGCGCGTCACTCCACTGGCCGGGCGCGTGCTCGATCGTCACGGCGGGTTCGCGGTCCACACCGTTGTCGGCACCGCGCAGCCACCTGTCGAACCACCTCTCGACCGTGCTCACGTAGTCGGCCCTGCGCAGGTCGAACGGGTCCACGTGGCCGCCCTGGAACAGCCACGCCTTGCGCGGCACCCGCAACGCCCGCCACCAGAGGGAGAAGTTCGAGGCCGACACCGCGTAGTCGCCGAATCCCTGGGTCACGAAGACGCTCGCCCGTACCCTGTCGGCCTTGCCGGGGTAGTAGCGCTCCTGCCAGTACCTGTTCCAGTCGCCGTCGGTGCCCTCCTGCCTGTTCAGCTCCTCCGTGAACGGCGCGCACAGCCGCATCGCACGCTCGTTGTAGAGCTGCGGAGGGCCCGCGTCCGTCTGCTCGTAACCGCGCCAGGCGCCGTTGGCGTTGAAGGTGCGGTAGATGTCGGTGTTGCCGGCGATCGACACGACCGTCTTCAGCCCGCGCACCCCGGTCGTGGCGATGCCGTTGGCCAGCCACCCGTCGTGCGACTTGCCCCAGATGCCGACCGCGCCCGTCGACCAGCCCGCCCCGACCGGCTCGCCGCCGAATGGCCTGGTGTAGGCGCGGGCCCTGCCGTTCAGCCAGTTCACCACCTGCGCGCCGGCGGCCACGTCGTGCGGGCCGCCCCGGTCCATGCAGCCCGTCGACCTGTTGGTGCCCGACATGTCGACCAGCACCACCGCGTAGCCCTTCGGCACGAAGTAGTTGTCGTAGTAGAGCGGAAACCCGGCCGGCCTGCCGTCGGCGTCGTAGGTCTTCTTCTGGGCCTCGTTGCCCCTGCCGCAGCAGGCGTAGTAGGGGCTGATGTCCATCAGGACAGGGACCTTCTCACCGCTCGCCGCCGGCTCGGAGGGGCGGATGACGTCAGCGGCCAGGCGGTCCCTGTGGCCGTCGCGATCCAGGTCGACGTCGAGCTCCACCCACGCGGTCTCGCGGATGGCGTTCTCGTAGGAGTAGGTGGAGGCCTGCGCCTGGTGGACTGGGGTGGTCACGGCGATCGCCGTACAGACGGCGACCCATAATGATCTCATCCGCCAAGTCTCACACCGTTCTGTGGCGGCGGTAGTGGCGCGCGACCCTCGCCCGGTTGCCGCACAGCGCGGCCGTGCACCAGCGCCGCCTGGGATGCGCGGGCAGGAACAGCATCACGCAGTCGTGGGCCTCGCACTGGCGGATCCTCCCGCTCGCCTGGTCGCCCAGCAGGTCGGCCGCGGCCTCGGCGAGGGCGGCGGCCAGCCGTACACCAGGCGGGCCGGTGCGGACCTCTGTCGCGGTGAGCGCGGCACCGTCCCAGCTCAGCTCCCTGACGGCGGGTGCGGCCCGTTGCGCGTCGTTGAGGCCGCGCAGTGCGGCCTCGCCGGGCCGCTCCCCGCTCAGGAGGGCGTGGACGGCGGCGCTCGCATGATCGCGTACGGCGCGCACGGCCGTCACGTCGTCCTCCGACAGCACCCCGTCGAGGCCCGGCAGCCTGTCGGCTTCGAGGTCGAGCCATCGCCTGAGGAGGTCGGGGGTGGCGATCAGGTCGGTGTCGAGGGGGCGGGTGTTGATCAGATCCAGCGCCAGAGGCTCTCCGATGAGCATGGCTCTAATGCTACATCGTCCTCTTACGGCATTAGGTGCACGCCGGCTCGTCACTTGAGGCGGGATGCCCTCGCGTTGAGGTAGCGCTGCTCGGGCAGGCTGCCGGTACGCCGGGCCGCCGCCACGTATGACTCCCTCGCCGCCGCGCCGTCACCGGCCATCTCCAGCAGATGCGCCCGCACCGCCAGCACCCGGTGATGCCCGGTGATGCGCGGATCGGCCTCCACCTTCGACAGCAGCGACAGCCCCGCCGGGACATCCCCCGCCATCGCCACCGCCACCACGTGGTTCAGCGCCACCATCGGGTTGTCGGAGATCCGCATCAGCAGCTCGTACAGCGCCACGATCTGCGGCCAGTCCGTGTCCTCCGCCGTCGCCGCCTCGTCGTGGATCGCCGCGATCGCCGCCTGCAACTGGTACGGCCCGGCCGGCCCCCGCGGCAGCGCCTCGGAGATCAACGCCACGCCCTCCTCGACGTACTCCGCCTTCCAGAGCGCCCGATCCTGCTCGGCCAGCGGGATCAGCGCCCCGTCGCGGCCCGTCCTCGCACGGCGGCGCGCGTCGGTGAGCAACATGAGCGCGAGCAGCCCCGCCACCTCGCCGTCGCGCGGCAGCAGCCCGTGGACGATCCTGGTCAGCCTGATCGCCTCGGCCGCCAGTTCGCTCCGGTACAGGTCGCTGCCCGACGTGCTCGCGTACCCCTCGGTGAAGATCAGATAGAGGACGTGCAGCACGGCCGTGAGCCGGTCGGCGCGCTCGGACTCGGCAGGGACGCGGAACGGCACGCCGCTCGCCCTGATGCGCTGCTTGGCCCTGCTGATGCGCGCCGTCATGGTCGTCTCGGGCACGAGGAAGGCGCGGGCGATCTCCGCCGTGGTCAGCCCGCCGACGGTGCGCAGCGTGAGTGCGATCTGCAGCGCGGGCGACAGCGCGGGATGGCAGCACATGAACAGCAGGATGAGCGTGTCGTCGGAGTCGGCGGCAGGCCGGTCCGCCGGGGACGCCACCCGGTCCTCGCGCGTCGCCCACAGGGCGACGGTGTCCTCGCGACGCTGGCGCGCCTGCTCGCTGCGCAGCAGGTCCGTCAGCCTCCGGGAGGCGACCGTGATCAGCCAGGCGCGCGGGTTGACCGGCATCCCCTCGACCGGCCACTGCCGGGAGGCCGCGATCATGGCCTCCTGGACGGCGTCCTCCGCGCTGTCGAAATGCCCGTAGCGGCGCACGAGCGCCCCGAGCACCTGCGGCGCCAACCGGCGCAGCAGATCCTCGACACGTTCCTCGGCGTGCTCTCCGGTCATGGGAAGGTCATGCTTCCAGGTCGCCGCGCTCCTCGACGATCAGCCGCACGTCCGCCATCGCCCTGGCCCGCACGTGCGCGGGCGCGGGACACTCGGTCAGGCGGGCGGCGATCTCGGTGGCCCTGTCGAAGCTGTCGCACTCGACGATCGTGTAACCGGCGAGGACCTCGGCGGTCTCGGGGTAGGGCCCGTCGGTCACGACCGGGGCGCCGTCGCGCAGGCGGACCCGCCTGGTGTGCACGGGCGCCGCCAGGCCGCGGGCGTCGACGAACTCGCCGGACTCGACCAGTTCCTTGTTCCACTGCTCCATGAACGCGCCCATCGCCGCGAAGTCCTCGCCGGTCGAGGGCGACGGGTTCGCCGCGCTCTCCGCCATGGCGTCGTAGTCCTGCTGCGAGGCGTACAGCATGATCATGTACTTCATCGTGCCCTCTTCTCTCCTCGGTGCCCGTCGGCGCCTTCACCGGAGACGTCGTAGCCGCCGCACCCCACGTTGACACCTTGCCACGAACAATCACCGATTGTGACGCATGTCACAGACCGGCGCGCACCGGCATACGCGATCGCATGGCGTGAGCCCGTCGATCCCACGTGGCCGGATTCGAGGGAGGGATGTCCAGAAGTGCGGCCATCGATCGGGGTGCTCCGGGCCTTGATGACTGCTGTCGGCCGCTGACGAAAGGAGAGATCATGAAGAGGTACGCGCGTGGAGGAGTCCGGTCATGACCGCACTCTCCACTGAAAGGCAGACGAGCCTCGCCTCGCAGGCGTTGATCGCGCTCGGCCTGGCCGCGGGGCCGGTGGTGGCGCTGGGCTTCACCCGCTTCGCGTACGCGCTGCTGCTGCCGCCCATGCACCAGGAACTGCACTGGAGCTACGCCCAGGCGGGCGGCATGAACACCGCGAACGCGCTCGGGTACATCCTGGGCGCCGCCGGCGCCGCCTTCTGGGCCAGGAAGAGGGGAAGCCGCGCGGCGTTCCTGTGGAGCCTCGCCCTGAGCGGCGTCGCGCTGCTGGCGACGGCGGCGACGGCGAGCCTGCCGGTCCTGCTGGGACTGCGATTCGCCGGTGGGTTCACCACCGCGGTCGCCTTCGTGGTGGGATCGGCGCTGGCCTCCCGCATCGCCGTGGGCGCCGTGCAACGCCGTTCCGCGCTGCTCGTCGCCGTCTACATGACAGGCGTGGGCATCGGGGTCGTCATCTCCGGCCTCGTCGTTCCCGCCGCGCTCTCGTCGGGCGACGCGGGATGGCGGACGGGCTGGCTGCTCATGGGCGTGCTGGCCATGATCGCGCTGGTCCCGGCCTGGCTAGGCGCCAGGGCGGTGGCCGAGGCGACGGGCACGCACGCGGCCACGCTGTCCGGCGAGCAGATCCGCCGCCTCGGGCCGACGTTCGCCTGGTACATCCTGTTCGGCGCGGGCTACGTCAGCTACATGACGTTCGTCATCGCGCTGCTGAAGTCGCAGGGGCTCGGCGCGTCGATGACCGCGCTGTTCTTCGTCGTCCTCGGCGTCGCGTCGGTCGTCGCCACGCTCAGCGTCTGGGGGCACCTGGTCGGACGCCTTCGCGCGGGACGCGCGCCCGCCCTCGTGGCCGCCCTGGTGTTCCTCGGCGTCCTGCCCGTGCTGCTCATGCCCGCGGGCCTCGTGGCCGCCCTGCTGTCGGCCGTCGTCTTCGGCGGCGGCTTCATGGCGGGACCCACGGCCGCGACCGTGATCGCGCGCCGCATGCTGCCCGCGTCGGGCTGGACGGCGGGCATCGCCCTGCTGACCGTCGCCTTCTCCGTCGGGCAGGCCGTGGGCCCGCTCCTGTCAGGGCTGATGTCGGACGGCGAAGGCGGCATCGCCCGCGGCCTGTGGCTGTCGGCGGGGCTGCTCGTCCTGGCCGCTCTGACCGCGCTCGTCCAGCGCGAACACACCGCTTCCTGATCGGAGAACCCCGTGTACCAGCACATCCTCACCGCCATCGACGGTTCCACCAGGGCCGCCAGGGTCATGGACGCCGTCGAGTATCTCGCGAAGGCGACCGGCGCCGCCGTCCATGTCCTGCACGCGGACGAGGCGGAGGCCGTCTACGACAGGGTCGTCGACCTGGAGGACGACGACGTGGCCCAGGCCGTGATCGATCGCGAGGTCGTCAGGCTGCGCGCGGCGGGCGTCAACGCCGAGGGGGAGGTCGCCGACGTCCTGCACGAGAACGTCGCCGACCTCATCGTGACCAGGGCACGCGAGCTCGGCAGCGACCTGATCGTGCTCGGCCCCGGCCACCACGGCAGGATCGGCGCGCTGCTCGGGTCAAGCGTGAGTCATGAGGTCAGCCTCCGCGCTCCCGCATCGTTGCTGCTCGTGGTATGAATCGCAGCATGGGGCGGGCTGGTCGAGCCGTGGTCGTCGTCGTGTACGACGGCGTCCGCCTGCTCGATGTGACCGGCCCGCTCGAGGTGTTCACCGTGGCGAACGAGCACGGCGCCGACTACCGGCCGGTGCTCGCCTCGCCCGGTGGCCGCGACATCGTGACGAGCGGCGGCTTCAGGATGGGCGCCGACGTCGCGATGGAGGATCTCGACGAGAGCGTGCACGTCCTGCTCGTGCCCGGCAGTCCCGACGTGGCGGCGACCGCCGCCGACCAGCCGCTGCTCGAGCAGGTCAGGCGGCTGTCGCACAAGGCCGAGCAGGTGGCGTCCGTGTGCGCAGGAGCCTTCGTGCTCGCCGCCGCGGGACTGCTCGACGGTCACCGGGCCGCCACGCACTGGGACCTGGCCGAACGGCTCGCCCACGACTACCCGAAGATCAACGTGGACGGCGACGCCATCTTCGTCA
This sequence comes from Nonomuraea sp. bgisy101, assembly GCF_057708945.1. NCBI lineage: Bacteria > Bacillati > Actinomycetota > Actinomycetes > Streptosporangiales > Streptosporangiaceae > Nonomuraea > Nonomuraea sp. bgisy101. The sequence continues at coordinate 316,736 of NZ_JBYITD010000005.1, forward strand.
GGGACGGCAAGGTGGTCACCTCGGCGGGGATCAGCTCGGGCATCGACCTGACGCTCGGCCTCGTCGAGGCCGACCACGGAGCCGACCTGGCCAGGACCGTCGCCAAGCACCTGGTCGTCTTCATGCAGAGGCCGGGCGGCCAGTCACAGTTCAGCGTCCGCCTCAACCCGCCGGCCCAGCGGTGCGAGCCGCTCAGGACGGCGCTCGACGCCGTCATCCTCGACCCGGCAGGTGACCACAGCCTGGAGGCGATGGCCGAACGGGCGGGCGTCAGCGTACGCCAGCTGACCAGGCTCTTCCGCCAGGAGCTCGACACGACGCCCGCCCGGTACGTCGAGCAGGCCCGCATGGAGCGGGCCAAGAACCTGCTGGAGACGGGAGACCAGCCACTCGACGTGGTCGCCCGCCGATCGGGGTTCGGCTCGCCCGAGACGATGCGCCGAGCCTTCGTCCGCGAACTCGGAGTGCCCCCTGTGGCCTACCGGGCCCGGTTCAGGACCACCGGCGACGGCTGCCCGACGTCCTGAGCGCCTCGTCGTCGCAGGGCGGGGCCGGGGCGGACGAACGCGCTTCAGCCCTCGCCTCATCGTGGGCGGAACACGGCCAGGTCACCGCCGCCTTGGAGGATTTGTTTGGCCCAATCACTTCGTTCGGAATTGGTACTTACAACCAGCCAAATCGGCTTGTAGCTTGGCCGTCGACGAGTGAACGAACGATGCTGAGCGCGCTGGTGGGCACGGCCCGTAGAGACAGCGCGTCTTCACATGATGACGGCGCACGGCCGGTCCTCGTCCGATGAGTCGGGCCCCAGGGGTGGGTTTTCCGGCAGGACAACGCCGCTCTGATCGGCAAGAACCATGTGCGAGAGGAACACGATGAAGGCGATCAGGACACGCGACCGGGATGCCGGACTGGACGGGCTGGTGTGGGAGGACGCGCCCTATCCGCACGCGTCCGAGAACGACGTCATCGTCAAGGTGCACGCGGCCGGATTCACGCCCGGAGAGCTCGACTGGCCGGGCACCTGGATCGATCGCGCCGGCCGTGACCGCACGCCCACGATCCCCGGGCACGAGGTGTCCGGTGTGGTGGCCGAGCTGGGACTGGGCACCTCCGGCCTGACCGTGGGGCAGCGCGTGTTCGGGCTGACGGACTGGACGCGCGACGGCACGCTCGCCCAGTACGTGGCGGTGGAGGCCCGCAACCTGGCGCCGCTGCCGGCGACGATCGAGCACGTGCACGGCGCCGCGCTGCCCGTCTCCGGGCTCACCGCATGGCAGGGCCTCTTCGACCACGGACGACTGGAGGCAGGGCAGAGCGTGCTGATCCACGGCGCGGCGGGCGGGGTCGGATCGCTCGCTGTCCAGCTCGCCCACGACGCCGGGGCCCGCGTGATCGCCACAGGCCGCGCCGCCGCCCGGGACACGGCTCTGGAGCTGGGCGCTGACGCGTTCGTCGACCTTCAGAGCGACCGGCTGGAGGATGCAGGACCGGTGGACGTGGTGCTGGACGTGATCGGGGGCGAGGTGCTCGACCGCTCAGCCGCCCTGGTACGGCCCGGCGGAACTCTCGTCACCATCGCCGCACCTCCCAAGGTCCGGCCCGAGGACGGCCGCGCGATCTTCTTCATCGTCGAACCCGACCGGTATCGGCTCGCCGACCTGGCCCGGCGGGTCCAGGAGGGACGGCTGCGCCCGCTCGTGGGCGCCGTTCACTCGCTGGCCGAGGCTCGAACCGCGCTCACGGCGAAGCGGCGCGCCCCCGGCAGGACGATCATCCAGGTAGCCGACGAGCCGCCCGGCATCTGATGCCCCTGCTCCCGGCCAACCCGGACCGGCGTTGCTCGGCGCCCTTGGGATCAACTGCCCGGTCCGGCACCGGCGGGCGAGCGGACCGGCGGCCCCGCTCCGGGACGGCGAATCGGCGGCCCTGCTCCTGGGCGCCAGGATCGGCGGCCCTGCCGGTTGACCGCGCGGGGTTAGCGGACCCAGCCCGTGTAGCGGCGGCCCGATGCGGTGGCGGTGCGGCGACCGGGGCGGCGGTTCTCGTCGGGATCGAGGGTGGCCGCGACGGCCCGGACGAGCCAGGCGTTGACCGACAGGCTCTCCTTGCCCGCCGCGTCCTCGACCCTGGCCTTGAGATGCTCAGGCAGCCGGAAGTTGATGCGCGAGGTACCGCCCTCGTCGCCCTCCGGCGGCAGCGGCGGAGCGGGCGGCCTCAACGGGGAGGCGGCTGCGGGTGTGGAGTCGAGGCCCTCGTCCGCCGACTCCTCGAGCGGCATCCTGACGACGAAGTCGGGGTCGCGACCGCGCAGGCGGACGTCGACCGACCCGGGCGCCAGGTCGCGGGTGATCTCGTCGGCCGCCTTCGACAGCGCTTCCAGCAGGGCTAGCCTGGTGGCGGACTCCAGCGGCCCGGTGAGCCGCTCGGCGAGCGCGCGGGCTTCCTCACCCCCGACTTCGGCAGCGGCCGCCAGCTCCTGGCGCAGATAGTCGACGTAAGGCGCGAGATCCATGACGCCACTATGGCGTCAACCTGGCGTCATGGCAAGCCGGTGGTAGGCCCGCACGGCTCCGCCATCAGCGCTCTCACCTGCGGCGGCACACCTCGTCGCGGCCGCTCTCAGTGATCGTGAGGGCCCGGAGGCCGTCGAGGAGCACGCCGCTGCCGCAGGTGAGCGGGGCGGCGTTCCCCAGGGCCGGATGATCGTCGGCGGCCGCCGACGACATTCCGGTGAACGCGAGTCCTCCGGCCGCCGTGACCGCAGCCGCGAGCTTCGACAGTTTCCGCCGGGTGCGCATGTTGGTTCCTCTCTGTCTGGAGTCGGGGTCGACTGCCAACCGTCGCGCAGTCCGCAATGCCGTTCGAGGACAGCCAGAGGACTTTGACCGGCCAGAGCACCGGTCAGCTCCAGCAGGCAGTGGGCGGCCTGGGTGATGCGGGCGGAAGTCTGTTCGCCGAGCCGGACGGAGCGGCCGAGGGTGGCCGGATGCAGCTCGGCGAGTGCTGCGGCGACCGGGCTGGCGTCGGGCAGCGCCTGCGGGGCGGCCCGGAAACGTGCGTGAGCGCCCGGAAACGTGCGTGAGCGCCCGGAACGTGCGTGAGCGCCTGGAAACAGCTGCCGGGCCCTCCGGACGCACCCGCTCGGCGCCCCTCCATGAGCCGCTCATGCCGGGCGAGGTCGTCGGGGCGGTCGGGGTGCGAATCACAGTGATCAGAATGGGACGTGCGTCATCGTGTACCACGTCGGAGCGAATACCAGCAGGACCAGTGCGCCGAGGACCACGAACGACTTGAGCACGCGTGAGGTGGTGGTGATCACGGGCGCGACGGGCCTCAGCTTCCATCGTCCGATCGCGATGAACGCCGCGGCGCCTCCCAGCAGGAGATTCGCAGGCACCAATGCGTATTCGCCGCGCGTGACGTGAAAGCCGGCCGCGAGGATCATCGTCAGCGTCAGGCCGACGGCGGCGAGCGGCGTCAGCTTCGGCTTGACGCCCGTCATCGCCGGCAGGATCAGGCCGATGCCGCCTAGGACCTCACAGACCCCGATGAAGACGATCAGGGGTTGCGGCACCGCGGCGTACCAAGCCACGGCCCGGGGCGCCGCCGCGTACAGAGCTTCGTCATACAGCAGCACCTTGCCGAAGCCGCTGCCGGCGAAGAAGAAGCCGAACAGCACTTGAAGTGGCCAGAGTGCGCCGTTGAGCGTGAACCTCGTTCCGCGCCGCTTGGGCTGCTGCTCGATGTCCTTGGCGTCGAGAAGGTTCTCGCTGACGTGCCGGTTCATGTCCTGTCACGACCTTTCTTGTCGGGTTGATTGTTCCTTCGTCAGCACGTGGTGGTCGGTACGTGGTGACAGGACTGATTCGACCACCGCGGCGAGGTCGCGCGCGCTGTCCGTGGGACACGGTGGGACACGCGGGATGCCGTCCACCTGCGGAAACACGAATGTGTACCGTGACTGCGGGTTGGGACGGTTCCCGTGGTACGGGTATCGAGCAGAGATCTTCCGGTGCAGGAACTTGATCGCGACCGCCTGATCCCGCGGCAGATCAGCGGCCCGCCACACCTCTCCGAAGCAGCCGTCACCCAACGGACGCTCCAGCCGATCCCTGGACGATCGCCTCGGCACGGTCGACGTTCAAGGCGTCTGCATCACCTGTGGACACCGTGGTCTCGCAGCCGCCCACCGATGCGATCAGGGTGTCGTCAGGCGGGCCAGAGCGTATTGATCGGGCCGAGGACGACGTGGATGATCGATCAGTACTTGTGTGATCAGACGTGACGGCCGCCCTGCATGGCCGTGCACGACTGGAGCGTGGCGAGCGGGCGGAGTACTCCGGTCGCTCCCGCGCCGGGCACGGCGGCGTGACCGGTGATGACGTAGGGGGACAGAGCGATGCTTTCGAAGCCGTGGCAGGGACGTCTGCTCGCACTCGTGGCATGCCTCATATGCGATCTGGTGGCGCCGTCGATCCTCGGCAGGAACGACGGCGGGATCCTCTCCTTCGTGATGCTCATGGCCAACATGGGCGGCCTGCTGGCCGCGCCGCTTCTGCTGCTGCTCTTCCTGGGCGGCCGACTGCGGTGGGTCGCCGCCGCGGCACTGACGCAACTGATCCTCGGCCTGGTCACTTTTCTCGGTGGAGCGCAACCCCTGCACGCTTTGTACTTGACCGTCCTGGGCCGACCGGTCGAGGCCACAGTCGCGGACACGATTCGCGAGTGTGGCGAGCAGGCCCACGGCCAGGATGCCGCCACCTCATATGTCTGCACGAACTTTCTGAAGCTTGAAGGGCCGAGCGGCGACGAGGTGGGCGGTGGCGCGATGATGGGGAGTGAGTTCGTGGGGGCACGGCTGGAGGCGGTCCGCACGGACGGTGATCCGGCGGAGTCGATCGTCGTCCTTGAGGATCCGCTCGGACTGCTACGTCCGCTCCCGGCCGATCCCCGAACCGGATGGCCCATGGTGAGCACCGCCAAGCACGTCCACGCCGTGGTCTTGGTGATCTGCTGGATCATGTTCCTCGGCACGCTCGCCGTGGCCGTCGTGACCAGCCGGGGGCAACGGCCCCGGGTCGAATCCACCAGCGAAGACGGCGCCGCCTTGGACCCGTGAGCACGGCCCATGCCCCAAGCGAGCCTGCGCCGCCTCCCGCCACGTGGCCCGGGGCCGGGTCACTGACGCAGCCCTTCCTCCAGCGTCTTCCGTTGGGCCCTCACCCACTGTTCTGCGGCGTGGATCTCATCCACCACTCTGCGCCCTTGCAGCCGCAGCATGGCCGGGTCCCCGGCGCGGGCGGCCCGCTCGATGCCGGTGCGGCAGCGCTCCTGCCACCCCAGCACGGCTGCGACCAGCTCGGATCGGTCGGTCAGGTCGTACCCCTCGCAGATGGCTCGCATCCCCGCCAGGGTCGGCTCGACCTCACGCAGGCGGGTGAATTGCCAGCACAGGTGCGCCACGTCGTGGATGCGCCGGCCGGGTGCGGCCAGGTCCCAATCGACGAACGCGATCGCTCTGCCGCCTGAGTAGATGGTGTTGCCGGGGGACAGGTCGTTGTGGCAGCGCGGCCTCGACCAGCCGCGCGCGGCCGCAAGGGCACGCCGCCGCCCGCCCGGAAGGACGGGCGGGACCTGCAGCCACCGCTGGCCAGCCCTCGCGCGCGGGAATCGTGGACCTAGCCTGAAAGCGGGTCCGCCGAATTGCGGTACGAACCGCAGTCTGGCCGTGTGACCTGGGGAAGGAGAGGGGAGCGGGTGCGGCTATTTGAGCAAGCCTTGGGAGACCGGCGTTCGGTGTCCGACCTAATCTGGGAAGGTTCCGGCAGGTCAGCCGGTTGAGGAGGAAGCCATGGCGAAGTTCATGGACGTCCATCACGGCATGGTGGGCATCACCGACCAGCAGCTTCAGGAAGCACACGCCGCCGACCTCGCGATACAGGCCGAGGAGGGGGTGACTTTCGAGCATGCGTGGGCCGACCCGACCGAGGGCCTGATCTACTGCCTGTCGGAAGCCCCGGACGCGGAAGCCGTCCAGCGCATACACCAGCGGGCCGGTCACCCCGCCGATGAGATCCACGCGGTGCCGTTGATGGCCTGACCGCTCAGAGCAGGGCGCTGACCAGGTCGGCGAACTCGTCAGGGGTGGCGATCCTGACGCCCAGGCTCTCCGCCTTGGCGCGTTTGGAGCCCGCCTTCTCGCCCGCGACCAGCAACGACGTCTTCGCCGACACGCTGGAGGACGCCTTCCCTCCCGCGCGCTCGATGAGCTCGTTCATCTCGTTGCGCGACAGCGCCTCCAGCGGTCCGCTCATCGCGCCCGTCACCACGACCGACATCCCCGCCAGCGGAAGCGCGGCCACCGCCGCGTCGCCTTCGGCACCGCCGGAGGCGTCGCCGGACGAACCGGAAGCGGAGTCGGAGGCGGGGGACACGCCGGGTTCGGTCATGTTCACGCCCGCCTTGACCAGCTTGTCGATGATCGGGCCCACCTCGACCAGTTCGGCCACCACGACGGCGGCCTTCGCCGAGCCGATGCCCTCCACCTCTTGGATCGCCGCCGCGTCGGCCACGCGGACGGCCTCCATCGTGCCGAAGTGGCGGGCGATGCGGCGGCTCATCGCACGGCCCGTGCCGCGCACGCCGAGCGCGGCGAACACCCTGCTCAACGGCTGGCCCTTGGCCCGTTCGAGCGCGGCCAGCAGGTTGTCGGTGCTGACCTCGCCCATCCGCTCCAGGCCGAGCACCTGCTCGCGGGTCAGGAAGAACAGGTCGGCGAAGTCGGCGATGAGCCCGGCGTCGAGCAGCTGCTGGATCCGGTTGTCGGCGAGCCCTTCGATGTCGAGCTGGTCGCGGCCCGCGGCGTATCCGATCGAGGCGATCGCCCTGCAGTCGCGGCCGCGCACGCACCGCCAGCGCTCCTGGCTGGTGTCGATCGCGTCGCCGCAGTTTGGGCAGACCTGCGGGATCTCGATCGGCCGCTCGTCACCGGTGCGCAGGTGCACCACGGGGGACTCCACGCGCGGGATCACGTCACCCGCCTTGTAGACGACCACGCTGTCGCCGAGCATGAGCCCGCGGCGGGTGATGTCGGCGACATTGTGCAGGGTGGCGTACTCGACGACGCTCCCGTCGAGGAGGACGGGCTCCAGAACGGCACGCGGAGCGATGACGCCCGTGCGCCCCGTGTTCCACTCCACGGCGAGCAGCTTGGTGATCTTCTCGGTGGCGGGCAGCTTGTAGGCGATCGCCCAACGCGGCGCGCGCGTGCCGAACCCGGCCTGCGCCTGGTCGGCGGCCAGGTCGCACTTGATGACGATGCCGTCGATGCCGAAGGGCAGCTCGGCGCGCGCGGCGGCGATCTGCTCGACGCGCTCCAGCACCTGCTCGATCGTGGTCGCGACGATCCCGGCCACGGGCGTGGCCGCGGTCGTCTGCACACCATGCGCGGCCACCCACCGCATGATCTCGCCGTGCGGCAGCTCACGCAGCCGCGTCGCGAGCGCGGAGTCGTCGTCGGGCGGCAGGGGCAGCGCGCCGTACCCGAAGAACGTCAGCTCGCAGGTGTACGGCCGGTCCTGCGCGCGAAGCGTGCCGGCGGCCGCGCTGCGCGCGTTGGCGAACGTGGTGCCGTCGTGGGCCTGGCGCTTGGCGCAGGCGGCGTCGAACTGCTCGGCCGTCATCATCACCTCGCCGCGCAGCTCCACCGTGATCTCCTCGGCCAGCCGGTCGGGCAGCCCGACGACGGTGCCGATGGCGTGGGACACGTCCTCGCCGGCGGTGCCGTCACCGCGGGTGACCAGCTGGACCAGGCGGCCACGCCGATAGCGCGCGGAGATCGCGAGGCCGTCGAGCTTGGGCTCGACGCTCCACGCGGTGACGGGACGGCCGAGCCTGCGCTCCACCGATGCGGCCCAGTCGGCCAGCTGCTCGGCTCGGAAGACGTTGTCGAGGGAGAGCATCGGCACCGTGTGAGGGACGTCGCCCACCACCGCGCCGCCTGCCACCTTGCCTGTCGGCGAGTCGGGCAGCACCTCGCCGGGGTGGGCCTCCTCGTAGGCGGCGATCCCGCGCACCAGCCGGTCGTAGGCGTCGTCGTCGAGCGTGGAGGTGCCGTCGGCGTAGTAGGCGGCGGAGGCGTCGACCGCCAGCCGGACTGCCTCGGCGTAGGCGGACTGGTCGGCCAGGGCGGTGATCGGGGGCGCGTCGCTCATGAACTCATCATGCCTGTCGGCACCGACAATTCCGGCCGCTGGAAGAGGCATCGGAAGAGGTCGAGGCCGGCCCCGCCGCCGTGTCAGAGCACGGCGTCGAGGAGGAGCGCGCCCGCGCCCAGCAGCGCCACGTCCTTGCCCGCCCGTGCCGGAGCGATCTCCAGGTCGCGGGTGGCCAGCGGCAGGCAGCGCTCGTACACCGCCGCCCTGATCGCCGCGATCAGCGGCTCGGCCGCCGACAGGCTGCCCCCGACGGCGATCACATCGGGGTTGAAGAAGTTGACGAGCACCGTGAGGACCTCGCCGATCAGCCGTCCCGCGCCGCGCACCAGGCTGGTCGCCTCCGGCACGGCGTCGCTGACCAGCCCGATGATGTCGGCCGGCCGGTCCACCACGATCCCCGCCTCGGCCAGCGCCGACATGAGCGCGGCTCCGCTGGCGTACGCCTCCAGGCAGTCGGGGTGGCCGCACGAGCACATGACCGACGAGTCGGTGCGCACCCTGACGTGGCTGATGTCGCCCGCCGCGCCCCTACCCCTGTGCAGCCGGCCGTTGACGATCACGCCGCACCCTATGCCGGTGCCGGTCTTGAGCACCATGAGGTTGTCCGAACCAGGCCACGAGCGGGCCTCGCCGACGGCCATGAGGTTGGCGTCGTTCTCCACCAGCACGGGCAGGTCGTAGCGGGCGCCCAGATGGTCGGCGACCGGGTAGTTGTTCCATCCGGGCATGCGCGAGGGGCCGACCACGCGCCCGGAGGCGGGGTCCACGGGCCCGGGGATGCCGGTGCCGACGCCGCGGAGCGGCATCCCGGGGGGCGCGTGCGTGCGCAGCAGGTCGTCGAAGGCGTCGGCCATCCAGTCGAGCACCGCCTCGGGGCCCGCCGAGATGTCACACGTTCTCTCCTGTACGGCGAGCGGCGCCCCGCTCAGGTCGAGCAGGCCGAGCCGCACGTGATGGGAGCCGAGGTCGGCGACCGCCAGCAGTCCCGCGCTCGGCGCCAGCCGCAGCCTGCGCGGTCTGCGCCCGCCGCGGGAGGTGCCCGAGCCCTCCTCGACCAGCAGCCTGGCCTCGAGGAGCTCCTCCACCCGCAGCGAAACGCTGGAGGCGGCCAGGCCGGACAGCCGCGCCAGATCGGCTCGTGACTCGGCCTGGCCGGTGGCGACGAGCCGCAGCAGACCCCCCTGCGCCCCCGTCACGGGTAGCCGCTCTTTGCCAGACATGAGCAGATGAATACCATGCTTTACCTTCGTACGACAATGTGTTGACTTATCGCGAAATCATCCATTACGGTCCGCTTTATCTTCGATATCGAAGGAAGTGTCACGGGATCTCCACCAGGCTGCCGTGGCGGTGGGAGGGTTGGATGATTCGGGTTCGAGGGCTGAACAAATGGTTCGGCCGGCATCACGTGCTGCGCGACATCGATCTCGACGTCGCTCGTGGCGAGGTCGTCGTGGTGATCGGCCCGTCGGGGTCGGGCAAGTCCACGTTGTGCCGCTGCCTCAACAGGCTGGAGACGGCGCAGCAGGGCGAGATCCTCATCGACGGCGCGCCCGCCCCGCTGGAGGGCCGCGAGCTGGCGAGGCTGCGCGCCGACGTCGGCATGGTCTTCCAGTCCTTCAACCTCTTCCAGCACAAGACCGTGCTGGAGAACGTCACGCTCGCCCCGATGAAGGTGCGCGGCACCGGCCGTGCCGACGCCGAGAAGACCGCCCGCGAGCTGCTCGACTGCGTCGGCATCGGCGAGCAGGCGGGCAAGCTGCCGGGACGGCTGTCCGGCGGCCAGCAGCAGCGCGCGGCGATCGCCCGCGCGCTGGCCATGCGGCCCAAGGTGATGCTGTTCGACGAGCCGACCTCCGCCCTCGATCCCGAGATGGTGGGCGAGGTGCTGGACGTCATGACCGGCCTCGCCGCCGACGGGATGACCATGGTCGTCGTCACCCACGAGATGGGCTTCGCCCGCAGGGCGGCCGACCGCGTGGTGTTCATGGCCGACGGCCAGATCGTCGAGCAGGGCGCTCCCGCGGCCTTCTTCGACGACCCCCAGACGGACCGGGCCAGGGACTTCCTGGCCAAGGTACTCACTCACTGAAACGCAAGGGATGGTGCCCATGAAGAAGATGGTCGCTGTCGTCGCCGTGTCGCTGCTCGGCCTCGCCGCCTGTTCCAGCACGGAGTCCACAGGAAGCCCCGCCGTACCAGGGGAGGCGAAGCCCGCCGCCGCCGGCGAGCTGCTCGCCAAGGCCCCCGTCGCCGACGCGGCCGCGATCCTGCCCGGCTCGACGATGGAGAAGATCAAGAAGCGCGGCGAGCTCATCGTCGGCGGCTCGCTCGACGCCCCGCTGCTGTCCCAGCAGAACCCGGTCAGCGGCGAGGTCGAGGGCTTCGACGCCGACATGGGCAAGGCCCTGGCGAAGTACATCATCGGCGAGCCGAAGGTGAAGATCGTCAACTCGGCGTCGGAGACGCGTGAGGCGCTGCTCAGCAACGGGACCGTGGACGTCGTCTTCCAGACGTACACGATCACGCCGGAGCGGGCGAAGCAGGTGGCGTTCGCGGGGCCGTACTACACCTCAGGCCTCACGATCGCCGTCAAGAAGGGGACCACGGGCATCGCCAAGCCCGAGGACCTCAACGGCAAGAAGGTCATCGCGGGCGCCAACACCCCGGCCATCCCCGCGATCAAGAAGCTGGCCCCGCAGGCAGAGATCGTCACGTTCGGCAGCGACCCCGAGTGCATGCAGGCGCTCAAGCAGGACCGCGGCGTCGCCTACGTGCAGGACGAGACGCTGCTGGTCGCCAACGCGCAGAAGGACCCGTCCATCCAGGTGATCGGCAACCCCTTCACCCAGGACCCGTACGGCATCGGCCTCAAGCACGGTGACGACCAGTTCAAGACGTTCGTCAACGACTGGCTGAAGAAGACGCAGAGCGCCGGCGTCTGGCAGCAGGCGTGGAAGAACTCCATCGGCACGGTCGTCCAGGGCGAGGCCCCCGCCCCGCCGCAGATCGGCTCGGTGCCGGGTTCCTGATGTCCGTCCTGCTGGACCACCTGCCCGAGCTGTGGCAGGGCCTGGTCGTGACGCTCCAGCTCACCGTCGCGTCGTTCATCGGCGCGGCGGTGCTCGGGGTGCTGATCACCGCGATGCGGGTGAGCCCGGTCGGCGTGCTGCGCGCCATGGGCACCGCCTACGTGGAGACGTTCCAGAACCTTCCCCTGCTGGTCCTGCTCGTGCTGGCCTTCTTCGGCCTGCCCGAGATCGGGATCAAGGCGGAGCCGCTGGTGACCGCGATCGTGGTGATCTCGGTCTACGAGGCGGCCTACATCGCCGAGGCGCTGCGCTCGGGCGTCAACGCGGTCGGCAAGGGCCAGGGTGAGGCGGCCAGGGCGCTCGGGCTGACGTTCAGGCAGTCGCTGTGGCACGTCATCCTGCCGCAGGCGCTGCGCACGGTCGTCCAGCCGCTCGGCAACATCCTCATCGCGCTCACCATGAACACGGCGCTGGCAGGCGCGATCAGCGTGGTCGACCTGACGGCCGAGGCCAACAGGGTGAACCTGCTGGAGGCCCAGCCCATCCCCATCTTCGTCGGCGCCGGCCTGATGTACGCGCTCATCGCCTCCTGCGTCGGCTTCGTGACAGGACGTCTTGAGCGGAGGCTGGTGATGGTCCGATGAGCGTCCTGTTCGACGAGCCTGGACCGCGCGCCAGGCGCAGGATCCGCGTCGCCACCGTCCTGGGCGTCCTGGCCGCCGTCGCGCTCGCCGCGCTGGCGATCCGCCAGTTCGCCGCCAACGGCCAGCTCGCCTACGAGCGCTGGCAGCCGTACGCCACCTGGCCCATGTGGCGCTACCTGCTGGACGGGCTGGGGTCGACCGCGCTGGCCGCCGTCGTCGCCGCGGCGCTGTCCATGGCGCTCGGCCTGCTGCTCGCCCTCGGCCGGCTGTCCGAGCGGCGCTGGGTGCGGCTGCCCTCCGCCGCCTACATCGAGGTGGTGCGGGTCATCCCCGCGCTGCTGCTGGTGTACGTCGTGCTGTTCGCGCTGCCCAAATACGGCCTCGACCTGCCGCTGTTCTGGAAGCTCGTGGTGCCGCTGACCGTCTCGAACGCGGCCGCCTTCGCCGAGATCTTCCGCGCGGGCATCCTGTCCGTCGAGCGCGGGCAGACCGAGGCGGGCCTGGCCGTCGGGCTCACCCGCCTCCAGACCATGCGGATGGTCGTGCTGCCGCAGGCGGCCCGCAGGGTGCTGCCCTCGATCGTCAGCCAGTCCGTCGGCCTGCTCAAGGACACCTCGCTCGGCTTCGTGGTCAGCTACGGCGAGCTGCTCTACTCGGGCAAGGTCCTGGCCGCCTACAACGGCCTGCTCATCCAGACCTACGTGGTGGTAGCGCTGATCTACCTCGTGGTCAACGCCTCGCTGTCCAAGCTCGCCAGGGTGCTGGAGCAAAGGAGCAAAGCCCGTGCCTGACTTCGCCCCCCTCGCCGAGGTCGTCCGCTCCGGCTTCGTCGAGAGCGTCCACTACGGCAGCGCCGTCGGCCTGGGCCCCGGCGGGGCCGCCGAGGTCGCGCTCGGCCCCGTGGACGCACCCGTCCTGCCCCGCTCGTCGGCCAAGCCGTTCCAGGCGCTGGCCTGCCTGGTGGCGGGCGCGGCCCTGCCGGGCCCCCGCCTGGCCATCGCCGCGGGCAGCCACACGGGCGAGGACTTCCACGTCCGCCTGGTCGCCGAGCTGCTCGAGGACTACGGGCTCGGTCCCGCCGACCTGCGCTGCCCCGAGGACTGGCCGGAGGACGAGGCCACCCGCCACCGGCTGATCCGCGAAGGGCTCGCCAGGACGCCGGAGCGGATGAACTGCTCGGGCAAGCACGCCGCGATGCTCGCCGCCGCCGTCGCCAACGGCTGGGACGTCGCCTCCTACCTCGCCCACGACCATCCGCTGCAGCTGCGGGTGAGGGCCGTGGTGGAGGAGCTGTCGGGGGAGAAGGCCGCCGCCGTGGCCGTCGACGGGTGTGGCGCGCCTCTGTTCGGGCTGTCGCTGACGGGGCTGGCCAGGGCGGTGCGGGCGCTCGTGCTCGCCGAGCCCGGCAGCGCCCCCCGGCAGGTGGCCGACGCGATGCGCGAGCACCCCGAGTACGTCGGTGGCACCGGGCACCAGAACACCGAGCTCATGCGGGCGATCCCCGGAGCGGTCGTGAAGGGTGGCGCCGAGGGCGTGCTGGTCGCGGCCCTCGGCTCGGGGCACACGGCGGCCGTCAAGGTCATCGACGGCAACCCCAGGGCGACGTCGGCGATCGCGCTGTCGGTGCTGCGCCGCATGGGATGCGACGTGTCCGGTGCCGAAGACTTCTTGACGATCCCGGTGCTGGGCGGCGGAGTGTCCGTGGGGGAGATCCACGCGGTGTAGATTGGCGACGTCATAGTTCCCAGCGCCGGTCGGTCGGTGGAGTGCGCTGGTCTGTTCGGCATGTCCGAGCGGACCGCATCCTCCGAAAGGACCGACCTTGCACATCGACTACGACCACGAGAGCCGCGCGATCGTCGAGGCCTTCTTCGACCGGATCGAGGCCGACCTCGAGACGCGCGCAGCGGGCGCTCCCGCCGGGCTGGCCGCGCGGATGCGCGCCCTCCAGGCCGAGCTGGAGGCCGCCGAGACCGACCTGCCGGACGAGCCGGCGCGCTACAACCTCCGCTACACCTCCGCCGTGCTGGCCGCCTACCGCGTGCTCGGCGCGGCGGGCGTCGCCTCGGGACAGCCGCTGATCGAGTGGCTGTCCTCGGCCTTCGTCGAGCCGTTCGCCGAGGACGTCAAGGCGGGGACCAGGGCCGCGCTCGACGCGGCCCCCGACCCGTTCGCCATGATGGTGGCGATCGCGCGAGGCAGGGAGAGCGACGCGTTCGGCGCGCTGTTCACCTTCGAGCATCCGGTCGACGACGACGAGCGCTTCCACGCCGACGTGCGCCGCTGCGGGTACCACGACTACCTCGCGCGGCAGGGAGCTCCCGAGCTGACGGCCGCGCTGTGCGCGTTCGACAACAGCTGGATCGGCGCCATCGACCCGGCCCGCGACGGGTTCGCCTTCACCCGCGAGACCACGATCGGGTTCGGCGGCGACCACTGCCCGTTCCACTTCCACCGCACCCGATAGCGCCCGCCGTGGGTGAGGTCGGGCAGGGCCCGGCCTCACCCACAGGGCGGCCGCGGCGGGTCATGAGGCGACGATGCGGCGGCCGGTGATCTGGGTCGGGACGATCCTGACGTAGAGCGTCCTGTCGCCACCCGCCCATGGGCGCACGTCGGGGCCTGTGGTGTCGTGGTGGGCGGGGCCCTGGACGAGCACGCTCCACCCTTCCCTCGTCGCCTCGTCGATCCTGTCCACCTCGAACCCGACCTTCCGTTCGACCCCTTCGATCCCGGTCCGCAGGTCCTCGTCCATCGGCCCGCCGTACGCGGTGCGGAAGACGATCGTCCCCTCGTCCATCCGGTAGTTGACGGGCACCACCGTCGGCCCGCGCAGGCCGTCGAACGCGACGCGCCCCACCCCGCCCGGCGCGATCAGCCTGATGCACTCCTCGCGCGAGAGCGTCTCCAGCCGCGGAGCGGCAGACGGGGGAGCGCCTCCCTGCGGCTGGTCGAAGCGCTCGCCGAGCAGGTCCCTTGCCGTGGTGCCCAGGGCGTCGGCCAGCCGCAGCAGCGTCTCCATGCCGGGCGCGGCCACCTGCTCCTCCAGGAGCCGCAGGTAGCCGGGAGCGAGCTTGGCCCGCTCGGCGACCTCGTCGGTGGTCAGTCCGAGGCGTTCACGGTGGTAGCGGACCCTGCGGCCCAGATCGCTGGTCATCGGCTCCTCCTCGTCATCCGGTACGGCTGACGCTACAAGCCTCCCCGCGGGCGCGCCACGGCCGTCGGACCTGCGTCGAAGGGACCTGTGGACGTCGCGGACGGGACCTTCGGCCCTGGCCCGCGGCCCGGATCGCGTGACGCGCCTGCCGCGACACCGTGGAAGGTGACGGCCGTGCAGGCTGAAGCGATCCGCGCGGCGCCTTCGAGGCCTTCCCCGGCGTCCGCCGCCCGCTGGAGGAGGTTCTCGGCTGAAGGACCAAAGTCCCTGGACGCTCGGGCCGTCCGGCACTGCCGGGCCGGTCATCGATGCGGTGTGCTGGACGGAGAGCGCAAGGAAGGACACCATGGTCACGACCGACAGCACCGCCCAGACGGACGAGGGCGCCGAACAGGAGCGGCCGTCCAGAACCGTCGACTATGTCTGGGCGATCGCCCGCATCGCCATGGGATGGCTGTTCCTTTTCACCTATGTGGACAGAACCTTCGGGCTGGGCTTCGCCACCCCCGCCACCAAAGCGTGGATCTTCGGGGGCAGCCCGACCGCCGAACTCCTGAGAGGCGGCATCTTCGCTTCCCTGGCAGGGCAGCCCTGGGTGGACGCGCTGTTCTTGCTGGGACTGCTCGGCCTCGGCCTCTGCCTCATGCTCGGCATCGCCACCAGGGCGGCGGCCGTGGCCGCCGGGATCACGCTGATGATCGTGTGGGTCGCCAAGCTGCCCGTCGTCGCCACACCGATCGTGAACGAGCACGTCATCTCCACGATGGTGCTCGCGGCCCTGGCCATGGTCAACGCGGGGAACACCCTCGGCATGGGCAGGCTGGTCGGCAGGTCGTACCTGAAATAGACCAAGAAACGCCCACCGCCTTGAGGTGGGCGTTTTGCCGTACCAGTGAAAAAATCTCAGATGTGTCCAACCCGCTGATGCCGAACATGCGTCTGGACGAGCTGTTGGCGGAGCTCCAGGTACGGCTCGACGCCGTGCTCGCGACCCGCGACAGGGTGCACGCGCTGCTGGACGCGGTGGTGTCGGTGGGCAGCGATCTGGATCTCGAGACGATGCTGCGCAGGATCGTCGAGACGGCGACCGACCTCGTGGACGCCAGCTACGGGGCGCTCGGCGTGGTGGGGGCGGAGCGCACGCTGCTCCAGTTCATCCCGGTGGGGCTGAGCGAGGAGGAGATCGCCAGGATCGAGCACTGGCCGCATGGTCTCGGCCTGCTCGGGCTGCTGATCAAGGACGCGCGGCCGCTGCGCCTGCGCCTCATCTCCGACCATCCCGAGTCGTACGGCTTCCCGCCGGGCCATCCGCCGATGGGCACCTTCCTCGGCGTTCCGATCAGGGTCCGCGACGCGGTGTTCGGCAACCTGTACCTCACCGAGAAGCGCGGCGGCGGCGAGTTCGACGAGGAGGACGAGGCGATCGTCATCGCGCTGGCCACCGCGGCGGGGGTCGCGGTCGAGAACGCCAGGCTGTACGAGGAGTCACGGCGCAGGGAGACCTGGCTGCAGGCCTCCTCGGAGATCACCACCAGCCTCCTGTCCGGGGCCGAGCCGCACGACGTGCTGCGCATGCTCGCCTCGAGCGCCCGCAGGATGACCGACGCCGACGTCGCCACTGTCCTGCTTCCCGACGCGTCGGGCGACACGCTGACGGTGGCGGTCGCGGAGGGCGAGCACAGCGACGACCTGCACGGCGCCGTCTTCCCTGTGGGCGAGGGCGCCGTCGGCGCCGTGTTCGCCAGCGGCGAGTCGTGGGTGGAGACGAGCCTGCGCAACTCCTCCTGCCTGGATGAGCCTGGGCTGCTGGTGGCGCTGGGCGCCGCGCCGCGGGTGCGCGGCGTGCTGGCGCTGTTCAAGCATCCCGGCAGGATGCCGTTCACCGGCGCGGACGTGGAGATGCTCGACGCCTTCTCCGGGCAGGCCGCGGTCGCGATCGAACTGGCCGAGACGCGCAAGGACGCCGAGCGGCTCGGCCTGCTGGAGGACCGCGACCGTATCGCCAAGGACCTGCACGACGTGGTCATCCAGCGGCTCTTCGCCGTCGCCATGACGCTGATGGGCGCCGTGCGGCTGGTCGAGCGTCCCGAGGCGGCCGACCGCGTCCAGCACGCCATCGACGAGCTGGACGAGACGATCAGGCAGATCCGCTCGACGATCTTCGCTCTCCAGGGGCCCCGCGAGTCCACGTCGCCGACCCTGCGCGCCCGCATCGTCGATCTCGTCGAGGACGCCCGCGGCCACCTCGGGTTCATGCCGGCCCTGCGCATGGAGGGCGCGCTCGACCACCAGGTACCCGAGGCGGTCGCCGACCATCTGATGGCGGTGCTGCGCGAGGCCCTGTCGAACGTGGTCCGGCACGCCAAGGCGACGAGAGCGGAGGTCTCCGTGGAGGTGGCCGACGGCATGCTCACGCTCGTGGTGGAGGACGACGGGGTGGGGACGGGCGCGAGTGGACGTCGCAGCGGCCTGCGCAACATCGAGGAGCGGGCCGCTCAGCTCGGCGGCACGATGGAGCTCGAGACGCCGGTCACGTCAGGGACGCGGCTGTGCTGGAGGGTGCCGGTGTGATCCTGCGCCCCGACACCTGCTCGATCCGCACCACGATGTAGTGGTCCCCGTCGCCCGGCGCCCACGGGCGCAGCGGCAGCTCGGCCAGCCGGGCCAGCTCCGCCTCCTCGTGCACGGCACGCGACTGCCCCACGGCGGTGACCGACCAGCCGGTGCGGCTGGCGAGGTCGAAGTCGTCGGCCTCGAAGGCCACCACGGTACGCCTGGTCGCCGCGGCGAGCTTCGACCCGGCGCCCGTCCTGATCACGATGTGACCTTCGTCGAGGCAGAAGGCGACCGGCTGCACCGCGGGCAGCGCGCGGTCGGTGAACACGATCCGCCCGATCTCCGCGGACGACAGCAGCGCGAGGCATTCCCCATGGGAGAGCACCTCGAGCCCGGAACCGTCGACGGCCCGGGGGGAGGGACCCGTCATCGCCCGCGGTCCGCCTTCATCCTGGCGGCCATGGCCGCGACCTGGGTACGGCGTTGCAGGTTCAGCTTGCCCAGGAGGTTGGAGACGTAGTTCTTGACGGTCTTCTCCGCCAGGTGGAGCCGCTCGCCGATCTGCCGGTTGGTGAGCCCCTCGCCGATCAGCTCAAGGATGTGGCGTTCCTGCTCCGACAGCGCGCGTAGCGGATCCTTCCTGTCGGCCTGCTCGCGCAGCCGCTGCAGCATCGCCGCGGTCGTCTGCGGGTCGAGCAGAGACTGCCCGCCCGCCACCGTGCGCACCGCGCCGACCAGGTCGGAGCCGTGGATCTGCTTGAGGACGTAACCGGCCGCCCCCGCCATGACCGCCTCGAAGAGCGCGTCGTCGTCGGCGTAGGAGGTGAGCATCAGGCACTGCAGCTCCGGCAGGGCGGAACGGACCTCGCGGCAGACGTCCACGCCGTTGCCGTCGGGCAGTCGCACGTCCAGCACCGCCACGTCCGGCCTGAGCGCGGGGATACGGGCGATGGCGGAGGCGGCGGTCCCCGCCTCGCCGATCACCTCGATGTCGTCCTCCGACTCCAGCAGAGCGGCGACGCCCCGCCGCACCACCTCGTGGTCGTCGAGGAGGAACACACGAATCATGCTCCGACGCTATCCTTCCTCCGCCCGCCCTGGTAGGGACCAAAGTCCCGGAGCTGCACCCGGAGGGGGCGCGGCGGCGGATACGATCCGACGATGGAGCGGGACCGCTGGCTGGAGTATCTCCATGGGCGCCACTCGCCCGCCGTGTTGCGCGCCTGGGCCACGTCGCTGGCCTACTTCCGCTTCTGCCGCGCCGGCGGAGGCCATGCCGGCGACGGCGACCGGCTGCTGCTCAGCCTGCGCACCGGGACCGAGTCCGACCTGCTTGCGGTGATGTCCGCCTTCGGACTCTCCGCCGTGCGGCTGCCCGACGACAACCCTCAGCCGGTGGCGGGCAGGGCGTACTCCGCCGCCGACTTCGCCGGGTTCGTGCCGTCGATGCCGTGCTTTCCTCACCTCGCACAGCCGGGACACGTGCTGATCGCGGATCAGCCCGCCCATGTCTGGTCGGCCGCGCAGGTGCTGATCGTGAGCCTCAGTGACCAGCGGAATCCCTACGAGGTCACCGACGCCACCGTCGAGAGCGCCAAGAGGATCGAGCGCCTGCTCGGCCCCGTCGCCTCGCGCGTCGTCGACCCGCCACAGGACAGCCACCACTGCGTCTGCCCCCGCTACTACCCGGAGTTCTGGGTTTCCTGACCCGCGTCCTCGCGTTCTGTCCATGCGTGGTGCCATGCTGCCCACAATCGAGGTTGCTATGACGCCATGATGGCGTCATAGTGGTGCCATGGACCTCGCGCCATACATCGACCGGCTACGCAACGAGCTCGCCATCGCCGCCGAGGCGGGCGGCGAGGACGCCCGCGTCCTCGCCGAGCGCCTCCTCGCGCCCCTGGACTCCGCCGCCAGGCTCGTCCTCCTCGAGGCGCTGTCGAAAGCCTCCGACGAGATCACCCGCGACCTCGCGCCGGGCTCGGTCGAGATGCGGTTGCGCGGCCGCGACCCCGGCTTCGTCGTGACGCCACCCCCGGACCCCCAGTCCGGACCCACTGTCCCACCGGCTCACTCCGGCACGCTCGACACCGACGAGGGCGGCACCTCGCGGATCTCGCTCCGCGTTCCCGACCCGCTGAAGCACCGCATCGAAGCGGCCGCGAGCGGCGAAGGGCTGTCGGTCAACGCCTGGCTCGTCCGTGTGGCCGCCACCGCGCTCGACACCCACGGCATCGCCCGCCGCCACGTCGGCTGGGCACGCTGACCCCCACCCCTCACCCGAAAAGGATCCGCATTGTCCGCACACGCTGGTCGAGACCCCCGCCGCTGGTGGGTCCTCGTC
Organism: Nonomuraea sp. bgisy101; assembly: GCF_057708945.1. Taxonomy (NCBI): domain Bacteria; kingdom Bacillati; phylum Actinomycetota; class Actinomycetes; order Streptosporangiales; family Streptosporangiaceae; genus Nonomuraea; species Nonomuraea sp. bgisy101. The sequence goes on from NZ_JBYITD010000005.1 coordinate 336,688, forward strand.
GTCCTCTGCCTGAGCCTGCTGGTGCTGGTCATCGACACCACCGTGCTCAACGTCGCCATCCCCTCCCTCATGACCGACCTGGGGGCCACTCCCTCCGACATCCAGTGGATCCTCAACGCCTACGTGCTCGTCTACGCGGGCCTCCTGCTCACCACGGGCAACCTGTCCGACCGGTACGGCAGGCGACGCTTCCTCGTGATCGGCCTGGCGCTGTTCGGCGGCGCGTCGTTGCTGGCCACCCTGGCGGCTGAACCGTGGCAGCTGATCGCCGCACGCGCCTTCATGGGCGTCGGTGGCGCCATGTTGATGCCATCGACGCTGTCGATCCTCATCACCACCTTCGAGGAGGACGAGCGGCGCAAGGCCATGGCCGCGTGGAGCGTCGTGGCGACCGTCGGCGTGATCGGCGGGCCGACGCTCGGGGGCCTGCTCATCGAGCGCTTCTCATGGGCGTCGGTGTTCCTGCTCAACGTCCCCGTCGCGGTGATCGCGATCGTGGCCGCCTACGTGCTCATGCCCGAGCGGCGCGGCCCCGAGCGCAAGCTCGACCCGCTCGGCGTGTTGCTGTCGACCGTCGGCCTGACCGCGCTGGTCTACGTCGTGATCGAGGCTCCCCACCGGGGCGTGAACGTGCTCATGGCGGTGGTCGCCGCCGTCACCCTCGCGATCTTCGTGCTCTGGGAGCGCAGGACGCCGCACCCGATGCTGCCGCTCGAGCTGTTCAGGAGCCGCGACTTCAACGGGGCGTCGTTCTCCATCCTGCTGATGTCGTTCGGCGTCGGCGCGGTGATGCTGATGCTCACCCAGTACCTGCAGTTCGTGCTCGGCTACGGGGCCACGCAGGCGGGTCTCGGGCTGCTGCCGTACGCGGTCGCCGCCACGGTCTTCAACTACGTCGGCGTGGCCCTCGGCCAGAAGGTCGGCAACAGGTCGCTGATCGTGGCGGGCATGCTCGTGATGGCGGCCTCCTTCGTGGTACTCGCCATGACCGGCGGCTACTGGTCGATGTTCGCCTCCATGCTGATCATGGGGGCGGGCGGCGGGCTGGCGGGACCGGCCGCCTACACCACGCTGATGGGCGCGGTGCCCGTCGAGCGGGCGGGCGCCGGTTCCGCGCTGAACGACACCATGCAGCAGGTCGGCATGGCGCTCAGCATCGCCGTCCTCGGCAGCGTCCTCGCCGGGGTCTACACCGCTCAGATGCCGGAGTCCGCGCCCGCCGCGGCCCGGGAGTCGATCGGCCAGGCGGTGGTGCTGGGCGACCCCGGGCTCCTCGCCGCCGCCCGCGACGCCTTCGGCTCCGCGATGTCACTCGGCTCGTGGGTCGGGGTCGTCTGCTGCCTGCTCGCCGGGGCGCTCGCGATGAGCGTGCTGCGCCGCACGGCTCCCGCGGCCGGACCGCTCGCCACCGCCGAGGAGGAGAGCAAGGCCACCGCCTGAACGACTGCCCCCTCGTGCCCGGACGCCGCCGCGCCCGGGCACGAGGGCGTGCCACCGCCGGTCAGGAAGCGCCCTGCTGCTCGGGCACGTGCGGCCGGATGGGACGGCGTGGCGGGCGGTCAGCGCCGGGGAGCCAGGCGGAGGGCGACCTTGCCGCCGGACAGGGACAGGACGCGGATGCCGATGCCGTTGACCGATCCCGTGGTGCCGGCCCTGAGCTGCGCCTGCGAGGTCACGCCGGGGCCGGTGCCCTTGACGCGGACGTAGTCGCCGGTGAAGGTCACGGCCCCTCCGTTCGAGCGGTGCGGCAGGGTTTGCGGCAGTTCCCAACCTTCTGTCAGAAGCGGGGTTCCCGTCGATCCCGGCTCGGCCCGGCCAAAGGGTGGGGCGGCCAGGGTGGGCGGAACAAGCCGCTTTGGGAGGCGGTGCGGCATCGTGCGATGATGGCCGCGCCATGTCAGCCACGATGCCGCTACGAGCTCTGCGGGCCGCCGCCTTCGCCGCGGTCTCGGTCCTGCTCGGCATCGTCGCCCACACCTTCGCCGGCGGGTCGGTCTCCACGCCGGCCGTCCTGCTCGCGCTGCTGCTGGCGTTCCTGCCCGCGCAGGCGCTGGCCGGGCGCGAGCGGTCGCTCGCCACGATCCTCCTGACGCTGACCGCCTCCCAGGCGGTGCTGCACGTGCTGTTCTCCAGGGCCCACTCCGTCGAGCCGGTCGCCGTCGCGCACGGGCACGGCCAGTCGGGGTTGGTGCCGGGGCTCGGCATGCTGGTCATGCACGGGTGGGCGGTCGGGCTGACGGCACTGTGGCTGTCTCACGGCGAGGCGGCACTGTGGGCGCTGCTCAGGCGGCTGGCCGTGCGCCTGCTCTTCGCGCTGCTGGTGTTCGTCGACCCGGCGAGCCGTACGGTCATCCTCGCCCCGGCCGAACGGCCGGTGATCCTGCGCTGGATCCTGCTCGGCCATGACATGGGCAGGCGCGGCCCTCCTGGTGTCACTCGCACCGTTACCGCCTGACCTCGCCGTTCGAGCGTCAGCGCTGGTCACCCCTCAGGGGTGCTCCTCGGCGTTCCCCGCGTATGGGGCGCCGAGTCGAGTCAGTGCCGTGTCACCAGTAACCGGCTCAGCCGGGAGAAGGGCTTTTCATGTACTCGCGCGTCATTCTCGCCGCCGTCAGCGTGCTCGTCCTGGCAGGCACGGCCGCCTGCGGTTCCCAGGAGCCGGCCGTGCCCGTCGCCGGCAAGGCGGCGGCCACGGCGTCGGCCGAGCCGTCGGCAACGACGTCGGTCACTGCGGCCGCGCTCACGATCAACGATCCATGGGTCAAGACCACCAAAAAGGGGATGACGGCCGCTTTCGGCACCCTGGTCAACAACTCCGGCAAGGCCATCACCGTGGTCTCGGCCAGCAGCGCGCTGTCGCCCAAGGTGGAGCTGCACGAGGTGGTGGAGTCCAAGGGAAAGATGGTGATGCAGCCGAAGAAGGGCGGGTTCGTGATCCCCGCCAACGGCTCCCACGTGCTGAAGCCCGGCGGCGACCACATCATGCTCATGGGCGTCAGCCAGGAGGTGAAGCCGGGCGCGGAGGTGTCGTTCACGCTGGCCCTCGACGGCGGCGGCACGTTCGACTTCACCGCGATGGGCAAGGATTTCGCGGGGGCCAAGGAGGACTACCAGCCGGGCATGGACATGGGCGGCAGCCATGGCTGAGCCGGTCACGGCGCTGAATCGCCGCAGGCTGTTGGCCGGTGGGGCCGCGGCGGCGGTGACCGCGGTCGTCGGGCCCGCCGGCCCCGCGGGGTCGAGCACGTCCGCCGCCGTCCGTGGCGCGCCGACCTCGGGCACGGTCCCCGCCGGACAGGGCGCATCGATCCCGGGTACGGCACCGGCAGGACCGGGCGCGTCACCCGCGGGGGCGGCGACGGCGCCTGCCGACGGTAGCGCGGTCGAGCCGTTCCACGGGCCGCACCAGGCGGGTGTCGCGACCGCGCCGCAGGCGCACGCCGTGTTCGTCGGCCTGGACCTGCGCAAGGGCGTCGGCCGGGAGGAGGTGTCCAGGATGATGCGCCTGCTGACCGACGACGCCCGCCGGCTGACCCAGGGGCGAGCGGCGCTCGCCGACACCGAGCCCGAGCTGGCGGCGCTGCCCGCGAGGCTGACGGTCACCTTCGGCTTCGGGCCCGGCCTGTTCGGCGCGGTCGGACGGGACGGGCGGCGGCCGGCGTCGGTGGCCCCGCTGCCCACCTTCAAGATCGACAAGCTGGAGAAGCGTTGGAGCGGCGGCGACCTGCTCATTCAGCTCTGCGCCGACGATCCGCTCACCCTCGCCCACGCCCTGCGGATGGTCGTCAAGGACGCCAGGTCCTTCACGCGCGTCCGCTGGACGCAGCGAGGCTTTCGCCGGGCCGCGCACGCGCAGCAGCGAGGCACGACCCAGCGCAACGTCATGGGCCAGCTCGACGGGACCGTCAACCCCGTGCCGGGCACGCCGGAGTTCGACCGGGCGGTCTGGGTCCAGGAACAGGGCGGCTGGCTCAGCGGCGGCACGACTCTGGTGCTGCGGCGGATCAGCGCCGAGATGGAGACGTGGGACGCCGCCGACGTCGTGGCCAAGGAGTTCACGGTGGGCCGCAGGCTGGCCGACGGCGCTCCGCTGACCGGCGGTCGTGAGCACGACGAGCCTGACTTCGACAAGCTCACGGCCGCCGGATTTCCCGTCATCTCCGAGTACGCTCACATCCGCCGGGCCCGCGTCGCCGATCCGAACCTGCGGATCATGCGCAGGGTCTACAACTACGACGAGGGCGTCACGGCCGACGGCAAGGCCGACTCCGGGTTGCTGTTCGCCTCCTACCAGGCCGACATCACCCGCCAGTTCGTGCCCGTCCAGGAGCGGCTGGCCGAGGCGGACCTGCTGAACGAATGGACGACGCCGATCGGCTCGGCGGTCTTCGCCGTACCGCCGGGCTGCGGACCCGACGGCTGGATAGGGGAGAGCCTGCTGTCATGATCAAGAAATCCGTGTCCAGGGGCCTGCTGCTGCTGGCCGCCTGCTGGATGTTCGTCCTGTACGGCGCCCCCCAGGCACTGGCCCACGACCAGCTCAAGAGCAGCTCGCCGGCCAAGAACGCCGTGGTGTCGGCGGTGGAGGAGATCGAGCTGGAGTTCACCGCGCGCGTGCGGTTGCCCGCGGTCGTGCTGCACGACGCCGGCGGCGCGGCCGTCGCGGTCGGCAAGCCGGAGGCCGACGGAGCCGTGGTCACGGCGGCGGTGCCGCAGCCGCTCCCACCGGGCCGGTACGTCGTCGGGTGGCGGGTGGTCTCCTCCGACGGCCACCCGATCGAGGGAGAGATCCCGTTCACCGTGAAGGGGACCGCCTCGACCACCCCCACGCCCTCAAAGGCGCCCTCGAGTTCCCCCGCGACCGATCCCTCGACAGCGCCCGCCGCTGCGGCGAGCAGCGCGGCGCCGCGGCCTTCGGCGCCTGTGGCGGCCACCGAGGCCGGGGATCGGTCGGCGCGGAGCGTGCCCGCGTGGTTGTGGGCGACGGCCGCCGTCCTGATCGTGGCGGGCGCCGGCCTGCTGCTGCTCAGGCGAGGTAGGAGGGAACCGGAGCAGGAGGAGTAGGCCGGCCTGGCCGGCGGCGTCGCGACCTCACGTGTGGGCGGCGATCCGCGTCGACGGGACGTGGCCGGCCGCCCACGTCGGCCTGGCCCCGGGTCAGGCCGCGCGGCCGACGCGTGCGCCGTTCCGCCAGATGGCCGCCACGTCGCGCATGGCGGTGATGTCGCGGGTCGGGTCGCCGTGGACGAGCAGGAGGTCGGCGCGGTGGCCCCGCTCGATCCTGCCGCGCCCCGGCAGGCGGTAGAAGTCGGCGGGCGCGGAGGTCGCGGCCGTGAGCGCGGCCGAGGGGGACAGACCCGCGCCGACCAGCAGTTCGAGTTCGACGATCATGCTGACCCCGTGCGCGACGCCAGGGACCCCGCTGTCGGTGCCCGCGACGATCGGCACGCCGGCCCCGTGCAGGAGGGCCACGTTGCGCGCCGCGGACTCGAGCCTTCCCCCGTCCTCGAAGCCCCACGGGCTGCCGAGCAGGTCACGCTGTCCTGACGACAGGTACGGGGCCACGCGCGGGTCGGCGGTGACGGCGGCGCGCGCGGGGTCGTCCGCGGCCGAGAGCGCGCTCATGAGCGTCAGGGTCGGAGTGACGAACGCGCCGCTGTTCCGGACCAGGTCCAGGAAGTCCGGATCAAGCTCGACGTCGACAGGGACATGGGCCAGGCCGGTGACGCCGGCCTCGATGGCGGTCCTGGCCAGTGACACCTTCGACACGTGCGCGACGCTGGGCACGCCGGCGCGGGTGGCGGCCGCGACCAGGCCGTTGATCTGGGCGGCCGACAGGACGGGGATGGGTTCGCCGTCCAGTCCGATGTCCTCCAGGGCGAGCTTGATGATGTCGGATCCCTCGGCCAGCCGGTCGGCCACGAACGCGGCCGGATCGTCGCCGTCGCGCAGGACCGGCACGTTCGGCGCGCCGTCGCCAGCCTCCCGATACGGTAGCCCACCAGCCCGCCGACCACAGGGACGGCAGCGGGCTCGGCGCGAAGGAACGGCGCAGCCGCTCCTTGTCCTGCTGGGTGGCGGGATCGTCGACCAGGCTGATCTCGGTGGTGACGCCGAACCTGGGACCGTCCGTGCGAGGCGGTCCCAGGTAGTGCATGTGCGCGTCGATGAGGCCCGGCATGAGGGTGGCGCCGCCGCCGTCGTGCACGGGCATGCCGGAGGGGGCGTGCCCGCTCGTGGACACCTCGACGATCCGCCCGCCGGCTATCACCACGTGGCCGGTGCCGAGCATCGACGTCCCGTCGAAGATCCGTGCTCCGGCGATGGCGTACGTCCCCGCCTCATCCGAAGCGCCGCTCTCGCCCGAGGCCTCCACCACGGCGGTTCCGGCACCGGCGGCCGAGCCTCCGACGGTGTCGGTCGCCGCCCGCCGCATCCGCCGATCGGCCGGCCGCCGCCAGGTGCTCGGGGTCAGACCGGTGGGTTGTGCTTGGAGTAGCCGCCGAACTCCCAGCGCAGCGGCGAGGCCCCCGTGACCTCCACCACGCCGTCCACCTCGAAGCGCACCGTCCGCTCCGGCTCCCACTCCACGCGCGCCGTTCCCGTCACGTGCAGCGCGTCGCCGCTGTCCCAGTCGAGGAACAGCAGCCCGCAGGCCGGATCGAGCTCCAGGTTGCCCAGTGTCATGTACATGGAGTTGCCTACGTAGTCGGGCCAGGCCAGGTGCCGTTCGTCCGCCACGGCGACGAAGCCGGGGTTGCCGCCGCGATGGGAGACGTCCGCGCCGAGCCCCTGGGCCCGGGTGGCGACGAAGAAGGTGTCCGCGCGGGAGATCCACTCCCTGTGCCGCTCGCCGAGGGTGTCGGCGGCGCGGGCGACGGGGGCGGCGCGCCCAGGTCCGGGAAGGATCGTTCGGGCCTGGATGTACTTGGGGCAGTTGGCGTAGACCTGGTCGGTGTGCACGAGCAGCCCCGCGCCCGCCACGTGGGCGGTGCCGTTGACGCGCATCCTGCGCCTGGTGGCGGGCTCCACGGCGATCAGGCCGATCTCGCGCTCGGTCTCGAACAGCCCTTCCAGGGGGTCGCCGGAGGCGGGGAGCGCGCCGATCATGATGTACCGCTCGTCCAGCGGTTCGGCGAATCCCTCGGGGCCGGTCAGGAGGCCCGCCCACATCCGGCCACGGTCGTCGGCGGCCGCGGCGACCAGCAGGCGCCGGCGGCGCAGGAAGTCGGCGGCCACGTCGGGGATCTCCGGCCTGACCCTGACCGATCCCCACGTTCCCGGGCGCGCCACCCCGGTCCTGCGCTGGACGGCGGTCTCTCCGCGGTGTTCCACGGCCTAGAAGAATCCGCAGGTGGGGGCCGAGCCGGTGGGGGCGGTCCGGTCGCCGGCGCCGTCGGGGGCGTAGATCTCCAGGCGGATGCCGTCGGGGTCCTCGAAGAACACGCCGCCGGAGGAGGCGCCCTCGCGGTGGGGGACGATGCCGCCGTGGTGGATGGTCGCGCCGATCTCGCGCAGCGTCGCCTCGGCCTGCTGTACCGCCTGCAGGTTCTCGACCTGGAACGACAGGTGGTGCAGACCCGGCTGAGCCGTGGGGAAGCGGCCCTCGCTCTGCCGCCACAGGGTGAGGGTGAGCGTGCCGTCCTGGGCGAGGAAGGCGAACTCCTTGCCGTCCTGCTCGGATCGGCCGCTGACCTCGAAGCCGAAGACGCTCTGGTAGAAGGCGGCCGACCTGTCGAGGTCGGTGACGTTGAGGCCGACGTGGCCGGTCTGGAAGGCGGGCATGCTCACTCCTCCGTGGGTCCGATACAACGAATATAACGGAGTTTGATGAGTTGTGCCGTTAGAATTTTGTGGCGTGCGTCACTCGCCCCTGTGGGCGCGGTAGTGGCGGGCGGCTCTGGCCCTGTTGCCGCAGCCGGTCGAGCACCATTCCTGGCGCGGGTGCTCCTTCACGAAATACAGCACACATCGGGGGGCGGGACAGGCACGCAGCTCGGCGACCTCGGGTCCGGCCAGGAACTCCAGTGCCGCCTGTGCCAGGCGCGCCGACAGCGTCGCCGTGGAAGGTCCCACGGGCACGCGGACGAGCGTGGCCGCGTCGTCGTCCCAGACGAGCTGGGGTGCGGTGGGTACGGCCAGCGCCGCCGCGTTCACCGTGTCGAGCGCCTGGCCGAAGGGTGGCAGCCGGGCCGCGTCGGCGGAGCTGGGCGGCCCGGGCGCGACGGCCCTGGCGAACAGTGCCCTGACGGCCAGCCGCAGGTCCACGACCTGACGCCACTGCTCGGACGTGGCCGTGAAGCCGGGGTCCAGGTCGAGCTCGGCGCGTGAGCGGGCCCAGGCGGTGAGCGCGTCGGGGTCGGCGAGTGAGTCGGTGAGGCCGCCGCGTCCCGCGCGGAGCGTGCTGACGAAGTCGAGGGCTAGCATCCCTCCAGCCTAATGGCAGTGGTGAAGGAGGTCCGTTAGAACCGGGACGGACCGATGGGCTACCGGTTGTCGTTCACGGAAGGCCGACGCTCGGCCCGGCCGGCGCCCCGGGCCGGCTGCTCCGGCGGGCGGGCGTCAGCGCGGGGAGAACAGCCAGGGCTCACGCAGGTCGTAGAAGGCCAGGTCGCCCTCGTACAGCGCCATCTCCTCGTCGAAGAGCTCCTTCAGCTCGGCGGGAGGCTGCTTGCGCTCGCCGTCGCGCGCCGCCGCCTCGGAGGTGAAGTAGATCGCCTGCGTGAACGCGCCATCGTCGTACAGCGCAGCGATGCCGCCGAGGACGTCGGGACGGAAGTCCGTGAACCGCGCCTCGTACAGGTCGTTGAGCTCGCGCATCCGGGCCACGTCGCGCGTCCTGCCCTCGATGATCTGGACGAATCCCGCCTCGTCCGACCCACCGCCCAGGAACGAGACGACCTCGCTGGAGTCGTGGAAGACGATGTCGCCGCTGATCAGCTTCGAGGTCTCCATCCACCACTGATGCTGCTCGGGCCGCCCGCTGTTGGCGCGGGCCGCCTCTTCGGACCCGAAGCGGGCGAGGTTGACGAACGTGCCGTCCTCGGTGACACCGGCGGTCGTGCCGAGCCAGCCCTGCGCGCCAGGAGCCAGCTCGTCGACCCACCGGTCGAGCGCGGCGCGCAACTGGCCGGCATCAGCGGTACGCCCCTTGATGACCTGGATGAACATGATGACGTCCTCCCTTCCGCGCCCTCCGATGTCCGAGGCTACGGTGGCCGCACCCACCCGGTCGAGCCGTGCCGATGCAGGGTTGGGACAAGCGATGGCAGAGAAACGCCAATGATGGCAGGCACGCCGCCGGTCGGTCGCCGCCTCCGCGACCGCTCTGTCCCAGATGACGAACACGACGGACGACATGCCGCCGGCCAGGGGACCTCGCGCCGCTCATGTCCGGTCGCGGGCCGCTACCCCTGCGACTTGGCGTATTCGGCGGCGCCGCCGGCGAAGTCGTAGACCGTGCACGGCTCGTCGCCGACCACCCAGGCGTCGTGGCCAGGCCGGCAGACGAAGACATCATGCGGCCCGACCTCGGCCTCGGTGCCGTCGTCCATCCGCAGGCGAAGCCTGCCGGAGACGACGAACCCGTTGTGGTGGACCTCGCACGAGTCGGTGCCCGCGATGGGTTTGACCGACTCGGACCAGCGCCATCCCGGTTGGAACGTCGCCACGCCGAAGGTCAGGCCGCTGAGATTGCAGACCTCCAGGTGGCCGTTCGGGAAGTCGCGGCGCTCGTCGGGCTTGTCGATGCTCTTGACCTCGATCATGACGTCCCCCTTCCGTCGGCTTCAGTCTCGCACCGGGATCTACCCCCAACAAGGGCTCCGAGCTGGGCGGACGAGGCCGCGCTACCGGCCTGCCGACCGGGGTAGCACGGTGGTCAGCGCCACCAGGACCACGGCCGCGGGCACGCCCCACGCCAGCACCCCCGGGATGGCCGCGGCGGTCACCTCCGCGCCCTTGCCCATGCCGTCCACCTGCCCGGCGAGCAGGATGCCGAAGACCGCGACACCCAGCGACATGCCGAGCCCGCGCACCGACACCGCTGCGGAGGTGGCGGCGGCCAGGTCGGCGGCGGAGGCGGCGTTCTGCGCGACCACGACCAGGTTCTGCATCAGCAGCCCGAACCCGGCGCCCAGCACCCCGAGCGCCACGGCGAACAGCGCGTACGGTGTGCCGGGACCGAGCCTGCTCAGCAGCGCGAACCCCGCCACCACGATCGCCGAGCCGGCGATCAGGAAGGGCTTGTAGCGGCCGGCGACGCGGCTGCCCGCCAGAGAGGAGACCACCATGAACGTGATGACGTACGGATTGAGGGCCAGGCCCGCCTGGGTGGCGCTCATGCCGTAGGCCGACTGCAGGTAGGTCGGCAGGTACACGATCGAGCCGCCGAGCAGCGCCCCGAGCAGTGCCGTGGCGGGCAGCGCGACACGCAGCGCCGGGCCGGCGAACAGCCGGGGCGGCAGCACGGGGTCGGCCGCCCTCCGTTCCCACCACACGAACGCGGCCGACAGCAGCGCGAAGGCCCCGGCGGGCCACAGGACCGCGCCGGAGGTCCACGCATGGGCACGGCCGCCCCCTTCGGCCGCCAGCAGGAGGCTCACCATCGAGCCCGCCAGCAGCGCCGAGCCTGCGACGTCGAGCCTGCCGTGCCCGCCGGACCTGGGCAGCCGCAGGGCGAACCAGACGAGCGCGATGCTGAGCAGGCCGAGGGGCAGGTTGACGTAGAAGATCCAGCGCCAGCCGGCCGTGTCGGTGATCGCGCCGCCGGCCAGCGGGCCGCCCACGCTGGCCAGGGCGAACACGCCGCCGGTCAGGCCCTGGACCCTGCCGCGCAGGTGCCGTGGATACAGCTCGGACAGCGCGATCGTCGGCAGCGCGAACAGCGCGCCCGCGCCGACGCCCTGAAGGGTTCTGGCGGCCACGAGCTGGGGCATCGTCCACGCCATGCCGCACAGGATCGAGCCGGCGATGAAGACGGCGACCGCGGTGACGAAGACCTCGCGGCGGCCGAACCTGTCGCTCATGCGGCCGTAGAGCGCCCCCGTCGTGGTCGAGGCGAGCACGTAGGAGGTGACGACCCAGCCGATCGCGTCCAGGCCGCCGAGGTCGGCGGCGATGTCGGGCAGCGCGATGGCCACCACCGTCTGGTCCAGCACCGACAACAGCATGCCGATGAGCAGGCCCGCGGTGGCCGGTACCACCCGTGAGGGCGTCGCCGTGGCGACTTCTGTGGTCACGGCGCTCAGCCCTTCGCCCGCGCGAACGGGTCGGGGAGGTCGAAGTCCTCGCCGAGCAGGTCCTGGTCGATGACCGCCGCGGCGACGGTGCCGCTGGCCGCGGCGGCGATCACGGCGGCCATCGGCACGGGTACGGTGGCCCTGCGCGCCATGTCGCCCGCCGCGTACACGCCCGGCACGCTGGTCCGGCCGAACTCGTCGACCTCGACGCAGCCGTCGGCGAAGGCCGCGCAGCCCAGCCGGGCGGGCAGGCCGGAGCGCTGGCGCGGCGCGTTGGCCACGAACACCGCCTGCCGCGCGAGCGGCGGCCCGCTCTCGAACACGATCTGATCGAGCCGGTCGCCCGTCGCCTCCAGCCTTGCGACGGCCTCGCAGCGCACGGTGACGCCGTTGGCCTCGAGCCTGCCGCGCAGCGCGGGGTCGAGCGGCCTACCGTCGGTGCAGAGCGCGACGTCGGCGGCGTAGCGGCTCAGCTGCAGCGCGAGCCGTACCCGTGGAAGGTCGGCGCCGAGCACGGCGACCTGCTTGCCGGTGCACTCGTAGCCGTGGCAGTAGGGGCAGTGGAAGGCGGTGCGGCCCCACAGCGCGCCGACCCCGCGCGGGCCCGGCAGGTCGTCGGCCAGCCCGGTGGCCAGCAGCAGCCGCCGCGCCCGCACGGTGCCGCCGCCCGACAGCCGGAGCCGCAGATCCGCCTCGACGTCGGTCACGCCCTCCTCCCGCACCTGGACGCTCGCGTAGGCCGACAGTTCCTGGCGGCCGAGCTCGCGCAGCCGGGCAGGAGGGGTGCCGTCCCTGGTCAGAAAGTTGTGCACGGCCTCGGCCTGGGCGTTGCGACCCTGGCCGGCGTCCAGCAGCAGCACCGAGCGGTGGGCCCTGCCCAGAGTCAGGGCGGCGGCCATGCCGGCGGGCCCGCCGCCGACGATGACGACATCGAAGGTGTTTGACATGCGCCAAAGTCTGCAAGTTAATGTCAACATGAAGTCAAGTGGTTCGATGCGCATCGGCGAGCTGGCCGAGCGGTTCGATCTGGCGCCGCACGTGCTGCGCCACTGGGAGGCCATGGGCCTGCTGACACCCGCCACCAGGGTGAACGGCAGGCGCCTCTACACCCACGACCACATCGTCAGGGTCATGACGATCATCCGGGCGAAGGCCGCGGGCATGAGCCTGGAGCAGGTGGGGGAGATCCTCAACGTCACGGGCCACGTCGAGCGCAGGGCGATCCTCGAGCGGCACCACGCGGAGCTGGAGCGACGGCTACGGGAGATCGCCGCGTCCAAGGCGCTGATCGAGCACATCATGCGGTGCACGGCCGAGGATTTCACCCGCTGCCCCGGCTACCTGCGCGTCGCCGAGAGCACGGCGGTCCTGCCGGACCTGACGGACCTCGTCGAGGACTCGTGCGTGGTCAGGCCGGATCCCCCCAGGTGACCAGCCCGTGCGGGCGGCCGCGGCCGCCCGCACGCCCGCGGGTGCGCGGGCTCACGACTCCGGTGCGGCGGGCCGCCGCCGCGTCCGCAGGACGGCTGTCACTGCCCGTCGAGATACTTCTTCAGCCCGTCGGCCAGTGAGGCGGCGATGCGCTGGCGGACGGCCGGATCCGACAGCTTGGCGGCGTCGCCGCTGTTGCGCATGTTGCCGCACTCGACGAAGACGGCAGGGCGGGTCGACAGGTTGAGCCCGCCCAGGTCGGTACGGGTGTCGAGGCCTTCCTTGCCGACGTAGGTGGCGAACGGCAGTCCCGTGCCCTTCGTGTAGGCGTCGCGGACGTCGAGCCCCAGCCGCTTGGACGGGTCGATGATCGCGTCGTTGTGCCCAGGCACCAGGCCGGGAAGGATCACGTGGAAGCCGTGCCCTCCCGAAGCGGCTCCGTCGGCGTGGATCGACACCACCGCGTCCGCCTCGGCCTTGTTCCCGATGGCCGCCCGCCTGTTGATGCACGGCCCGACGCCCGAGTCGTTCGGCCTGGTCAGCACCACCTCGACGCCCATCTTCCGCAGGATCGGGGCGAGCCTGCGCGCCACGTCCCATGTGAAGGCGTGCTCAGTGTAGCCGTCGGCGGTCTGGGTCCCCGTCGTGTTGCACGGCTTGGTCCCGGTGATGATGTCGACCGGCCGGTTGATCACCTCGGGGTGGGCGGCGTTGCCCCCGTTGTGTCCTGGGTCGATCACCACGATCTTGCTTGACAGCATCGGACGCGGCGAGGGCGACAGCGGTGGCGTCGCCGTGGCCGGCCGCTGCTGGGCCGAGGAGGACGCCCCGCCGCACGCGGTGGACAGCGCCACCAGCGCGGCGAGCATCACCGGGGCCGCTCTTCGGGCGCGCATGACTCGTACCGTATCGGCTTGACCTGCGGGTTCAGGTCTGAGGCGCTTCCCGATTGCGTAGATCCCGTGCCGTCACCCCGGCAGCGTCTCGCCGCCGATCGGGGCCAGGATCTCGCCGGTGTAGTACGAGGAGAGCCGCTCGGCGGCGAAGAACACATAGGAGGGCGCGATCTCGTCGGGGTGAGCCGCCCGCTGCATCGGCGCCTGCTTGCCGAACCCCTCCACGCGCTCCTCGGGCATCGTGGCGGGGATCAGCGGCGTCCAGACCGGACCGGGCGCGACCGCGTTGACCCTGATGCGGCGCTCGATGAGGTTCTGCGCCATCGACTGGGTGAAGGCGTTGATCGCCCCCTTGGTCGCGGCGTAGTCGATGAGCGTCTTGTTTCCCCGCAGGCCGTTGACGGAGGAGGTGTTGACGATCGCGCTGCCCTCGCGCAGGTGCGGCAGCGCCGCCTTGGTGACGCGGAAGTAGCTGTGGACGTTGGCCGCGAACGTGTGCTCCCACTGCTCGTCGGTCAGCTCCTCCAGCGACTGGACCGGCGACTGGTAGGCCACGTTGTTCACCACGACGTCCAGTCCGCCGAGCTCGGCCACCGCCTGCTCGACCACGGACACGCAGTGGTCGGCGTCGCTGAGGTCGCCGGGCAGCAGGACGCACCTCCGGCCCGCGGCCTCCACCAGCTTCCTGGTGTGGTTGGCGTCCTCGTGCTCGCTGAGGTAGGCGATCGCGACGTCGGCCCCCTCCTTGGCGAACGCGACGGCCACGGCCCTGCCGATTCCCGAGTCCCCTCCGGTGATCAGGGCCCGCTTGTCCCGCAGCAGATCGCGCCCCTCGTAGTCGCGCATCTCGTCGCGCGGCTCGGGCGACATCCGCTCGCTGCTCCCCGGGTACGGCTGGCTCTGCGCGGGCGGTGTGGCGTTGGATTCTTCTGGCATAACCTGCGCTTGCCCAGCGCGGTCACCCTCTAACGGCGGGCGGTACGGTGCCCGTGCAGGGGGCACCGTACCGCCGAGGGTCAGTAACCCCTGGTGAGCCTCGCGCCGGGCCCGACCTTGCGCGGGATCCCGATGTCGTCGATGAGGTTGCCGGAGGAGGCGACGGACATCGACTCGCCCCCGCCCTCACCCTTGGTGAACAGCATGCCCGTCTCGCGCCGGGTGCCGTGGCCGAGGATGGTGTTGCCGGTGACGGCGGCGTGCCCCTTGCCGTAGTTGACGCCGTCGAGCGCCAGGTAGACGAAGTCGACGTCGGGCGGGAGGGGACCCGAGACGGTGCGCTTGCGCTCCGGCGGCGCCATGCCCTGCTTCCACGCCTTCGTCAGCTCCGCCAGTCCGCTCGCCAGCCCGTTCGGCGGGGGCAGGAACTTGTGGATCCTGTTGGAGCTGATGGTGGTGTTGGACTCGCCCTGCAGGTCGCAGCGGATGCCGTAGTAGGTCTCGTTCGCCTTGTGCTCGGCGCCGAAGTCCTCGATGTAGTTGTTGTGGATCGAGGTGCCGAAGCAGCGGTGGGCGTCGATCGCGTGCTTGGGCGTCGCGTACAGGTGCAGGTCGCTGAAGGTCCAGCCGGCCGCGTTGTCGGTCTGGATGGCGTTCGCGCCGCTGAAACCGATCCACGAGCGGGTGAGCGTCCAGTCGGTGACCGAGTTGCCCGGGTCGACGACCCTGAGGCCCGACTCCGCGGCGCCGGCGATGTAGACGTCGCTGATGATGCTGTTGACCATCGTGTTGCGGAGCATCACGCCGTCCTTGGACGGGTTGCTGATGCGGATGCCGTCGGACGGCGCGCCGTACACGTCGATGTCGATGATCCGGGCGTTCCACGAGCGCAGCATCAGGCCCACGGTGCCGGTGTTGGTGTCGCGGTTGCCGTCGATGGTGAGCTTCTCCACGCGCAGCGTCTCGTCGCTGAGCTCGAAGTTCTTGACCCACCCTTCGGAGGCGAGCAGCGCCGGCAGGTTGGCGCCGTCGGCCTGCTTGATCACTGTGGCGGCCTTCGCGTCGCCGCGGTAGGTGCGCTTGCCCGGCAGGCTGATCGTCGCGTTGATCAGGCACTGCCCCTTGATGACGACCTCGTCGCCCTCCTTGGAGGAGTCGATCGCCGCCTGCAGCGTCTTGGCGTCGTCAAGGGTGTTGGCGCAGGTGGCGTCGACTCTGGCGGCGGACGCGGCGCCCACCGGCATGAGGATCGTGACGCCTGCGGCGGTCAGGCCCAGCGCGGCGGCGCCCACGGCCAGCCGGCTTCTTAAGTGCAGCACGGAATTGCCCCCTTTAAGGTCAAGCGACATGACCGGGGGCACGACAAAGCCGTGCGGAACGTCCCTGTCTCCCGCGTACACCCGTAGCGGTCATCCTGGCATGATCCGCCCCGGACGGTGATCGTTTCGGTGAACCCGCGGCCGGTCCCTAGGTCGGGTTTCGGTCAGGCCGGAGAGGCAAGGGTGAGCATCACACGGGAGGCACGAGGGTGAAGTAGCGGTCGAGGACCTCGCGCTCACCCTTCACCTCGAGCCGCTCGGGCGGGATCCGCTGCCAGAGGAACAGCATCAGGTCCGACGCGGTGCCGGTCAGCTCGACGTCGCCAGGCTCGCCGCCTTCGATGAGCAGGACGTCGTCGCCGTTGAAGGCGACCGTCCAGTCTCCCGCGCCGTCGATCTGCCGGAACCTGAACCGCTCGCCCGATCCGGGAGGGGCCTGCTTCACCGTGCGCCGGTAGGGCGCCATGACGGTGAGGCTCTGGACGACGGCGTCGGCCGCGAGGTCTGCCTCGACCGGCTGGGCCGTGCCGACCGCGCCCTCGGCGTCCCAGCGGTGGACGGCCGCCTCGATGGTCTGCATCCGTAGCCAGAACCCGGTGGTCCGGTCGCGCGACCACGTCCAGACGCGCTCGTCCTGGCCGGTTTTCCTGAACGCCGACTCCAGTGCGAAGGCGCCGCTGCCGAACCACTCGATCAGGCTCCGCGGCACCGGCCCTGGTGTCGGCTCCTGTCCTGGGCCCTGCCAGCCGCGCAGGTCAGGCGGAAGGTCGAGGAGCTCGGGATCCAGGGCCTGCGGGGGCTCCTGGAGCCGCTCGGTGATGATGTGGGCCACGAATCGGTGCACCCAGCCCAGGTGGCCGACCAGATCGGACACCGACCACTCGGGGCACGAGGGCACGATGGGCGCCGTCCCGGCCTCGGCCGCCTTGCGGGCCGCGGTTTCGAAGGCGAGGATCTCGCGACGGAAGTGCGGAAGATGGTCCATGACCTCACTGTGCCATCCGCCGGCGGGACCGCGGCGCGGCGGCGCGGCTCGCGCGCGGCGACGCGGCGAGTCGCGGGTGTCGGATCCGGCTAGACGAGACGGGTGACCTGGCCGGTGTCGAGGGAGTAGTAGGAGCCAACGATCTTGAGCTGCTTCCGGGCGATGCGAGGGGCCAGGAGCTTGTCGGCCTTCAGCTTCGCCACCGTGTCGACGGTGTTGATCCTGATCATCTTGTCCACGTCCCCGTGGGCGCGGTCGTAGGCGGGGCGCAGCGCCTCGACGATGCGCTGCAGGTCGCCGGGCAGCGTGGTGCCCTCGCGTAAGGCGTGCGCTGCGGCCGTCACCGCGCCGCAGCGTTGGTGTCCCATGACGACGATCAGGGGAGTGGCCAGTTCGACGGGCCCGTATTCGATGGCGCCGCTGACCAGCGGGTCGATCGTCTGGGCGGCGCTGCGGACGGTGAACACGTCGCCGATCCCGGCGTCGAAGACGATCTCCGGGGGGACGCGGGAGTCGATGCAGGACACGACCACGGCGTAGGGGTTCTGCTTCTCGGCGACCTCGTCGCGCCTGGCGCGATCCTGGTGCGGGTGGATCGCCGCGTCGGCGACCCAGCGCCTGTTGCCCTCCTTCAGGGTGGCCCATGCCTCGTCAGGGGTGGCGGGGCGGGCGGGCGGCGCGGAGAGCCTGGTGGCGCCGTGCGCGGAGCCCGCGCCCACCAGGAGGCCGCCGGCCAGCAGGCCGGCGCTGTGGAGGAGCGTGCGGCGATTAACGATCTTGGTCTTCATGACTGCGATTATGCCGATTTATTGACCTATCTCATGGTGACTTCCGACACAGGTAGTAAGTGATCAAGTACCGCGCAGGCGGGAGCGGTACTGGCGGGGCGAGAACCCGTACTCCTTGCGGAAGGTCCTGCTGAAGTGGAAGGGGCTGGCGAAGCCCGAGGCCGTGGCGACCTGCCCGACGTCCATGTCGGTCACCTCCAGGAGCCGGGCCGCGTGCCGTACCCGGGCCTCTCTCACGGCCTGCATGGGCGTCCTGCCGGCCTGCTCCGCGAACAGGTGGGCGAAGCGTGACGGCGACAGCGCCACTGATCCGGCCAGCGACGCGACGGTGTGCGGGGCGTCGGGCTCGGCCGCGATGAGCTCCTCGGCCCGGCGGATGCGCGGGTCGCGACCCTCGACCGGCCCTGCCGCCGCGGCGGTCGCCAGCAGGAGCACCTCCTCGACGGCGTTGAGGACCAGTTCGCGGGCCTGCGGCGCCACGGCCACGGCGGGCCTGAGCGGTCGACGGGCGACCTCCGGCGGCGCGCCGTGCCCCGGCCAGCGGGCGTCCGCGTTCGCCCGGCGGAAGGTATGGTCGAGACGCTCGTTCACCGCCTCGTGGACCGCGCGCACCAGGTGGCAGCGCGAGCCTCGCGCGTACGGGCTCAGCCACGTCAGCCATGAGGGCCGCGGCTGGAAGTGCACCCACCAGAACGCCCAATGGCTCGCCCCGGAGGCGACCCGGTAGTGGTGGCCGGTCATGGAGCCCAGCACGATCAGGTCGCCGGCGCCGACCGTGAAGGCCGCCTCGCCCTGCTCGACGTGTCCCGCCCCGGCCTGGGTCCACATCATCAGCCAGCTCGGCGCGCCCGCCTTCCGGCGTACGGCGTAGCCGGGCGTCTGGTCGAAGTGCCCGACGATCACCAGGTCGGCGGCAGGAACGGACATGTCCTCAGCCGTCGCAGGCATACCTTCCACCTGTTCGCTCTCCTAGCGTGGGAAACAGCCGAATGAGGGAGAGAACGTATCGTGAAGACCTTCGAGGAGCCGCAGGTCAAGGCCTTCCATGACGAGGGATTCGCCGTGGTGCGCGGCCTGTTCACCGCCGAGGAGGCCGCTGAGCTGCGTGAGGAGTTCATGGCTCTGCACGCGGCAGGGCCGATCCCCGGCCACTTCACCCCCCGGCCTCAGGGTCCTGGAGGCCCCTACGACATCCTGCGCGACTACCCCCGCGTCATGCATCCCCACCAGGTCAACGACCTGGCCCTGCGCTACCTGCTCGACTCCAGGATCGCCGCCATCGTCGGCCGCCTCCTCGGCGAGGAGCCGGTGGCAGCCCAGAGCATGTTCTACTTCAAGCCGCCAGGGGCGCGCGGCCAGGCGTTGCACCAGGACAACTTCTATCTGCGGGTCGAGCCGGGCACGTGCGTGGCCGCGTGGGTCGCGCTCGACACCATCGACAGGGCCAACGGCGGCCTCGAGGTGGTGCCCGGCACCCACCTCATGGACCTGTTCTGCCCGGAGGAGGCCGATCCTGGACTGTCCTTCACCAGGGAGTACGTCCCGCCGCCGCCAGGGCTGGCGCGGGTGCCGGTCGACATGGAGCCGGGCGACGTGCTGTTCTTCAACGGCAACCTCGTCCACGGCTCCGAGCCCAACACGACCGCCGACCGCTTCCGCCGCAGCTTCATCTGCCACTACGTCGGCGCCTCCACCGAACGGATCTCCTCCTACTACCCGACGCTCACCATCGCGGGGGAGCGCGTTTTTTTCGCGGAGGCGGCGGGCGGCGGGCCGTGCGGCACCGACGACCCCGCGGGGCCGCACTAGCGGCAGTGCGCCAGCTGGCGATCACATGATCGCCAGCTGGCCGCCGTCGATGACCAGTTCGGTGCCGTGGATGAAAGCCGCGTCGTCGGAGGCCAGGAAGGCGTATCCCGCCGCGACCTCCTCCGCGAGCCCGGCGCGGCCGAGCGGGATGTGGTCACGCTCGTACGAGGAGACGAAGTCGCCGGCGAGCTCGGCGGAGATCGCGGCGTTGAGCGGCGTCGCGATGTAGCCGGGGCACAGCGCGTTCACCCGGATGCGGTGCTTGCCGAGCTCGACGGCCATGGTCCTGGTGAGCAGCAGCACGCCGCCCTTGGAGGCGTTGTAGTGGGCGTAGTCGGCCTCGCCGCCGAGGCCGTTGGTGGAGGACATGTTGAGGATGACGCCGCCCTCGCCGCGCTCCACCAGATGGCGGGCCACGGCCTGGGCGACGAGGAACATGCCGCGCAGGTTCACCGCGATGATCCGGTCCCAGTGCTCGGGCGTGATCTCGAGGAACGGCTCACGCCATGCCGTGCCGGCGTTGTTGATCAGGACGTCGACGCCGCCCATCTTCGCGATCGCGCCGTCCACCAGCCGGGCGACGTCCGCCTCCACGCGGACGTCGCCCGCCAGGCCGCTCACCTCGCCCAGCGCCGACAGCTCGGCCACGGTGGCCTCGACCTCGGCGTGGTCGAGCCCGCCGAGCACGACCCTGGCTCCTTCCTCGAGGAATCTGCGGGCGGTGGCGGCACCGATGCCGCTGCTGCCGCCGCTGACCAGCACTCGCTTGCCGGCGAGTCCGCGCATGGTTCTCCTGCTCTCAGCGCACCGCGCCGCGGGCCGCGACGCGTAGCTCGGTGATGACCTGTCCATCTTCGACGCAGTGGGCGATGTCGAAGAGGTTGACGACGGAGCAGGCGTGGCTCGGGATGAGCATCGCCCGCGTCCCCACGGGCAGCTCGCCGTGGTGGCCAGGCTCCAGCTGGGCGACGGCGTGCTCCTCGTTCAGGAACTCCATGTGCGCGTACGGCACGCCCGCGACCCTGATCCAGTCGGGCGAGCCGCTCCCGTCGGAGGTGAGGCACTTGGTCCCCGCGTCGAAGACCACGCGCTCGGGGGTGGGCCGGGCGATGACGGTGGCCAGCACGCGGGCGGCGGTGGTGGCCTCGGTCGCCACGCCCAGGCGCATCATCGAGGCGTCGTTGAAGATGTAGGTGCCGGGCCTGATCTCGGTCACTCCCGCCACTCCGGCGACGTGCCTGGCGGTGGGCGTGGAGCCGACGCTGATCTCGCGCAGCTCGATGCCGTCGCGGGCGCACATCTCGGCGGTGGACACCAGGTCCGTACCCTCGCGGCGGGCGGTCGCGGCCAGCTCGCCGGGGGTGCGGGAGTGGTAGGCGTGGCCGGCCAGCGTGAGCAGCCCCACGACCTCGATGCCGGGGATCGCGGCGATCTCGGCGACCAGGTCGGCGGTGGGCCGGCCCGGCGGGCGGCCCAGGCGGTGCTGGCCGGTGTCGACCTCCACCAGCACCTCGACGGGCGGCCCGCCCAGTCGGCCGAGCGCCGCGGCGACGTCGGGGGAGTCGAGGCTGACCCGCACTCTGGCGCGCTCGCGCAGTGCGGCCAGGCGACGCAGCTTCGGCTCTCCCCAGAGGGGAAAGGCCAGCAGGATGTCGTCGATCCCGGCGTCGGCCATGATCTCCGCCTCGCCCAGCTTGGCGCACGTGATGCCGCTCGCTCCTGCCTCGAGCTGCATCCTGGCCAGCTCGGGCATCTTGTGCGTCTTGATGTGGGGTCGCAGCCTGACGCCGTTGCGCGCCGCCACCTTGGCCATCTCCGTCACGTTGGTTCTGACCACGTCGAGGTCGATGACGAGCGCGGGAGTGTCGATCTCGGGGTACATCGCAGTCCGCCCCTCTCGAAGTTCCGACGAAAGTAGCATCAATTCCGCATAGCGCACCAGCATTCCGTATCACAGAATTGCCTAGTGGCTGCGGAAGCCTCTTGACAGCCGCACCGCATGCTGGTGTTCTTGCGCTGATTCGGAACAGCATTCTGTATTGCGGAATTAGGAGCACGCAATGAGACTCGGCACCGTGCGTGTCGGCGAAGCCCGATTCGCCGCGACGGAGCGTGAGGGACTCTGGTACGCGTTGGACGTTCCCCCGGGCACCCCGCTGAACGCGGTCCTGGCGGAGGGGCAGGAGGAGGTGGACCGCCTGGCGGTCTCGGCCGCCAGGCCGCTCGCCGGAGCGACACCCGTGGCACCCCTGCGCCCGGGAAAGATCGTGGCGATCGGCCTCAACTACCTCGACCACATCCGTGAGGCCGGGATGGACAAGCCCGAGCGCCCGCTGATGTTCGCCAAGTTCCCCTCCAGCGTGATCGGCCCCGGTGAGCCCATCGTCATCGACGCCGACCTGACCGAGCGGGTGGACTGGGAGGTCGAACTGGCGGCGGTCATCGGGACCCCGCTGCGCCACGCGAGCCCCTCGCAGGCGCTGGCGGGCGTGGCCGGATACACCGTGGCCAACGACGTCTCGGCCCGCGACCTGCAGTTCGCCGACGGCCAGTGGACGCGCGGCAAGAGCCTGGACACCTTCTGTCCCCTCGGCCCCGCCATCGTGACCCCTGACGAGCTCGGCGACCCGCAGGCACTGCGGCTGTGGACGGCCGTCAACGGCGAGACCGTGCAGGACTCGAGCACGGCCGAGATGCTGTTCGGCGTCGCCGAACTGCTGGCCTACTGCTCGCGCGCCTTCACCCTCGAACCCGGTGACCTCGTCCTGACCGGCACCCCGTGGGGCTGCGGCGAGTTCATGGATCCGCGCAGGTCCCTGCGTCCGGGCGACACCGTCGAGGTGGGCGTCGAAGGCATCGGCACGTTGAGCAACCCCGTGGCAGGAGGCCCGCGTTGAAGGCATTGGTGTTCACCGGTCCCGGCGTCGTCGAGATCCGCGACGTGGCCGAGCCGGAGGTCGGTGACGGCGACGTCCTGGTCCACGTGGTCACCTCGGGCATCTGCGGGAGCGAGCTGCACGGGGTCAAGACGCCCGGCTTCCGGGTGCCGCCGCTGGTGATGGGGCACGAGTTCGCCGGCCGTACGGACGACGGGACGCAGGTGATCGTCAACCCGATCCTGTCGTGCGGCACGTGCGACGTGTGCGCGATGGGGTTGCGGAACGTGTGCAGGGAGCGGCGGATCGTCGGCGTGCACCGGCCGGGCGGATTCGCCGAGCGCGTGGCCGTACCCTCCGCGGCCGTCACCGCGCTGCCCACGGAGCTGGACTGGACGGCGGCGGGCATCGTGGAACCGGCCGCGAACGCGGTGCACGCCTGGTCGCTGGCCGGAGCTCCGGCGGGCGCCCGCGTGGGCATCATCGGCGCGGGGGCGATCGGCCTGGCCTGCCTGCAGGTCGCCCTCTCGGGCGGGGCCACCAGGATCGAGGTGGCCGACCGTTCGGAGAGCCGCCGCGTGATCGCGGGCCGCCTCGGCGCGGACGCGGCCGTGGCGGAGCTGACCGGCGAGTACGACGTGATCTTCGACGCGGTGGGCGCCGCGGTCACCCACGAGCGGTCTCTGACGCTGCTACGGCCCGGCGGGGTCGCGGTGTGGCTCGGACTGGCAGCCGCCGACGCGGGCTTCGACGCCGCGGGGCTCGTGCGTGGCGAGAAGCGGGTGCTCGGCTCGTTCGCCTACACCGACGCGGACTTCGCCGCCGCCGCCGAGCTGGTCGGCGGCTGGGACCTCAGCTGGGTCGACACCTTCCCGCTGATCGAGGGAGCGGTGGTCTTCACCACGCTGATGAACGGTCACACCGTTCCCGTCAAGGCCCTGCTCACCCCCTGAACCGAGGCAGCCGTGGACATCTCCCTCTCCCAGTACCGACCGATCTCCCAGCTCACCGTGCCGGTCAACCTCGTCGACCGGGCCCGCGTGCCTGCCGTGGACGCCCACATCCACCTCGGCCGCTGGCTCACCGACGACGGCGACTGGATGGTCCGGGACGTGCCCGCGCTGCTGGCGACGATGGACGCGCTCAACCTGCGCGGCATGGTCAACCTCGACGGCCGCTGGGGCAGGGAGCTCGCCGCGAATCTGGAACGTTACGACGCCGCCCATCCGGGCAGGTTCGCCACGTTCTGCCACGTCGACTGGTCGCGGACCGCCGAGCCCGGCTCCGGCTTCGGCGAACGGCTGGCCGAGCAGCTGCGCGCCTCGGTCGCCGAGGGCGCGGCCGGGCTCAAGGTATGGAAGGACGTCGGACTGCGGCGCCGCGACCACCGCGGCGAGCTGGTCATGCTCGACGACGAACGGCTCGCGCCGCTGTGGGCGGCGGCGGGGGAGCTGGGCGTCCCGATCGCCCTGCACACCGCCGACCCCGTCGCCTTCTTCCAGCCGATCGACGAGCGGAACGAGCGGCTCGAGCAGCTCGCGGCACGCCCCGACTGGGCGTTCTCAGGGCCCGAGTTCCCCCGCTTCGAGCGGCTGATGGAGGCCATGGAGTCGATGGTCGCCGCCCATCCCGCGACGGCGGTGATCGGCGTTCACGCGGGATGCTGGCCGGAGAACCTCGGCTGGGTCGGCGGCATGCTGGAGCGGTATCCCAACTTCCACATCGACGTCGCCGCCCGCATCGCCGAGCTGGGGCGTGCCCCGCGCGCGACGCGCGAGCTGGTGCTGCGCCACCCCGACCGGGTCCTGTTCGGGACGGATGAGATCCCACCCGATCCCGATGTCCACCGCATCCACTTCCGATTCATGGAGACCGCCGACGAGGCCTTCGCCCACTCCACGGAGGACCCGCCGTTGATGGGCCGCTGGAGCATCAGCGGGCTCGACCTGCCCGACGACGTGCTCGGGCAGGTCTACGCAGGCAACGCCCTCAGACTCGTGCCGAGGCTGGCGTGAACGGGTGGCCCCGCGCGCGGCAGGGCCACCGCGCGTCCTCACTTACACGGCTTGTACGGCTTGTCGAACAACGAGTAGTCGGTCGCCTTCTTGATGGAGTTGAACTTGAGCTGGTTCGCCTTGGTGCAGAAGCTGCCGGGCGAGGTCTTGTACTCCACCTGGAAGACCGGCTTGCCCGCACGGACGAAGGCAGACAGGTCGGCGCACTCCTTGAACTGGAAGCACTCCTCGTTGACCGCGTAGTCGAAGACCGACACCAGGTCGTCGATCTGGCTGAGGTCGTTCTTCAACGCGACGGACAGGCCCTTCCTGTGGGCCAGGTCCGCCAGGGCCCTGTTGTAGATCAGCTGGGTCTCCGGGCTGATGTCCCAGCCGGTGACCTCCTTGCCCTCCTCGTGGGCGTGCACGACGTCGAACTCGACCCCGTCGAACCCGGCCTGGACGCACTTGTCGACGCGGGGCTCCATCATCTTCAGCAGGAAGTCGCGCTGGCCCTTGTCGTTGTTGATGTTGGCCCAGCGCTCGTTCGGGAACTCCTCGCTGAACGGGTTGCCGAGCAGGGAGTTGCCGTGGCTCTTGTGCCAGTCGACGAACTGCTGGTAGTCGGGCCTGAACTCCTCGATCGACCCGGCGTCGATGTAGCAGACGGCCTTGGCGCCCTTGGCGTGGATGGCGTTGACGCCGGCCGTGTTGAGCGTGGTGTTGTTGCCCGCGATCTCGGCGTCGACGTACAGGTCGATGTCGAAGACGGTCGGGCGCACGCAGGCGCCGCCGGTCTGCGGGACCTCGCAGATGTTGACGTTGATGCCGCCGGTCGAGGCGAAGGCCTTGTTGCCCTGGAGCTGGTACTGCCAGCGGCTCTGTACCGGCGGGCGCCAGATCGCCGCGCTCGCCGAGGTCGCGGAGCCCTTGGCGGAGCTCGGGGCGGCTGCCGTCGCCGCCTCGGCGGACGCCGTGAGGCCGAGCGCGGCGACCGGCAGTAAGGCCGTGACCGCGGTCACCCGTGTGTAGAGAGATCGGAGACTGATCAACGCACTCACCTTCTATTCCATATAGCGGAATGATATTCCGCCATTAAGGAAATCGGCCAAGATCGGAGGTTGTCAACCTTCGTCTTGATGTCGAGAATTCCGCAAAACGGATGAACAGCGCCAGTCCTCCCCGCCAGCCAGATCTTTCCGCATTGCGGAACCCTAGTCTGTATCGCGGATGGATGGCTATACTCACCGCACGCAGTGGGCCCTCTCGCCCGCCGTGCTCTGTGGAGGGAACCCCATGGCACGCATCGTCTTCATCGGCGCCGGCAGCGTCGAGTTCACCAAGAACGTCCTCTCCGACATCCTGACATTTCCGGAGCTCGGGGAATCCACCCTGGTCCTGCACGATATCGACCCTGAGCGGCTGGCCACGGCCGAGGCCATGGCCAACTGGATGGTCACGGAGCTCGGGCTGGGTGCCAAGGTCGAGGCGCACCTCGACCGCCGAGCCGCCGTGGACGGCGCCGACTACGTGATCAACGAGATCGCCGTAGGCGGACACGCCGCCACCCGTGTCGACTTCGAGATCCCCCGTCGCTACGGCCTGCGCCAGACCATAGCCGACACTCTCGGCATCGGCGGCATCTTCCGGGCGCTCCGCACGATTCCGGTGATGGTAGGACTGGGCAACGACCTGGCCGAGCTGGCGCCGGGCGCGCTGCTGCTCAACTACACCAACCCGATGGCGATGATCCCCCGCGCGGTCTACCAGGGAACGCCGTTCAAGAACGTCGTCGGCCTCTGCCACTCCGTCCGCGACACGCAGGCCAGGCTGGCCTCGCTGGTGGGCATGCCGGAGGAGGAGGTCTCGTTCGTCACCGCCGGCGCCAACCACCAGGCGTTTGTGCTGAAGTTCGAGCACAAGGGCCAGAACCTGTACCCGGCCCTCGACGAGGTCATCGCCGGCGACCCCGAGCTGCGCAGGACGGTCAGGGTGGAGATGTACCGCCGCTTCGGCTACTTCCCCACCGAGTCGAGCGAGCACGGCTCGGAGTACCTGCCCTGGTTCCTGCACCACGACGACCAGGTCGAGCAGTTCCGCATCCCGGTCGAGATCTACCTGCGCTGGTCGGAGGAGAACCTCGACACCTACGAGGAGACCAGGCGCAGTCTGGCCGCGGGGGAGGGCGTCGAGATCGCGCCCGCCATGGAGCTGGCCTCCGAGGTCATCCACTCGATCGAGACCGGTACGACGAGGGTCGTCCACGGCAACGTGCGCAACGACGGCCTGATCGCCAACCTGCCCGACGACGCGTGCGTCGAGGTGCCGTGCCTGGTGGACAGGTCGGGGATGCGCCCGACCAGGATCGGCGAGCTGCCGCCCCAGCTGGCCGCGCTGAACAGGACGTTCCTGAACGTGGGCGAGCTGGCCGTGAGGGCGGCGCTCGAAGGACGCCGCGACCACGTCTACCATGCCGCCATGCTTGATCCCAACGCTTCGGCGACGCTCACGCTCCAGCAGATCCACGATCTCGTGGACGAGATGATCGCGGCCCACGGCGACCTGCTTCCCGAGGGCGTCCGATGAGGCGCGCGCTGGCCGCCGCCGCGGTCGTCGCCCTGGTCGCCACCGGCTGCGGCGGTGGCGCGACGCGGGACGAGCAGACGGCGGGCGGGCCTGTCGAGATCACCATCTGGCACGGCCAGGAGGACGCCTCCGCCAAGTCGATCGAGAAGCTGGTCGAGCAGTTCAACCAGAGCCACCCGGACATCAGGGTCAACACCGAGTCCGGCGGAGCCACGGCGGACGGCATGCTGCCCAAGATCACCGCGGCGCTCACCTCTGACGCCTACCCGGACATCGCCTACCTCTACGGCTCGTGGGCGCCCAACATCGCCAGGAACCCGAAGACCGCCGACCTCACGGAGTTCGTGAAGGACCCGGCCGTCCGCTGGGACGACTTCTGGGCCAACGAGCGCGAGGCCGTCACCATCCAGGGCAAGGTCATCGGCTTCCCCGCGGTCGTCGACAACATGGTCGTCCTCTACAACAAGAAGGTGCTGGCCAAGGCGGGTGTCCAGCCGCCCGCGGCGGACTGGACCTGGGACGACTTCAGGACCATGGCCAAGCAGGCCACCAACGCCAAGGACGGCGTCTTCGGCACCACCTGGCCGATCAGCGGCGGGGAGGAGGCGGTCTGGGGCCTGTGGCCGATGGTCTGGCAGGCCGGCGGCGACATCCTCGCGCCCGACAACAAGAAGGCCGTCTTCAATTCCGCGGCGGGCCAGCAGGCCCTCGGCAGGCTGCGCTCCATGGCCGTCGACGACAAGTCCGTCTACCTCGACTCCAGCCCCGCGGAGAAGGGGCAGAAGCTGTTCGAGTCGGGCAGGCTCGGCCTGTTCCTCTCCGGGCCGTGGGTGCTGCCCGACCTGCAGGCGGCGAAGGTCGACTACGGCGTCTCGCCGCTGCCCGGCACCAACGGCAACCACGAGACGATCTCGGGTCCCGACAACTGGGTGGTCTTCGACCACGACGAGCGCAGGGTGAAGGCCTCGGCCACCTTCCTGGCCTGGCTGACGGCCGCCCAGCAGCAACTGGTGTGGATGAGCGACACGGGCTCGCTGCCGATCAGGGAGTCGATCACCAAGCTGCCCGGCTACCAGGACTACCTGGACAAGTACCCCGGCATCGACGTGATCTCGGCCAACCTCGCCAACGCCAAGCGGGTCAGGCCGGCCACCACCAGGTATCCGCGGGTGTCCGCCTTCGTGGCCGAGGCCATCGCGCAGACCCTGCTGGGCAAGAGCGACGCCAAGACGGCGCTCGACGAGGCGGCCACCAAGTCGGACGCGGCGCTGGCCGTACCAGGCTCATGAGCACCACCGCGCTCAGCGCCTCCGCCGCCCCGCGCAGGCGTCCCAAGGACCGCAGGAAGCTCGGCGACAACATCGCCGGCTGGTCCTTCGCCGGGCCGGCGACGCTGGTCATCCTGGGGTTCTCGCTGGTGCCCATGGCGTGGGCGCTGGCGCTGTCGTTCACCGACTCCGACCTGATGACGGCCGGGCGCAACGTCGGGCTCGACAACTACCGGGCGCTGCTCGAGGACCCGGTGTTCTTCCAGGCGCTCAGGAACACCGGGCTGCTGTTGGTGCTCTACATCCCCACGTCACTGATCGCCGGCCTGCTGGTCGCGGTGCTGCTGAACAGGAAGGTGCGAGGGATCGGGTTCTACCGGACCTGCTTCCTGGTGCCCTACATCGTCTCGGCCACCGCGACGGGCCTGCTCATGGGCTTCATCTTCGACCGCGACTTCGGCCTGGCCAACGGGCTGCTCGCCAAGCTGGGGCTGCCCATCCAGGGACTGCTCAGCAGCCCCTCGCAGGCCATGCTCGTCCTCACGCTGATCTTCTTCTGGACGCGGTTCGGGTTCTCCGTGGTGATCTACCTGGCCGCCATCCAGGAGATCAGCAAGGAGGTGATGGAGGCCGCCTCGATCGACGGCGCGGGACGGTGGAGCACGTTCAGGCACATCATCGTCCCGTCGGTCCGCCCGATGACGGTCTTCCTCGCGGTCTGGGGCGTGATCGACGCGCTCCAGTTCTTCGACCTGGTCATGACCACGACCAAGGGCGGGCCCGCCAACGCCACCGTGACCATCGTCTACTACGTCTGGCAGCTCGCCTTCACCTACTCCACCGCCGGGTACGGCGCGGCCGTGGCGTACGTGCTGTTCGCCGGCACCCTGCTGCTGATCGTCGCGGGCCTGCTGGTCGCGCGGCGGAGGGGGGTCACGACATGAGACGCCTCCACCTGCCCAGCAAGTGGCACCTGGTGCTGGTGCCGATGTCGGCCGTGGTCCTGCTGCCGTTCGTCTGGCTGGTGCTCAGCTCGGTGATGACGCAGGCCGAGCTCAACCGGTTCCCGCCCGCGGTCTGGCCCGATGGCATCGACCTGGGCGGCTACCGCACGGTCATCGAGCGCTCGAACTTCCTGCGCTGGTTCCTCAACAGCGTCATCGTGTCGGGGGCGATCGTGCTGGCCCAGCTGGTGCTGTGCAGCATGGCCGGCTACGCGTTCGCCAGGATCAGGTTCGTCGGTTCCAAGCTGGTCCTGGTCCTGGTCATCGCCACCGCGCTGATCCCGTTCCAGCTCACGGTGATCCCGACCTTCCTGATCTTCAACAAGGTGGGGCTCACCGACACGCTGGGCGCGCTGATCGTGCCGCAGCTCAGCTCCGCGGTGGGCATCTACCTGATGACCTCCTTCTTCCAGTCGTTCCCCAAGGAGCTGGAGGAGGCCGCGCGCATCGACGGCTGCTCGCGCGTCGCGGTGTTCTACCGGGTGGTGCTGCCGGTGGCCAGGCCCGCTCTGGCGGCGCTGGCCGTCATCACGTTCATCACGGCGTGGAACGATCTGTTCTGGCCGCTGGTGGCGATCAACTCCGAGGACAACTACACGGTCCAGGTGGGGCTGACGACCTTCCAGGGCCAGCACAGGGCGGACTGGCCGGCGATCATGGCGGGCACGGTGCTGACGACGCTGCCGGTGCTCGCGGTGTTCCTCTTCGGCCAGCGCCGCTTCGTCCAGGCGCTGACGGGAGCGGTCAAGGGCTGACGTCCCGCGCAGGTCGCCCGGCTGGGAGCTCAGCGCTCCCCGCCGGGCGGTCAGATCTTCTCCGCCACCGCCCGCTTGAGAACGTTGCCCACCTCTTCCATCCTGGCGGGCGACATGCGGTCCTTGATCGCGGTCACACTCACCGCGGCCACGGGCGTGGCGCCCCCCATGAAGACGGGGGCGGCCACGCACCGCACACCATGCTCGTTCTCCTCCAGGTCGAGCGCGTATCCGCGCTGCCGCACCTGGTCGAGGTGGGTGGCCAGCTTCGCCGGATTGGTGATCGTGTTACGGGTTCTTGTCGACAGCGGGCCGTACCTGTCGGCCCACGCCTTGATCGCCTCGTCGGTCGGATACGTCCAGGCCAGCAGCGCCTTGCCGACGCCCGTGCAGTGGGCCGCGTTGCGCCCGCCCACGACCGAGGTCATCGTGATCGACCGCACCGCCTCGACCTTGTCCAGATAGACGACCTCGCCGCCGTCGAGCATGGCCATGTGCACGGTCTCGGTGAACTCCTCGCTCAGCCTCAGCAGCAGCGGCCGCACGAGCGTGCGCAGGTCCATCGTCTCGTAGAACCTGAACGCCGTCGCCAGCATCTCGGTGCCGAGGAAGTAGGGGCCGCTGGGCTCAGGCTGGGCGGCGAACCCGCGGTGCTTGAGCGCGCCGAGCAGGCGGTGCAGCGAGCTCTTGGGGAGGCCGAGCCTGGTGGCGAGCTCGTCGAGAGTAACGCCCCTGCTGTGTTTTCCGATCTCCTGCAGGATGAGCAGGGCGCGATCGACGCTGCCGACGGGGGACTGTGCCTCAGCCACTGCATTCTCCTCAAGTTCCGCTTTGTGGAATGCTAGCGCGTAATGCGGAACTTGGCGCGTTCCCGACGGCCCGGACTCAGGTCACGGCGACGATCCTGGCCTCCTCCAGCACGCCGCGTTCGATGGTCAGCACACCGATCGTCCCGTACGGCTGGCGGCGTCGGTCCGTGGGCGACCCGGGATTGAAGATGCGCAGCCCATCACCCGACTCGTCCAGGGGGATGTGCGAATGCCCGAACACCACGAGGTCTGCCTCGGGGAACAGCCGGCGCATCCGCCCGAGCCTGCCCTTGGCGGGGCCGCTGTCGTGGATCATGCCCACCCTGAGCCCGTCGAGGGTCAGCTCCAGGACCTCGGGCGCCACCACGCCGGGGCCGTCGTTGTTGCCCTTGACCACGTGCACGGGCGCGAAGACGGCCAGATCGTCCAGCACGGAGGGCACGCACACGTCCCCCGCGTGCAGGATCACGTCCGCGCCGCGCAGATGGGCCGCAACCAGGGGCGGGCACGACTTCCAGCGGCGCGGCGCGTGCGTGTCGGACAGCACCACCACGTTCACGAGAGGACCCCTACCCGTCAGCCTCCGAAGTAGGTGACAGCGTTCTTGGTGGCGACCGACGTCCACGGCACGATGAGGACGCCGCCGCCGCGCTCGAACACCTTGGCGTTGTCGCCCTCGGTGCCGAACTCCTGGGGCAGCGTCGCCACGGGTGTCGCCTTGCCGGAGGCGGCGTCGAGCCGTACCAGCCGGGGAGCCAGGTCGCGCCGGTCGCCCACCTCCAGCGCTAGCAGCCCCTTGTCGTCGGCGCGGACGAAGGTGAGCTTGGTGGCGTTGGTGCCCGACGACTCCCACAATCGCCTGCCCGTCTTGAGGTCGAAGGCCAGCGCCGTGTTGCGCGAGCGCAGCTCGTTCGGCACGTTCTCGGGGAACGTCGCCAGATACAACCGGTCCTGGTGGACGGCGTAGCGGTACTCCTCCGCCATGCCGTCGAACATCGCCACCTTGTTCATGGTCAGCATGTCGACGTGGCCGGCTCTGACCTCGACCTTGCGGCCCTGACCGTCGAACGCGACGAACGTGTCCTCGCCCCCGCGCTCCACGTGGACGATGACGGGGTCGGCCGACAGCACCGAAGGGCCGAGACCGAGCTCGTCCATCGGATACCGCTTGACCGGTTTGCCGCTGTGCGGATCGAGCAGCTCGACCCGGTTCGAGGTGCCGCCGAACGCGCAGTCGTAGATCACCACCACGTGGGCGGCGGCCGCGTGGGCGTCCTCGAGATGGCAGCCTTCGGGCGGCGCGACGGTCCACTGCCTGCCGCCGTCGGACAGGCGGTAGCCGTAGACCGTCTCGTCCACCGACACCACCACCATGTCGCCGGCGGCCATCACCTGCGGCGCGGCGAGCGTGTTGGACAGGCTGGACTTCTCCGCGGGGATGTCGATCTTCCAGGTGAGCCGACCCTTCGCCGCGTCCACCCCTGCCAGGTGGTCGCACACGCCGGCGGAGCCGTACGCGACCGCGCCCTTGCCCGAGGCCAGCTCGGCGGTGGCCCCGCAGAGCTGCTCCCCTGGGGACGGCACCCCCCAGGCCCGCTTGCCGTCGTCGAGGTCGTAGGCGAGCAGGCCGTCCTTCTGGGCCCGGATGATCACGGTGTCGGTCAGCCAGGCGGCGAAGGCCAGGCCGGTGGTGAAGTCGGTGCTGCCGGCGTTGGTCAGCGGCACCGCCCACTGGCCGAGCGCCTTGGCTTCGCCGCTCGGGGTGTCCTCCTGCGCGGTCTGCGCGGACCCCGGCTGCCCTGTGGTGGCGACGAACCACGCGGTGCCCGTTCCCACGGCCAGCAGCACCACGAGGCCGAGCACCACGAACAGCGCGGTGCGAGCCCTGCCCTGCCGGGGCTGCGGATGGTGGGGGTACGGCGGGCCGGACGGGTGGTGGGGGTACGGCAGCTGGGGGCTCGACGGGGCGGTCTGCCCCGCGGGCCCCGCGGGAGGTCCGTAGGAAGGCCCGGTCGCCGATCCGGCGGGCGACCCGTAGGCGGGCCCGGCGGGTGGCCCGTAGGCAGGTCCGGTCGCCGGTCCGGCGGGTGGCCCGTAGGGAGGTGGCGCCTGGTTCGGCGGGCCGGAGGCGGGCCCGCCGTGGGTGGCGGGTCCGTAGGCGGGTGGGCCCTGCGTGGACTGGTTCGGCGGGCTGTGAGAGGGCCGTCCGTCGTTCAGCGGACCGTAGGGGGGTGGTCCGCTGTTCGGCGGACCGTATGGGGGTTGTCCGCCGTACGAGGGACCGTGTGGGGGTTGTCCGCTGTGCGAGGGACCGTGTGGGGGTTGTCCGCTGTGCGAGGGGCTGTAGGGAGGTTGTCCGCCGTTCGGGGGACTGTATTGAGGTTGTCCGCCGTTCGGGGGTGGGACGTCGGCGGGCCGTCCGCCATGCTGGTGGCCGTGGTGCTGATCGGTCATCCGCGTTCCCCCGTCATGCCAGTTGCCGGCGGACGAAGGCCGCCCACTCACGCTCGAACTCCGCCTTGCGCACGCCGAGCGCCTCGAACAGCGCCGCCTCGCCGTCGCCGCCCTTCGCCTTGTACGCCGCTGCCACGCCCTCGGCCACCTTGCGCTCGCCGTACTTCTCCGCGATGAAGCGCATGGCGAGGTTGCCCATGAAGTAGTGGGCGTTGATCAGGTTCTTGTCATCCCAGAACACGTTGTCAGGCAGCCGGCCGTCGAACGGCCTGCCCAGCCGTCCCGCGAGGTAGGCCCGGCCCTCCTGGTAGCGGCGCACCTGGGCGACGCGCTGGTGCCGCGTGGCGACGTAGTCGGCGAAGCCCTCGACGATCCAGTTGGGCTTGCCGAACAGCGAGAACTCGGCGCTGTCGAGGCTGGCCACCAGCGAGTGGGCGATCTCGTGCTGGCTGACCTCCTTGATGCCGGCCGTGTCGGCGAAGAAGGACGAGGCGGTGTCGAGCACGATGCGGCTGCCGCCGATCCTGATGTCGCCGCCGGCGCCCCAGCTGGGCATCGGGATCGACACGCCCGCCTCGTGCGCCTTCTCCTTGCGGAACAGGTTGCCCAGCTGGGACTGGCCCTTGGCCAGCGCGACCACGAACCCGATCGGCACCGCCGCGTCCGGTGGCCCATGGCGTCGCCAGAAGTCCAGGTCGGTGGACGTGGCCTGGGCGAGGGCAGGGGCGATGCGCCTGGCGAGCGCGGCCTCCTCGGGCCTGGCGAGCACGATGCTGGAGCCCGCCTTCACCACGGCCACGTCGGGCCAGATGTCCCAAGGGCCCGGGTAGTACACGGTCTTGGAGCCCTCGCCGCCCCTGATCGACGGCGGCGCGCCACCCACCTTGGTGACGACGAGGGGCGCGTCGGCCGAGGCCTTCTCGATCGTCCAGCGGTACCACTCCGAAACCGGCTTCAGGTCGATGCCGGTGAACCGGTGCACGAACGCGACATCCTGGGTGAACGTCACCCCGCGCCCGAAGTTGTCCTCGGTGCGGCCGTTACGGAACAACGTCTCGTAGGACATCTGGCTCAGTGGCATCTTGCGCAGGTTGGCGAAGAGCCTGGCCTGGTCGCGGACGAGGGTGGTGTTCTCCTGGTCGAAGATCGAGGTGAACGCCTTGGCGTCGCCCGAGGTCAGCGCGGCGCCGTGCGCCTTGAGCAGCGCGGTGATCTCCTCGTCGGTGACCACGACGGTGTTGGCGTCCTGCTCCTTGCCGCTCGGAGCCGAGCTGGCCTGGCTCTTGCCTGCCGCTCCCGTCGGTGCCGGGTCGGGCGGCGCCGTGGAGCCCCGGTCCCGCAGGACCAGCCCGACCCCCGCCCCTGCGGCGATGACCAGGACGAGGGACAGCGCGCTCAGCACCACCCACAGCCCGGTCCTGCGCCTGGGCGGCGGTGGCGGTGGCGGTGGAGGCGCAGGGTACGGGTGCCCGGGCGGCCATGGGGCCGGGTGCGGCGGGCCCTGCTGCCACGGCGGCTGTTGCTGCGTCGGATGCTGCTGGGGAAAACCGGGCCCCGTCATCACAATTGCCCCGTAAGAGCTGGTTGGTCATGAAAGGCGACAAGCGTACCAACGGTTACAGGGTCGCTTCTGCGGGGGTCAGAGGATGACGCCCTCCTTCATCACCAGCGTGCGCGGCGGGTGCACGACGACCGCCTCCGCCGCCCCGCTCGCGGGAACCACGACCAGGTCCGCCCTGTCGCCCGGCGCCAGGCCGTAACCGGACAGGCCGAGCGCGCGGGCCCCGCCGTACGTCGCCGCCTCCAGCGCGAGCTCGATGTCCTCGTCACGCCTGAACGTGCTCCGGTAGGCCAGATGCATCGCGCGCTCCAGCATGTCGCCCGTGCCGTACGGTCCCCACAGGTCGCGGATTCCGTCGTGGCCGCACGCGACCGTGACCCCGGCCGCGCGGAGCACCTTCACGGCGGGGACGGGGAAGCTGTAGACGGCCGCCGTCGCGATCGCCACGCCCGCCGCCGCCAGCTTCTCGGCCAGGCGGCCCTGCTGGGCCTCGTCGGCCTGGCCCATGGCGTAGGCGTGGCTGACCGTGACCCGGCCGCCCAGCCCTGTCACCGCGGTGCGCTCGGCGATCAGCTCGAGCTCCCACATGCCCAGCGACCCGCCGTCGTGCAGGTGGATGTCGATGTGCGCGCCGTACGCCGCGGCGAGCTCGAAGACGGCGTCGAGATGACGGACGGGATCGCGGTCGATGCCGGCCGGGTCGAGCCCGCCGATGGCCTCGACACCGCCCTTGAGCGCCTCCTCGAGCAGGCCGGCGGTGCCGGGGTTGGTCAGCAGACCGTGCTGGGGGAAGGCGACCTGCGTCACGCTGAGGCGGCCGTTCAGCGCGTCGGCCGCCTGCCGTACCGCCTCGACGCCGCGCAGCCCGACCTCGGGGTCGACGTCGGTGTGGGTGCGCACGTGCGTGGTGCCGAACCCGCTCATCCGCTCCAGCAGCGCGATGATCCGCTCGACGCTCGGCACGCCCAGCTCCGCTCTGCGGCCCAGGTCGTTGGACATGCGCCCGGCCAGCGTGTCGTCGGCCGAGTGCGGGACCCACGGACCCCCGTAGAGGGTCTTGTCGAGGTGGCAGTGCGCCTCGACGAGACCGGGCAGCACCACCTCACCGGAGACGTCGACCACGCGCGCGGACGGCGCGTCCACACCCGCGCCGACGTCGGCGATGACGCCGTCGCGGACCAGCACGTCGGCCGGTCCTTCGAGACCCCATGGACGGCCGCCGCGCAGGAGGATTTCAGTCATGCCAGCACCCTAGTTTCCCTGTTCGCCGAAATCCCGCCCTTTGCGGGAGCCCGCCCCGGTACCGGCCTCAGCGCAACACCGGGGGCGGCTGCCAGGCGGCTGCTGACGGCGAGGTGGCCGGAGCGGCCCATCGCCTCCGCCTTCACCCCACAGGTTGCACGTCTGGTTGAAGGTCGGCAGTCTACGCCTCCTGCTCAAGCTGGAGGAGCCACGGAAAAGTCTTCACGGCACGTTCAATGAGAAACTTGAAGGCATGGATGTCGGCGACAGCGACGGCGTGCGTGAGCCTGTCCTCGGGCCCCGTGACCGCGGACGCGACACGTCCCCGCGCTCGCGCTGACGTCGTCACCCTGCCGCTCATCGTGCTGACGGCGGTCCCGGGCGTTCTCCGCCCGGTCACCGCCTTCCCCGAACGGCCGTAGCGGATCCGGCGCGCCGTTCCGCCCTCCTGGCCTGACCTGGGAAGGCGCTCCACGCCGCCGACCGACGCGATGGGCGTCGCCGTACGGCCGTAGAAACTGTCACTCGACTATGGAAAGGCTTCCGTGGTTTCCAGCCAGCAGGCAAACGACATCCGGCACTACGACCTTCGCGGATCTGATCACGCCGCCGCGGACGGCCACGATCTCATCCAGGTCCGCGGCGCCAGGGAGAACAACCTGACCGGCGTCTCCCTCGACCTCCCCAAGCGGCGGCTCACCGTCTTCACCGGGGTGTCCGGTTCGGGCAAGTCCTCGCTGGTCTTCGACACGATCGCCGCGGAGTCGCGACGGCTGATCAACGAGACCTACACGGCGTTCGTGCAGAACTTCATGCCGAGCCTCAACCGGCCCGACGTCGACGCGCTGCACAACCTGAGCGCGGCGATCATCGTCGACCAGGAGCGGATGGGCGTCAACGCGCGCTCGACCGTGGGCACCGCCACCGATGCCCACACCATGCTGCGGATCATGTTCAGCCGGATCGGCGTCCCCCACGTCGGCCCGCCCTTCGCCTTCAGCTTCAACAGGGCCGAGGGGATGTGCCCCGCGTGCGAGGGGCTCGGCAAGGTCTCCGACATCGACATCGACGAGCTGGTCGACAGGGACCGGTCGCTGAACGACGGGGCGATCAAGGTGCCCGGCTTCGCGGTCGACACCTGGTACTGGCAGCTGATGGCCCGCTCGGGCCTGTTCGACCCGGACCTCAAGCTCAAGGACTACACCCCCGACCAGTGGGAGGACTTCCTCCACAAGCCCGCGACCAAGGTCAAGGTCGGCTCGAACAACCTCACCTTCGAGGGCCTCGTCACCAAGGTCAGGCGGCTCTACCTGGCCAAGGACCGCGACTCGATGCAGTCGCAGGCACGCGCGTTCGCCGATCGGGCGGTCAAGCTCACCGGCTGCCCGGCCTGCGGCGGCACCCGCCTGAACGAGGCGGCCAGGTCGGCGACGATCAACGGCCGCAGCATCACGGAGTGCTCGGCCATGCAGATCAACGACCTGGCCGCGTTCGTGCGGGGTATCGAGAACGCCTCCGTCGGGCCGCTGCTCGCCACCCTCCTCGAGACGCTCGACTCGCTGGTCGAGATCGGTCTCGGCTACCTCAGTCTCGACCGGGAGTCCGGCACGCTGTCCGGCGGCGAGGCGCAGCGCGTGCGGATGGTCCGTCACCTCACCTCGAGCCTGACCGACGTCACGTACGTCTTCGACGAGCCCACGGCGGGGCTCCACCCGCACGACATCCAGCGGATGAACGGCCTGCTGCTCAGGCTGCGCGACAAGGGCAACACCGTCCTGGTCGTCGAGCACAAGCCGGAGACGATCGCGATCGCCGACCACGTGGTCGACCTCGGCCCGGGCGCCGGTACGGCGGGCGGCCGCATCTGCTACGCCGGTGACCTGGACAGCCTGCGCGCGTCCGGCACCCTGACGGGCCGCTACCTCGACCACCGGGTGAGCCTGCGCGAGAAGGCGCGCCGCCCCACCGGGTGGCTGTCGATCGAGGGCGCCACATCGCACAACCTGCGGGACGTGAGCGTCGAGGTCCCCCTCGGCGTGCTCACCGTCGTCACCGGCGTCGCGGGGTCGGGCAAGAGCTCGCTCATCCACGGCTACGTCGCGGGACGCGACGGCGTGATCGTCGCCGACCAGTCGGCCATCCGCGGCTCCCGCCGCAGCAACCCGGCCACCTACACGGGAGTGCTCGACCCGATCAGGACGGCCTTCGCCAAGGCCAACGGCGTGAAGCCGGGCCTGTTCAGCGCCAACTCCGAAGGCGCGTGCCCGGGCTGCAAGGGCATCGGCCTGGTCTACACCGACCTGGCCATGATGGCCGAGGTGGCGTCGGTGTGCGAGGAGTGCGAGGGCAGGCGGTTCACGCCCAAGGTGCTGAACTACCGGCTGCGCGGCAAGAACATCAGCGAGGTCCTCGGCATGTCGGTGGCCGAGGCGGGAGAGTTCTTCACCACCGGCCAGGCCAAGACCATCCTCGACCGCCTCTCGGCGGTCGGTCTCGGCTACGTCGGCCTCGGACAGCCGCTCACCACGCTGTCCGGAGGCGAACGGCAGCGGCTCAAGCTCGCGATCAACATGGCGAAGAGCGGCACGACGTACGTGCTGGACGAGCCGACGACCGGGCTCCACCTCGCCGACGTGGACCAGCTGCTGGAGCTGCTCGACCGGCTCGTGGACGACGGGAACACGGTCATCGTCATCGAGCACCACCAGGCCGTGATGGCGCACGCGGACTGGATCATCGACCTGGGCCCTGGAGCGGGCCACGACGGCGGGCAGGTCGTGTTCTCCGGCCCTGCGGCGGATTTGGTCGAGACGGGTACCTCACTGACGGCCGAACACCTCCGCAGATACGTCGGCTGACGATCGGCGGTCGCTCCCGGTGACGTCATCATCGGGAGCGATCCCCCTCGTCGGGGTGGGCGGGCCCGGATTGACCTCGGCCGCTGCGGTTGAGGTTCTACGGTCGCCTGATGAGCACCTTCCTTGTGACCGGCCCGACCGGCAACGTCGGCAGGCATGTCGGCTCCGCGCTGAGCGCGGCCGGGCACGAGGCCCGCGCCCTGCCGCGCGGTCCCGCGAGTGCCGTGCTTCCTCACGGCGTGACGGCGGTGCGCGGCGACCTGTCATCGCCCGGCACGCCGGCACCCGCGCTGCGCGACGTGGATTCGTGGACTCGCCCGAGCGGGTGACCGACACCGTCGAACGGCTCCTCGGACGGCCCGCCCGCACGTTCCGCTCCTGGGCGGAGGAGCACGCGGAGGCCTTCCGCCAGATCCCCACGCCCCCTTCCCGCCGGACCAGGGCCGATCGCTGCCTTTGCTGAACCGCTCCTGCCAGCCCAGGGACCGCCCGGCCGGCCCGGGTCCTACGGCTTGCGGGCGATGCCGCCGTACATCAGCCGCTGGCCCACCGTCAGGTTCGACGGGACGGCCTGCTCGGGGCGCCACAGCGGCAACGGCACCACGCCCGGCTCGACCAGCTCGAACCCGTCGAAGAAGGACGTGATCTCCTCGACGGTCCTGAACCGGCCGGTCCCGAGCAGCGCGAGGAACTTCTTCTCCGCGTCCCGCGAGTCCTGGCTCGAGTCGCAGAAGTGCGTGACGAACAGGTAGCTGCCCGAGGGGACCGCTGCCATGTAGGCCTCGACGATCCCGCGGGGGTCCTCGTCGTCGTGCAGGTGGTGCAGGATGCCGACCAGCATCACGCCGACCGGCCGGTCGAAGTCGATCAGCCGCTGGACGGCCGGGTCGGCGAGGATCGCCTTCGGGTCGCGCAGGTCGGAGGTAACGACCGCGGTCCGGTCGTTCTCCGCCAGCAGCGCCCTGCCGTGGGCGAGCACCATCGGGTCGTTGTCGACGTAGACGACATGCGAGGCGGGCTCGGCCCGCTGCGCCACCTGATGGGTGTTCTCCACTGTCGGCAGACCGGATCCAAGGTCGATGAACTGCGTGATCCCCTGGTCGACCATGAAGCGCACACCACGGCCGAGGATCTGCCGGTTGTAGGTGGCCACGTCGTAGATCTCGGGAACGACCTTCACGATCTCGGCGACGAACTCACGGTCGACCTCGAAGTTGTCCTTGCCGTTGAGGACGACGTCGTAGGCCCTGGCGATGCTCGGCCTTGTCGTGTCGATCGCGCTGTTCCACTCATCCGGCTGCTTGGCCACAGGGGTTCCTCCTCGCGGGACAATAACGATCATCATAAAGCGCGAAAAGGTGGTACATGCGCGATCTGGCAGGTATCGCGCGAACACCCGCCGGGGTCACGACCCTCACGTCATCGCGTAGATGCGCAGGAAGTCGACCTCCATCCACGCATCGCCAGCGCTGCCCTCGCCGGGGAACCAGTCGAGCTGCAGGCACGGCGACATCGGTGTGGTGGCCGCGACGGATGACCTGAACCACTCCTGACCGTCGATGTAGCCGACCACGCCCTCGGGCGAGTTCTCCACCGCGTAGGTGTGCCAGGTGGTCATGTCGAGATTCGCGTGCGCCTCTTCACGCCCCGAGGAGGTGTGCATGAAGAAGTTCGGGTGCTGCCGTTCGGGATCGTCGATGACCTCGAGGAAGTCGATCTCCTGACCGCCGTCGGGCACCACGCCGCCTCCTCCGCCCGCAGGCCAGAGCAGGGCGACGGGATGGTAGGAGCCGGCTCCAGGATACAGGCGGATACGCGCCTCCCAGCGTCCGTACAGCTGCGTGTACCTGGCCGCGAGCCCGGCGGTGGTGCCGTCGGTCGCACCGTACAGGAACAGCGAGCCGTCGCCGAGGAACAGCTGGCCCGGTGAGCGGCGGCCGTTGCCCGCGTGGCCGGGCGAGTCGTAGACGGCCCACTCGTTGGGGTCGAGGTAGTCGTCGAACTCGGCGCACCACACGGGCTGTCCCCACCCGCGCTGGTCGTCGAGCTGCGCGCACGGGGCGGCGCTCGCCACGCCGACGAACCCGGACGTGCTCCAGCACAGCGCCGCCACCAACCCGACGGCGGCGACGCGCGCACGCATCCTGGAGCTCACGGGGCACCCCCTTCCGCCCTGGCGCAACCGGCCGCGGGCCCGAACACCCAGCACATCGTAGGCCTGGTGAAGTCCTGCGGGGCGGCTGTTCCCTCCGACGCGCCGGTGACGTCCTGCGACGCGGCGGGAGCGCTCCCCGGGTACGGCTGGGCCGCGCCAGGCGGAACGAAGGCCCACGCGAACTTCGGCGGCTGTGCCGTCGTGACGATGCCGGTGGTGCTGCTCCACCACGGCGACAGGCTCCAGCATGCGGCGCTGTTCTGGGCGAGGCAGGTCTGCCCTGTGGCGGTGGTGGCAGCGACGGGTGGCGCGAGCGGGGGCAGCGGCAGGACGTTTCTGGTGGTGAGGGTGTTGAGCTGGTCGAGCGCGAGCGCGCGGGGCTGGACGGGATCAGGTGACGTGCTGCCGTCGACGGGGTACCCGGTGGCAGGCGTGGGCGGGACGTAGGGGGCGCTTACGGTGGGCGGCGGTGTGGAGGGCAGCGGGCGAGCTTCAGCGGTCGTGGTCGGCTGAGGCGCGGGCACCTGCGCGGGCACCGATGCTTTGACGGGCTGCGGTTTCACCGACGGCTGGGTGGAGGGAACGGTCGGAACAGCCGGCGCGGAGGCAGTTGTGGGACGGACAGCGGGCTCGGCGGAGGTTCTGGGAACGGTGGGTTTGGTGGGCGTGCTCTTCGGCGCGGCGCTGACAGACGAGGAGGGCCTGGGTGCGGCGCTGCTCGTGCTCTTGGGCGCGGTGCTGACCGGCGGCTTCGGCGGGGTGATCTTGACGGGCGTGGGGAGGGGGAAGTCGATCTTCGCCGTGTCAGCGTTCGGTTTCTCACCCGCGGGCCCAGGCTTCGGCTCCGCCTTGGGCGCGGGTTTGGCGGCGGCCGAGGCTTTCTTGGAGCTCTGACTCTCGGGTGTCGAGGATGCCTCCGGCGGGGTCTGCGTGGGTGTGGGTTCGGTGGGCGGCGGATTCTCGACCTTCGAAACCTTGCCCGGCTCGGTGGTGATGCGGACGGTGGGCTGGTCAGCGGGCTCCTGCGCCGGTGCGGGCTCCGGACTGGGCACGGTTGTCGTCGTGCCCCCTCCGGTGGAGGGAGGTTCGATGTCGGCGTGCGACGTCCACGGCTGGGCGAGCGCTCCGCCACCCACCAGGGACACGCAGGCCAGCAGCAGGCCGGAGGCGACGGAAAGGCGCCGGGAGGGGCGGCTTGGGGTCATGGGCGGAGGTCTCCTGGACTCACTCGGCGGGGTCGGTGTGGGCGATGGGCCGCCAGCCCGCCGCGGTGAACTGGGGGGAGCCCGGCGCGGCCGCGGGAGGCGCGGCGACGGGGCGGGTGTCAGGGGTGTTGACCCAGTCCCCGCCGCGCAGGGTCGGGTGCCAGGTCATGAGCAGGTTCATGGCGTAGGGGCTGGAGTACAGCGGGCTCGCGTCTCCCTTGGTCGCCGTCACCTGGACGAGGACCGAGACGAGGATCTGGTCCTCCGCGCGCTCCTGCCATCGGATGCCGATCGTGCTCGATCGCATGGCCGCGCCCGTCGGCAGCGAGCCCTCCTCCGGCAGGCCGAGCGTGCGCCGCCAGCCCTTGGTCGCGCTCGCGGCGCCCGCGCGGGCCGCCGCCTGCTGCTCGGGCGCCGCGTACAGCTGCGCGGCCGCCATCGCCTGGGCCTCGTCGAGAGTCCACGCGGCCTCCAGAGTCGCGGCGGCGGCCGAGGCGGCGCCCAGCTCGGTGTGCGGGAAGCCGACGGGGAAGCCCGCCGCGCCCTGGTACCCGGCGGGCTCGGCGAGGGCGACAGGCTCGACGCCCGAGCCGGGACGCAGGATCCAGGCCGCGACGGCCACCGCGACCAGCGCGACCACCGCGATCGCCACCCGGCGGACCCGGTGGCGACGCCGTACCGGGCCCAGATCCCAGCGCAGGGCCGGGTCCTCCATCACCGGCGACACTAGTGGCCCCGATCAGGACGCAGGCTGAAGGCCTGCCCGGCGGCGGCGGCCAGGCGCAGGTAGGCGCCGGCGGTGGTGGGCCGCAGCCGCAGCAGGTCGACCTCGGCGCCCTCCTTCAGATGCGGGTCGTACGGCACGCGGATCACGGTCTTGCACCGGGCGCTGAAGTGCTGCTCCAGCAGGTCCACGTCGACGTCGCAGCGCTCCTCGACGGCGTTGAGCACCACGATGGCGTTCTTCACCAGGTCGGCGTGCCCGTGCGCGGTGAGCCAGTCCAGCGTGGCCGCCGCCGAGTTCGCGCCGTCCACCGCGACCAGGCTGACCAGCACGATCTGGTCGGCCATGTCCAGCGTCGCGCCCATCGCGCCGTGCAGCAGGCCGGTGCCGCAGTCGGTGATGCAGATGGAGTAGTAGCGTTCGATCAGCCCGGCGACGGTCCGGTAGTCGTCGGCGTCGAACGCCTCGCTCACGGCCGGGTCGGTGTCGGAGGCGAGCACCTCCAGCCGCGCGGGCGACTGCGAGGTGAAGGCCCGCGCGTCGGCGTACCTGACGATGTGCTCGGCCTCGGCCAGCAACGTGCGGATGGTCGCGGCGGTCTCCGACTTGACCTTCAGCCCCAGCGTCCCCCTGTCGGGGTTGGCGTCGATGGCGATGACCCTGTCACCCCTCAGAGAGGCGAGCGTGTTGCCCAGCGCCGCCGTGGTCGTGGTCTTGCCCACGCCCCCCTTCAGGCTCATGACCGCGATCCTGTGGTGCCCGCTGGCGACCGGCGTCTGCGCCTGAGCGATCAGTTTGCGGCGTTCGACCTCGGCCGCCGACTCGGCGGGGATGTACCTGCGCCCCGACAGCTGCCACACCAGGCGTCGCCACCCCGATGACGGCTCGGGCCGCCGGTTGGTCAGCAGGCGTTCGGCGGTGAGCGGGATCGACTGGTCGAACTGCTCCGGCTGGGTCGCCGGCTTCTGCAGCCTGGAAGGGGTCTCCGTCATGGCAAGGGTCCTTTCACA
The DNA here is from genome assembly GCF_057708945.1 of Nonomuraea sp. bgisy101. Lineage (NCBI taxonomy): Bacteria > Bacillati > Actinomycetota > Actinomycetes > Streptosporangiales > Streptosporangiaceae > Nonomuraea > Nonomuraea sp. bgisy101. Next base: position 380,593 of record NZ_JBYITD010000005.1, read on the forward strand.
TGGGGTCAGCAGGTGTTCCAGCGAACGCGGGTGGTGAGTGAGTCGGCGGGCCCCTGCACGGTCAGGACGGCCTCCGTCGGGGACGGATCACCGCACCAGTGGCGAAAGCGCAGCGCGCGCACCTGGATCACGGCCGGGTCGCCGTCGCCCGAGGTGCCGGTCGACGGGGTGACGGCCAGACCTGGCGCGGTGATCCGCCAGCTCACCGGTTCGCCGGGGAGGTTGAGCGTGATCGTGCCCCTGCCGAACTCGTCCAGCGAGACCGACGGGGGAAGCGTCAGCCGTCCCGCCAGGACGTCGCGGCTCGCCGAGGGGGTGAACGTGGTCTCACGCGGCGGGTCCTGGGTGGGGCCCAGGATCTGCAGGCCGGTGATCATGCCGGCCGTACCGGCGACCAGCATGATGGCGACCTTGACAGCGGTACTGCGGGTGCGCGCCCCCGCGGCGGCCAGCGCCTCGGGCAGCCGGGACCTGGGCCTGGCGCGGGCCGGCCCGACCTCCACGACCCCGTCCTGGATCACCTGCGCGACCGGCGGGACGTGGACCTGGTCGGTGGGGGAGAGGACCTCGCGGGCCCACACCACGGACGCCAGCGCGTTGAACAGCGGCGTGTCCTGCCCCGGTGTCGGGATGGCGGGCGGTCGCACGTCGAGGTCCGTGGCGGGCTCGGCGGGCGTGGCCTGGCGGGGGACGGCGGGCGGAGCCGGATCGGGTACGGCCGCCAGCAGCGCCAGGAGTTCCTCCCGCCGCGCGGCGCTGAGCGGCGCCACCGGCACCTGGTCGATCATCTGCGGGACGGTGTAGTGGATGTTGAAAGGCCGGTTGCAGGCCGAGCACTCGATCATGTGATGGAGCAGCTCGGAACGCGCCGTGTCGGACCCGGCGGGGAAGGCCGCCTCCACCAGGGGGACGAGCGCCTCGCAGGTCGGCCTGCCGCGCGACAGCGCGTCGAGCGCGCTGACCAGCGTCTCGATGAGGTCCTGCGTCCTGGTGACCAGCCGGTGCGCCTCCGCCTCAGGCAGGTCCAGGACATGCGCCAGGTCGGCGAGCGTCAGCTCGTGCCGGAACATCAGCAGCAGCGCCTCCACCCCCAGCGGGTCGACCAGCGCCCACGCCCGCCGCATCAGCTCCGCGTCGGGCAGACCCGGCCCCGTGCCAGGGTGGTAGCCGTCCCCGCACGCGGGGTCGGCCAGGCATCCGCGGCGCAGCGCCGCGAACAGCAGGCCGCGTTCGGAGACGTTCTCCGGTACGGCACGCCAGTGCGCGGCGCCGAGGGCGGCGGCCACGGCGGCGGGCGCGGCGGCCTCGCCCAGCCGGTAGACGGCGTAGTCCATGAGGTGGCCGCCGTGCTCGCGCACCCAGGTGGCGGCCCTGTCAGGTCCGAGGATGGCGCTTCCCATGTCGTGAAGGGAGCTCATGGCCCCGTGTCCGGCTCGACGACGCCCGGCGCGGTCTCGGCGGCCGGAGCGCCGCCCCTGTTCGGATCGACCACCACGAGCTGCAGGTTCCGGTCCGGCAGGCCGGTGAACTTGGTCCAGTTGCTCACCTCGCCCGGGGCCGGATCGGCGTACAGCCAGCGGATGAAGGCCGGCCACAGGCACGAGTCACGCGGCAGGTTGGCGGGCGAGCCGGCGGAGACGCCCATCGCCTGGAGCTGCTGCTTGCTGTAGTCGCGGCATTCCGGGGTGCCGGGCGGGGCGATCGTGAGGTCCCACTCGCCGTTGGCGTCGGTGTAGGTCCTGGTGCCGTCGAGGCCGAGAGCCTCCTCGGCGCGCCGCATGAGCGCCGGATCCTGGAAGATCGGCAGGCTCTCGCCCTCGGGAGTGGCGGGCCGCAGCGTCGTGCCGTCGGGGACGCGCGGGCCCGAGGTGGCGGCGACGGTGGCGGGGACCCTGGTCGGGCGGTTCGGGGTGACCGCGGGGCGGAGCGAGGTCGGCATGGACGGCTGGGAGGGCTTGCCGGTGGCCTTCGCCGTGGCCTTCGGGCTGGACTTGACGGTGGGTGGCGCGGACCTGCCGGTCGGAGGGGCGGGTCTGGCAGTGGGCAGCGCGGTCTGGGCGGGGTCTTCGCAGCCGGGCGCGATCCCGCCGGCCACGGCCGGCCGCAGCGCCCTCCCGCCGGGGCCGGTGACCAGGCACTGCCGGTCGTCGGTGTCCCCGCCAGGAGGCTGGGCCGTCGGAACCCGGGGCGCGGGCTGCCTGGTCGTGGGCCCCGTCGTCGGCGCCGTCGTGGGCCTCGTCGTCGGCCCTGTCGTGGGCCTTGCCGTCGGTCTTGCCGTCGGTCTTGTCGTGGGGACCGTGGTGGGGACGCGCGGGACCGGTTGGCGGGCCGTGGGAACCTGGTCAGGCGGATTGACCGTCGGGTTCTGGCGCGGCTGACCCGGCCGGTTCTGGCCGTTGGGATCCCGGCTCGGCGGGGTCTGGCCGGGCGGGTTCTGGTTGGGCGGGTTCTGGTCCGGCCGGTTCTGATCAGCGGGGCGGGGGCGGACCGGCTGGAGCGGCGGGCCGCTGGGCACCCGCTGCGCGTTCGGCTCGACGGCCCGCAGCGTGCCCTTGGGGAGGGCGGTGGCCGGGGTGTCGGCCTTCTTCTCCGTCTCCTTCCTGCTGTCGTTCTCGGTCTTCCTGTCTCCCTCGGGCTCGCTCTTCCTCGTCGCGGGAGGGTCGCTCCTCCTCGGCGCGGGGGAGTCGTCCCGATCCCTCGCCGGAGGCTGCGGCGCGGGCGGGCGCGCCGTGGTCCGCGGCTCGTTCATCCGCGTGGGCTCCGGAGGATCGCTCCTCTTGGGTGCGGGATCCGGTCTGTCCGATTTCTTCGGCTCCTGCGGTTGCTGCGACGGCGTGGACCGCTCCGCGGGATTCCCCGGGCGGAGCAGAGGAGGCGACGTCGTCCCCTTGCCCAGCAGCGGGATGGACGCGCACGCCTCGCCTGCGCCCTGGACGGCCAGCCAGTCGACGGTGGCCGACAGGCACAGCGGCGGGCCGCCCAGGCCGCCCGACAGCGTGCTGCCCTCGTCCGCGCCGGTGAGCGAGCGGGCGGTGAGCGCCTCCGAGGACGACTCGGCGACCCGCTCGTCCAGCTGATAGGTTCCCGCGGCCAGGCGCAGGACCTCGGCCCGCGGCTGAGGATCGCGATCGTGAAGGAAAGTGCCCAGTCCTGCCCCGGCGCCGAACACGCCGATTGTGAGTGCCGTCGTGACGACCGTTGACCTGGAAGGTCTGCGTGGGGATGTCGTCATGGTGCTCCTCTTATCTGGTGGTTCGTCAGGTGCCGTGGCTCTCCAGTACGTCTGTCCAGTCGCCCATGACCCTGATGGGCTCGGTGGAGCCGATCGGCGGGACGTGTGCCACGTACATCCGCCCGTAGGTCGCGCTCGCCGTCTGGGCGAAGGGGCGGGTTTCGGTGCGGACGGCGGCCGAACCCTTCAGCGTCACCGTGGTGCCGGGCCGCTCCGCCGTACGGACCTCGGTGGAGCGGGCGGAGTACCAGACCAGCGCGCCGCCGTCGACGGTCCTGAGCGCCCGCACCTTGCCGGTCAGGCGGTACGACAGCTTCAGGTCCCAGCCGGCCTTGCGGAGCTGGGCCCGTTCGCGCTGCCACAGCCGTACCGCGGTCGACGTCCACGGCCCTTCGGCGAACCGCTCGTCCTTGGTCGCTCGTTCCAGGCTCCTCAGGTGCGCGAGCGCGACCTGTTTGGGCGTGCCGCGCAGGCCCGAGGTGAACTCGTCCAGGCTCCTGGCGTAACCCTCGGCGTCGACCGCGATGACCGGCAGCTCGGGCGCGGGGTTGCGGGTGTCGGCGGTCGAGGCCGCGAGCCGCCACCCCTTCTCGGTCTTGACCAGCACGTCCGTCACGCGGGCCACGCCCGGCTCGTGCATGGAGGCCACGAACCAGTCGCCCGCCGCTGCCGTGCTCCGCGGCACCCACACCTTGGTGCCAGGCCAGATCCCGGCCGCCACCTCGGCGTCCCGCATCCTGGCGGTCTCGAAGCTCGCCTTGGTCATCTCCAGGGCGAGCCCCTGCTCGAGCCGGCCGACGGCCTTGTCGTCGAGGTCCAGCTGGGCCGCCGACAGCTCGTGCTGGAAGCGGTCGTGCATCCGCTTCGCCTCCTGGGCGTTGATCGCCGGCCTCGCCCCGTCCCCTCGCGACGGGTCGGCCGAGGCCGCAGGACTGGCCGGCGTCGCCTGGGTCCCCGGTGTCACCGGCGTGACCGGCTGGCGAGCCGCCCCTGCCTGCGGCGATCCCTGCTCGGGCTCCGCCGCCGCTGTGGCCATGGGTGCGGCCACGCTCGGCGACGGCGCCCGCGACGATCGAATCGCGCCGAGCCCGATCCCCACCGCGGCCAGCACGACGAACACGATCCCCGCACGAATGATCAACCGCCACGGACCGGTCCCGGACAGCCGTTCGGGCTCCCACTCCTGCGGCGGCTGCGGCTGCGATCTGTGCCTGGCCAGCGGAGGGATGGGAGAGGTCATGGCTGTGTCATCGGAGTGGCCGGTCGGCCAGACCTGCTTATCTGGTAAGTCCGATGGATCATGGGACACAAACCCAGATATTAGACTTACGGCCCGTCCTTTCAAGGGTCATAAATGTAGTAATTGAACTTTCCGGATCGTATTAGAACGACATTTCGGCATTTCTCTATAGAAGTACGAAAAAGTATAAATCGAGACCTTGACTGGATCCTGACAGCGGGTTATAGGCGGTCCGACGTCGAGCATCCAGGCGCGATGAGCCGCCCCTGCGGTGTGCATCCCGATGTCGGTGTAGATCGATTACTCGCCGGACACGCAAACGCGCGAATCGGACCAGCAATAAACGACCGACCAAAACCCCGAACCCGCGAGTCATTCGAACGAAGTGGATCTCCCGGCCACCCGCTGACGTCGCCACCTTTTCCCCACGCTCGGCCGGCCTGCCCGCCCCGCTTCCGGCCGGCGTCGTGCTCTGCGTCTGACGTCACGTCCCACGCAGCCCGACAGGGGGATCCGGTCATGCGTGGCACCCATGATCGCGGGACACGCCTAGCCCCCCTTTGGGGCGACCCGGCGGCCGTACCGGCGCCCGCATCCATCCGGGCGCGGACGCGGCGCCATGAAACGCCTATTGACCGTTTTGTTCGTTTCTGTGTCGCGCCCTTGCCCGTGCCCGGTCGAAGCGCTCGGCCAGGTCCAGGAACTGATCTCCCCAGCCGCTGCTGATCGACACCTCCTGCAGCGGTCCAGTGGGCAGGAACAGGAATTCCAGCCCCCCAAGCGTGGAGCCGTCGCCGCGCCGGAGGCGTGCTGCGTGGTCCCGCAGCTCTCGGATCATCTCGTCCCCCGTGTCCCACTTGCCCGCCCAGATGGTGTCCTGCTCGGACGCGGTGACAATCCCGAGCACGTCGTCCAGCACCTGCGCCAATTCCTCCACTGCGGCCTCCACGGCGGTTGACCGGCCCGTGCGCCTCACGGTAGCAACGGGCGGGACCGGCCCTCGGTGGATCGCTGTACCGCCGCCGAACAGGGAGGGCGGATGCCGGAGGCGGAAGGGCCGTTGAGCGCCTGCCTGCAGGTCGTGGTCGGCGCCGAGGACGCGGGTGCCTGCCCTTGGCCTTCAACGGTGTGACGCGCACGTGCGGGACCGGACGCCTGCCGGTCCTCAGCCCGTTGATGTCACTCCTTCTGCTGTCCCTCGAGGTGCGTCTTCGCCCCGTGGACCTCCTTCTCGACGTCAGGGGGAAGGGTGCGTCGCAGGATCGGTTCCAGCAGCCACCGGATGACGGGTGGGAAGTCGATCGCTATCGTCCGCGTCACCTTGGTGCCGCCGTCGACCGGCTCGGCGACGAAGCTCGCCTGGAACCGCGACACCCGATGGCTGAGCCTGTTGTGCGGCAACGGCGCGTACCTGACGTCGACCCGGTCGCCCGGGGTGAGCCGCATCTGGGACACGACTTTCGGCGCGGGGCCGGGGATCCCCGGCAGGGCTGACCGGAACCTGAACTCGGTGACGTCGCCGGTGCGGCGCACCCAGTCGATCGGCCCGATCTTGTCGTCGATCGTCGCATACCTTTCCGGGTCCATCACGAACTCGAGGAATTCCTCCGGCGTACAGCGGATGATCTCTTCCACGGTGACGTGAACCATGGAAAGAGAGTACTCTCTTTCCATGGCGAGAACCACCCCGGGCGTGACCCGCGAGCGCATACTCGAAGAAGCCGTCCGGCTGTTCGCGACCAGCGGGTACGACGCGACCTCGGTGGCCGACATCCAGGTCGCCTGCGGGCTGACCGCGGGATCCGGCGCTCTCTACAAGCACTTCCCCTCAAAGAGGGCCCTGCTGGAGACGGCCGTCCGGCGGAACCTCGAAACGATGGCGCAGAAGAACAGGGAAACGGTCGCGCAGGCTCCGTCCGACCCGCGCGAAGCCCTCCGCCTGATGGCGTCCACCGTGTGGAGCGTGATCGACGGCGACCGGGACCTGATCCGGATCATGCTCAGGGAGTTCACCGGGTTCCCCGAACTCTTCGAGCAGATGTGGCAGGGCGTGATCGCGAGCCTCTACCGCGAGTGCGCCCAGTGGATCAGCGTCCAGCGCGAACTCGGCACCGTCGAGGTCGCCGACCCGGAGGCCACCGCCACCGTGCTGATCTCGTCGCTGACCTACTACCCGCTCCTGAGAATCCTCATCGGGCACGCGCCGGGGGACCTCGACCCGGACCTCTTCCTGTCGACCTGGGTCGACCAGGCCACCCGCGCTCTCAACGTACGCGACGCCGACGATCTCGGGTCGCGCGTCCGGCCATAGGCGAGCCGGGGACCGTTACGTCCTGGGAGGGCGCGATGCGTTCGGGGATCGCGGCATCCCCCGGAGTCGCGACGAGACGGAAGCGCCCGATGGCGAGGGGCGCCAGGCTCGAAACGGGCGGCCAGCCGCGTTCCCCGGCGGTCCCGTAGGAGACTGGAGCGTGCGGCCCAGTTTCGCCAGGGCGCAGAGCGTGGAGATCATCAAGCTGACGATCAGCTCGTTGGCCTGGCTGAGCGGCAGGGCGCGCAGGCGGAGGGTCCGCAGCGGCGAGTCCTGAAGTTCTTGGATGTCGGTCACCATCGTCTCCTTGCCTGTGGTGATGCCGTGGAGCAGCGGGCGGCTGCCTGGCGACGACGGGTTGCCGGCACGATCACGCCGCTACTCTCGCGAACGCGGACGGACGAGAGGCGGCGTCGCAGCCCTTCGTTGTTTGGGACTTTCTAGCTGTATCTACTTACAGATCCCTTTTGCCTGGCTTGCTGCGTCCTGTCTCTCCGCCAGCTGTCGATGACGGCCCCGACCGTAGGGGCTGAACGCGCGCTCAACCACGCATGAGCCGTCGGCGGCGGTGACGGCTGGGTCGGCGACCCGGACGGCAGACGGTGTTCCCCGCGAAGCTCCTCGTGGACCACGTGCGGGTCTACCAGAAGCCCCTCGCCTAGCGATCCCAGGCCCAGGCACGGACCCGAGAACCGCTTCGGTCCGCGCCTGGGCCTGCTCGCGAGATCCTCAGGACGCCGGGGCCGACCGTACCCTCCGGCCACACCTCGAAGGTGTTCCACCCAGGACGTCCGCCCGCCGGCAGGACGAAGGGCGCGCACGGCTTCGCCGATCCGTGAAAGCATTCCGGCCCGTCGGGAAATCAGGGGTGACCGTGTTTCCGGATCGGATGGAGAGCAGTGCGTGACCCACTTACGGATGCCAGCGGGACAGCCGACATGAGCGTTCCCACCCATCTGGGCACCGACTTCGACCGGATCTTCGACGCCCACTTCGCCGAGATCCACCGCTACATCGCTCGCAGGCTCTCCGTCGACGCCGCCGACGATCTGGCGGCCGAGGTCTTCCTCGCCGCCGTCAAAGGAGGATACGACTCCTCGCGCGGCGAGGTCAGGCCCTGGCTGTACGGCATCGCCACCAACCTCGTCGCCAGGCACCGCCGGACCGAGGTCCGCAGGTGGAAGGCGCTCGGGCGGACGACCGAACGCGAGGCGGAGAGCCACGAGGACGCGACGCTCGCGCGTGTCACGGCCGGAGCGCTGACCGGCAGGCTCGCGGGGGCGCTTGCAGGTCTGAACCGCGGCGACAGGGACGTGGTGCTGCTGGTGGCGCTGGGCGGGCTGACCCACCAGGAGGTCGCCGCCGCCCTGGAGATCCCCTACGGCACGGTCGCGTCCCGTCTCAACCGGGCGCGCAAGCATCTCCGCAAGGCACTGGGCGACGTCAACCCGTTGAAGGAGGCGCACGATGGATGAGGTCACGCTGCTCGCCCAGGCGGTACCGGACGTGCCGCCGCCCTCGGCCGAGACCGTCGCCAGGGCCCGCGCGCGGATCGCCGCTCGCGAGGCTCCGGCCCGACGCCCTCGCGTGCGCCCGCACTGGGGCTGGACGGCGGGCGCCGCGGTCGCCACCACGGCGGTCGTCACGGCGGTCGTCATGATGGTGTCGAACCTGGCGGGTGTCCCTGAATCCGCGTCGCCGCCCGGGCCGCCTCCGGCGTTCCAGCAGGCGCCACGCGTTCACAAGGGCCTGGACCGCCTCGCGGCCGCGAGGATGCCGCGGTCGGCGACGAAGGCGTCCCTCCGGTTCCGTCCCACGAGCACGAAGATCGCGATTGTGGTCTTCTGTGAGAAGCCCGGCTCGATCTTCTTCAGCAGCGAGGGAGGGAGCAGCGCCGGCGGGATCTGCGGTCCTGACGGGGCGCTCAGCATGCTCGCGGACAAGGCACACGAACCGGGCTGGCTCGGCCGCGAGCACGAGATCACCTTCTGGGTCTTCCCGCCCGACGCGCCCGTCGTGCGCGGGCGAAGCTCGTGCCCGGCCCGGGGATCGTGCGACGGCAAGGAGGTGCTGTCCACTCCGGGGGCGGCCGACCGGCTGGTCGGCAAGCTGGGGAAGCGCCCTGGAGCCTGGTCCGTCGCGGCGTACGACGTCCCCGCCGCGCACGCACTCCACGACACCGCCGGTCCGGAGGAAGGATGACGTTCCGGCACGGCAGGCGCACGCCCTACTCCGATCCACTCGCTCTCCCTCGACGACGCCTCCTTCGAGACCGTCCGGGCGAGGTGGTGGTCGAGGCTGCCGCGTGACGGCGCCGGGTCGATCAGGCCGGCGATCGCGGTCCGGGCTCCGCTGCCGGTGCCCATGGAGGTGGGGGGTGGGTGTTCGCATCCGGTGCCACGGGTCGCGTCGAAACCTCACACCGGGGTACGGCACGCACCGCGAGACCGGTGTCCTTCCGGGATGATCACGTGCGGGACGGGCGCCGGTGGAGGGGTGACTGGTGGATATCGCTGCCGCCGACGGCGTTCGACTGGTAAGGGTGGAAGCATGATCTTCTTGAGGTGGACGGTCCGAGTCGCCGTACTCGCTCTCCTGGTCATCCCGATCACCGCTGTCATCGGCACCCCGCCGGCCGCGGCCGACGGGCGCAAGCGGTCGCAGGCCGAGGCCGGCGCGCTGGCCAGACGCATGCTGGCCCAGCTGAAAGTCGCCAGGCCGTTATCCATCCGTGGGTACAGCCACCGGCGGTTCCAGCCCCGATGGGCACACCACAAGGGCAGGTGTGACGCGCGCGAGGTGGTCCTGGCGCGTGACGGGCGGCGCGTGCGCAGGGACGCCTCCTGCCGGCCGGTCAAGGGGGTGTGGTACAGCCCGTACGACGGCAAGGTGCTGAAGAGCGAGAAGCACGTCGACGTCGACCACGTCGTGCCGCTGGCGTACGCCTGGCGCTCCGGCGCCAGCAGGTGGAGCCAGGCGCGGCGGCGCGCCTTCGCCAACGACCTCACCCGCCCCGAGCTGATCGTGGTCAGCCACTCCGCCAACATCGCCAAGAGCGGCCAGGGGCCGCAGAGCTGGCGTCCGCAGCGCCGCGCCTATTGGTGCCGGTACGCGAGCTCGTGGATCACCGTGAAGCATCATCACCGGCTCTTCGTGACCAGGAAGGAGAAGGTGGCCTTGCTCAACATGCTCCGGACCTGCCGAGGGTGATGGAGCCCAACCGGCCGGTCGCGTGGCGTCGCCGTTCGAGGTCGTGCGTGAACGCGATCGGACAGGTGCTCCGGGCAGGTCGGCGAACCACGGCGAGCGGCCCCCGGCCGAGCCGTACGATCGAGGGGTGATCGGACGCGCCGTCGCTCTCGTGACCGTGACCGTGACCGCGATGGCCTGGGGCGCCTTCGTCCTGTTCGCCACCCCGCGGCAGGAGCCTGGCCGCCCCGCCCCTCGACCGTCGCCGACCAGGAGCGACTCCTCCGTAGCGGAGCTCGACGTCCCGTGGCGCGCGCTGATCGCGCAGGCGGCGGGTCTGCCCGAGCGGGACGTCGAGAGCCGCCTGCAGGCGCCCCTGACGGACCTGGAGGTGATCACGCCGAGCGACGTCTGGGCGGTGGGCAGCCGGACACCGGCCGACAGCCGCCGATGGCACGAAGAGACCACGGCCGTCCTCATGCGCTGGGACGGGAGGCGCTGGCGCCCGGTGGCCCCTCCGCCGGGCATGCGCTTCCCCGATCTGGTGGCCGCGTCGTCGAGCGACAACGTCTGGGTGATCGAGAACCATCGCGGCGTCCAGCGGTGGGATGGCCGCGCCTGGAGCGACATGGGGCGGCCGCGCGTCACCGACCCGGCCGTCCCGAAGGCGTACGTCCTCCAGCTGGCGAGCGTGGCCGTCACCAGCCCGCGCGAGGCGTGGGTGGCGGGGACCGCCTACCGCGACAGCGACCCCGACGCTGCGACGTTCCCCTTCCTGGCCCGCAGGACGGCTTCGGGCTGGTCGCAGATCGACTCGCCTGGCGGCATGGACATCGAGGAGATCGACGCCGTGTCACCGGAGGACGTGTGGGCGGTGGGCCACGTCGGCGGCAAGCTCGCCGTCGCCCACTGGGACGGCCGCCGCTGGCGCCTCGTGCCGAGCCCCACCGCTCCGGCGAAGAACGGCGACGTCCGCCTCAGGGCGGTGTCCCCGGCCGAGGTGTGGGTGACGGTCTCCTCCGTCGCCCAGGTCATGCGCTGGGACGGCCGGCGCTGGCACGTCCTGCCGCCGCCGCCGACCGGGCGTGCCTGCCAGGTCGAGGGTGACGGGCGGGGGAGCGCGTGGATCCTCGCCAAGCAGTACACCAAGGTCCAGCCGCGCATCTACGAGGTGTCCACGGTCCTGCTCCGGTACGACGGCCGAAGGTGGAGCGTCGAGAAGCCGCCCCGGAGCTTCTCCGAGTGCCGGGGGACGCTGGCCCGCGCCCCGGACACCGGCCGGTTGATCTGGGCCGCCGACTTCGCGGGGGAGTAGGGCGAGCCTCCCGCGGGCCGGTCGGTACGCCGGGACCCGGGCGCGGCCGGCGCGTGGCGTTCAGGGGCCGGTGACCTGTACCGGTTGCAGGTGCGGGCGTTTGGCGGTGCGGCCGTCGCCTGACGAGCGGCCCTGGAGCCGGCGGACGAGCCATGGTCCCAGGAAGGCGGCCGCCCAGGTCGCCTCGGTGCGGGCGCGCTGCCATGCCGGTATGGGTGGCAGCGGCGGGAGCGGATGGGTCCAGGACCCGTCGCTGCCGGGCAGTTCGAGAACCTCGGCGACGGCCGCGGCGATGCGGGCGTGTCCCAGGGGGCTGACGTGCAGGCGATCGGCGCTCCACAGCCGGGGGTCGGTGGTCACCGGGTGGGTGAAGGTGTCCACCAGAAGGGCGCCGTGGCGGTGCGCCGCCGCCCTGACACGTTCGTTGAAGTCCAGTACGCGGGGCCGCAGGTGCCGGGCGATCGGGACGACCCGGGCGACGTCGGGGAAGGTGAAGGTGACCACGCGTGCGCCGGAGGCGGCGAAAGCGTCCAGCATCGCCTCCAGCTCGGCGGTGACGGCGGGGGCGTCGAATCCCGGCCTGATCAGATCGTTCATGCCCGCCATGACCGTCACCAGGTCCGGCTCCATCGCGAGGGCCGCGTCCGTCTGTTCGGCGCGGATCTGCGCGGCGAGCCGCCCGCGGACCGCGAGGTTGGCGTAGCGGAACCGCGGCTCCTCGGCCGCCAGCTGTTCTGCCAGCCGGTCCGCCCAGCCTCGGTAGCCGGTCTTCTCGTCGCCGTCGTTCAGCCCCTCGGTCTGGCTGTCGCCGACCGCGACGTATCGCAGATGCCTCATCGGCCCACCTTCATCGTCGAACAAGCGATCATGTGCTGACGAAGCCGCTCGGGGCTTCACGTGGTGGCGGCCGAGCGCTGCTCCAGCACGGCCAAGGCCCACTCGCCCCACTGGTGGTTCTCACGTTCGAAGGCCAGGCCGCGCATCAGCGTCAGGTACGGGCCGACGCGTTCGGACCGCGCCAGGTACTCCTCCTCGCTGCGGCCGTTCAGCAACCGGGCACGGAGCCGTTCGTATCGGGCGATCTTGGCTTGGGCCCAGACCACGCGTTCCTCGACGGCTGCGCGTACGGCCTCGGCGTCGCCGGCGTCCACGGCCTGGACCTTGATCATCAGCTCGTCGCGGATCGCGCCAGGGCGCGGCGGCACGGCGGTGAAGTCGCGCAGCACGCGGCGTCCGGCCTCGGTCAGCGAGAACAATCGCTTGTTGGGGCGACGCTCCTGCTGGATGACCCGTGCCTGGACCAGGCCTTCGGCTCGCATCTTGTCGAGCTCCTTGTACAGCTGCTGGGGTGTGGCCATCCAGAAGTTGGCCACCGACGCGTCGAAACCCTTGGCCAGGTCGTATCCGGACGCTTCGCCCTCCAGAAGCGCGGCCATCACCGCGTAGCGCAACGACATGCGACAACAGTATCGCCAAGTTGATTAGCCGTCTTGTTCCCTAGTCAAAAATGTGACTAGTCGCACGTGTCGCTCTCTGGACGGTGGTCGCACGTCGGAGCTACTGTCTCCCGCGTATAGTCAACAAGTTGAGTAGGAGTGGGCATGCATCCGTTCCGTCAGGCCGTCGAGGCCCACGACATGGCGGCGGTCGAGGCGCTTCTCGCCGAGAACGTCGTGTTCACCAGCCCGGTCGCCTACCAGCCGTATCAGGGCAAGGCCCTCACGGCGGCGATCGTGCGCGGGGCGGCGCGCGTGTTCGAGGACTTCCGTTACGTCAGGGAGATCGCCGGCGCGGACGGCCGTGACCACGCGTTCGTGTTCGAGGCGAAGGTGAACGGGCGGCAGGTCCATGGCTGCGACTTCCTGCACGTGGACGACGACGGGCTCATCGACGACCTCACGGTGATGGTGCGGCCGTTGTCGGGGGCGAACGCGCTGGCCGAGGCGATGGGCGCGCAGTTCGAGCAGATCAGGCAGGAGGCGCTGGGCGCCTGAACGCCTCAGGGGCGGGCGTCATCGAGTGGCGCGACACCGCACTGACCGCCGCCGCCCGGAGCGGCCCGGCGGCGGGCGACCGTGTCATGCTCAGGCGAGGTCCCTGGCGGTGAGAGCCGCCGCCAGCATGCGCGCCTCGGCCGGCACCATGAGGTCCAGGCCGGTCAGGGCGGTCACCCTGTGGAGCCGGTAGTCAAGCGTGTTGCGGTGGATGTGCAGGTCCTGGGCGGTCTGGCGGCGGTTGTGCCCTCGGTTGACGAAGGCACGAAGGGTGTCGATCAGGTACGGGTGAGCGTTCAGCGGGTCGAGCTTCGCGGCGAGTCTGACGAGCCCGCTGCCGGGCCGGGCCAGCTGGTATTCGACGAGCACGTCGTCGAAGCGGACCGTGACGGCGCGGATCGGGAGAGCCCCAAGGCCCTGATCTTCGAGCGCCGACCTCCGGGTGCCTCGGCCCCATGTCCGCGAGGCGGATGGGGCCGAGGCATCGGTTTCGTCTGGTGCCTTCGCGAAGGCAGGCCCCGATCGCGCGTTCCAAGGGAGGTGGCGTGCGCTGCACGACGCCGAATGCGGTCGATCGGGCTCTTTCGCGAGATCTACGTGACTTTCGCCGTGGGTTAACCGTGATGTCGCGAGCGCATTCGCCTGTAGGTCCATCCTGGACAGGGGGGAATGCATGATGGCAGTCACCGCCGTGGCCGCGGGGGTATCCGATGGATCGTGACAGCTCGGATCGCACCCGGACGGATCGGAGCAGCGGCACCGTACAGGAAAGGGCCGCGTACGGCGGCACGATGATCGCGCGCACAGGAGCCGCGCTCCTGCTGGTGCCCTGGATCTGGATCGCCTTGTCCGGGGAGTTGCGGGGCCTGCCGCCGGTGGCGTTCGCCGCCTACGTCTCGGTGCTCGTCCTGGCCGTCGCGTCGGCCGTCCTGGGCTGGGCGACGAAACCCGGCTCGCCGCCGGCAGGCCTCGTCGGCCGGTGGGACCGTGAGCGCATGCAGGTGGCGGTGATCGCTCAGTGGCTGCTGGCGATCTTCATCGCCGCCTCGCTCATCGCCTATGTCGTGCTCCCCGAGTGACCCGCCGAGGTCGCAGGCCGAGGAAACCACCCGCCTCCTAGCCGAAGATCCTGTCGCGCGCCGTGTCGAGAGCTGTCAGCACGGCTCCCTGAAGGATCGCGTTACCCGCCACCGTGCTCCCCAGCACCCTCGTCGGAGCCGGTGACAGCTCGCGAAGGCGCTCGCCCACCAGCCCTGCCAGTTCGTCGCCTCCGGCCCGCCCGATCGTGCCGCCGAGCACCACCAGCCCCGGGTCGAGGACCGTGACCATCGCGAACGCGCCCACGGTGATCAGCTTCGCCCACTCCTCGTGATCGAGTCCTCGTGGCACCGAAGCGTCCACGACGTCGCAGAACGTCGCCCCGTTCACGTCCAGGAGCCCGATCTCGCCCGCGCCGCCCGACACGCCTCGCCGCAGCTGGCCGTCCAGCACGACGGCCGCCCCGACGCCGTCGTCGAGCCACAGCAGCACGAAGTCGTCGCTCTCCCTGGCCGCGCCCGTGCGGTGCTCGGCGATGGCGGCCAGGTTCACCTCGTTCTCGAGGATCACAGGAACGCCCAGCCGGTGCCGTACCGACTTCAGGAAGCCCGGCCCCCACCCGGGCACGCCGTTGTCGGACACCAGGTCGCCGCGACGTGGATCGACCAGGCCCGGCGCACCGATCACCACTGTGTCCAGCGCGCGGCCTCCGGCGGCCGCGGCGACCGCGCTCTCCACGAGCGCGGCCAGGTCCACAGGCTCGGGGCGGGACTCTCCCGCCGTTCCCGGGATGTCGCGGACGGCGGTGCCGAGCGTGGTTCCCGTGATGTCGGCGACCTCCACGTTGACCGACACACGCCGCAGGTCCACGCCTGCCACGTGGGCGCGACCCGCCACGATCCCGTACAGGCGGGCCTTCGGCCCCCGGCGGTCCCCGCCGCACTCGCCGGTCGCCTCGATCAGCCCGCCGTCCATGAGCCGCTCGATCAGGTCGGAGACGGTCGGTCTCGACAGGCCGGTCAGCGCACGCAGTTGGGGGGCGGTCAGCGGGCCGCGTTCCAGCAGCAGGTCCAGGGCGAGCCGGTCGTTGATCGCGCGGGCCATGGCCGGGGTCGCAGTCTTCACCCTGAACATAATAATCAGGGAGCCTGCCTATTACATCTTTTCATCAGGAAGGCTTCCTGATAATTTCTCGGCCATGAGCCCCCATCGCGCCATCGCCGCCGTGTTCGCCGTCCACGGCGCCGTCGCGGGCAGCCTGGCCACCCGCATCCCCTGGATCCAGGATCACCTCGGCCTCGGCGCCGCGACGCTCGGACTGGCCCTGCTCTGCCCATCGATCGGCGCGTTCGTCGCCATGCCCATGGCCAGTCGCCTCAGCTACCGCCTCGGCGGCGCCACCACGACCAGGATCCTGCTCGCGCTGTGGTGCGTCGTGCTCGCGCTGCCCGCGCTCGCTCCCGCGCCCGCCGCGCTGTTCGCCGTCTTCCTCCTGTACGGCACGGCCGCGGGCATGTGCGACGTGGTCATGAACGCCCACGGCGTCGTCCTGGAACGGCACCTGCGACGCCCGATCATCTCCGGACTGCACGGCATGTGGTGCCTGGGCAGCCTCGCCGGCGGCGGTCTCGGCGTCCTGGCCGCCCATACGGAGACCGACGCCAGAGTGCACCTCGGCACGATGGCGCTGCTCCTGCTCGTCGTCGGCGTCATCGCGGGTCGCGGGCTGTACCGTGAGCGCTCGGACGGCGCCGAGCCCGCACCCCGCCGTTTCGCCCTCCCGCCGAAGGCGGTCCTGGCCATCGGCGTGGTCGGCTTCTGCGG
Source organism: Nonomuraea sp. bgisy101 (assembly GCF_057708945.1). Classification (NCBI taxonomy): domain Bacteria; kingdom Bacillati; phylum Actinomycetota; class Actinomycetes; order Streptosporangiales; family Streptosporangiaceae; genus Nonomuraea; species Nonomuraea sp. bgisy101. The sequence continues at coordinate 396,736 of NZ_JBYITD010000005.1, forward strand.
AACCTTCGTCGAGGGTGCGAGCGCGAACTGGACCGCCGTCTACCTGACCGAGGTCGCGGCCGCGGGCCCCGGCATGGCCGCCGCCGGCTACACGATCTTCATGTTGTGCATGGCGGGCGCCCGGCTGGCCGGTGACCGGCTGGTCCACCGGTTCGGGCCGGTGGCGGTCGTCAGGGTGGGCGGCGCGCTGGCCGCCGTGGGCGGGGTCATGGTGGTCGTCGCCCGCACGCCGCTGCTGTGCGTCGCCGGGTTCGCGCTGATCGGGCTGGGTGTGGCGGCCATCGTGCCGCTCGTGTTCGCCGCCGCGGGCCACGCGGGTCCGACACCCGGCGAGGGGGTGGCCGGAGTCGCGACCATCACGTATCTGTCGGGCCTGACGGCTCCGGCGGTCACCGGCTGGGTCGCGGGCGGCATCTCCTATCCCGCGGCCTTCGCGTTGATCACCGCGGTGGCCGTCCTGATGGTCCTGCTGTCGGCGGTCATGCGGCCGCGCGTGCGTCCGACCCCCGCGGCGGAGCTCACCCCGACCGGAGTGTGACCTCTCACGACCCGTCCCTCTGTCCGGGTCGCCTCGCTGTCCAGGCTGTCCCGCTGCGCGGCCCGTCCCCGCCGCCCGGGTCGTCTGGCCGTCGGGTCGTCCCGCGTCAGTCCGAGCGCTGGGCGATGAGCAGGCCCAAGCCGTCCAGGATGCGTTGCAGGCCGAACTCGAGTGCCTGGTCGTGTCCGCCATGCCGGCTCGCCGAGGTCAGCGCGGCGGCGATGGCGGGGTAGCGCTCGGCGTGCGCCTGCATCAGCTCCCCAAGCGCGCCAGAGAACTGCGCCTCGGGGCCGCCCGCGGGGCCCGCCGCCTGTGCTTGCTGCGCGATCCCGCGCACGTGACCGGCCAGCAGGACCACGGCGTCGAGCCGCTCGGCGCCCGTGAGGCCGGAGCCGTCCAGCGCGCCGACGGCCAGCTCCATCCACGCGAGCTCCCTGGGCCCGGGGACCCTGGGGCCCACCATGGCGTCCAGTAGCCAGGGGTGTCGTTGGAAGACGGTGACGAGCCGGCGGGACCAGTCGGCGAGTCGCTCCCGCCAGCCGCTGCCCGGCCCGCTCAGGGGCGGGGCCTCACCGATCGCGGCCTCGACCATCAACGCCACCAGCTCGGCCTTGCCGGGCACGTACCGGTAGAGCGCCATCTTGGTGACATCGAGCAGCCCGGCGACCCGCTGCATCGACACGGCGGTCAGGCCCTCCGCGTCAGCGATCTCCGCGCCGGCCCGCGCGATGCGGTCCAGGCTCAGCGCCGGCTTGGGTCCGCGTGACGGCTTCGGATGCGGGCCCCACAGCAGCCGTGCGGCCGGACTCTGCTCGTCGCTCATCTCTCCACTCCTGTCCCCGCCCTCTTGCGACCCGCCAAAAACTGTGTCTATCGTACACACTTAATAATCAGTGTCCGGCAGACACAGTTTTTGGAGTGGTGCCCATGAGCAAGAACGTCCTCATTTCCGGCGCGAGCATCGCGGGACCGGCGCTGGCCTACTGGCTGGGGTGCTACGGGTTCCAGCCCACCGTGGTCGAACTGGCGCCGGCCCTGCGCGAAGGCGGCCAGGCCGTCGACTTCCGCGGCGAGACCCACCTGACGGTTCTGGAGCGGATGGGCGTCCTCGCGGAGCTGCGCCGGCTCCAGACCGGCGGCAGCCCGATGCGCTTCGTCGACGAACACGGCCGCGAGCTGCTGCGCCTGCCTGCCGAGGTCGCCGGCGGCGACGTCGAGGTACTGCGCGGCGACCTGGCCAGGGTGCTCTACGAGCGCAGCCTCCCGCACACCGAGTACATCTTCGGCGACTCGATCACCAGCCTCACCGAGACCGCCGAGGGCGTGCTGGTCCGCTTCCGGTACGGTCCGCCCCGGAAGTTCGACCTCGTGATCGGTGCGGACGGCCTGCACTCCAACGTGCGCAGGCTCGCCTTCGGTCCCGAGGAGGGATTCGTCCGCCACCTCGGCTACCACGCCGCCACCTGGCACCTGGCCAACTACCTGGACCTCGGGCCTGGCTTGGTCGGCTACAACACGCCTGGCCGCCTGGCCGGCGTCGGCGGCGACCACAGGGACGCGACGAAGGCCGGCGCCTTCTTCGTCTTCGCCGCACCCCGCATCACCTACGACCGCCACGACCAGGAACAGCAGAAGGCGCTGATCGCCGAGGCCTTCGCGGGCCTCGGCTGGGAGGTGCCGCGACTCCTCGAGTCCCTGCGGCAGGCCCCGGAGCTCTACTTCGACTCGATCAGCAGGGTGGACGTGGGCGCGTGGTCCAAGGGGCGGATCGGCCTGGTCGGCGACGCGGCCTGCGGCGCGACCATCGGCGGCATGGGCAGCGGGACCGGAGTGGTGGCCGCCTACGTGCTGGCCGGCGAACTCGCACTGGCCGAGGGCGACCACCGGACGGCCTTCACACGGTACGAGAAGACGTTGCGCGGCTACGCCGAGAGCTGCCAGAAGGGCGGCGCCCGCACGGGGAGGTTCCTCGCCCCCGGCACCGCGACCGGCCTTCGCCTTCGCAACGGCCTGCTGAACAGGCGGTCCGTCATGAACTGGATGCTCAAGGAAGGGCAGAAGGTCAGCACGGTCGCCCTGCCCGACTACCGAGCCGAGCTGAGCCGCCCCAGGCGGTGACCGTGGCCGCCCGTCCACCTGGGCAGGCCGTCCGGGGACGCGTTTCACCGACCGCGCAAACGCCTGCCCCCTCCGCCCTGCCCGCACACAGCTGACCGCACCACCGCTCGACCTCGCCGTACAGGTCGCCGGCACGCCCGCGCCCGGACGGGCCTCCCGCTCGGGCCTCGGCAAGGGCGTGCGCGACGCCGGCCACGCCCGCGCCCCGGACGGGCCGCTTCGATCCCGCACCGCGGAACCACGAGGTGGCCGCGTCGGGGATGCCATGGGAGGGTCGCCTCCGGCGTGACCGGCGCCGCCCTCCCGTGGAGTAGAGGATCAGAGGGTCAGGGGATCAGGAGCAGTTTGCCCGTCGTGCGCCTGGCAGCCAGGTCCTCGTGTGCCTGCCGAGCCTCGGCCAGCGGGTAGCGGCGAGACACGGTCACCTTCAGCTCGCCCCTGCCGATCCACCCGAACACGTCGGCCGCCCGGCTCAGCAACTCGTCGCGTTCGGCGATGTGGTGCACGAGCGAAGGTCTGGCCAGGAACAACGATCCCCGCGAGGTGAGCGCCTGCGAGTCGAACGACGGCACGGGCCCGCTCGCCACGCCGTACACGGCCACCACGCCACGCGGGCGCGCCGAGGCGAGGCTGCCCTCGAAGGTCGCCTTGCCGATCCCGTCGTAGACGGCGTCCACACCAGGCGGTGCGAGCCGCTTCACCTGCTCGGCGAACCCCTCGTAGCCGATCACCTCGTCCGCGCCGGCCTCGCGGGCCGCCTTCTCCTTCTCCGGGGTGGACACCGTGCCGATCACACGGGCGCCGCGCAGCTTGGCGAGCTGGGTGAGCAGCAGGCCCATGCCGCCGGCCGCGGCGTGGATCAGCACGGTGTCGCCCTGCTTCACCTCGTGGGTGGTGTGCGTCAGGTAGTGGGCGGCCAGCCCCTGGAGCAACGAGGCCGCGGCGACCTCGAACGACACGTCCTCGGGAATCGGGACCAGCCGGTCGGCCGGCACCAGGGCCCGCTCCGCGTAACTCCCCAGCACGTTGACCCAGGCGACCCTGTCGCCCACGGCCACCCCTTCGACACCCGGACCGAGCGCGGTCACCGTGCCCGCGCCCTCCGACCCGATGGACGTCGGGAGCGGCACCGGGTACACCCCCGACCTGTGGTAGATGTCGACGAAGTTGACGCCGCTCGCGGCGACGTCGACGAGCACCTCTCCCCGGCCTGGCACGGGGTCCTGCAGCTCGCGGTGGTCAAGGACTTCTGGTCCGCCCTGGGCGGTGATGACAATGGCACGCATACTGCTGATGAACCCGTCAGATCCGGTAGGGATTCCCGGCTTCTGGGCCGTCCTTGACCTCGGTGGCCCCACGCGCGTGGTGGTTCCTGCACCCGATCGAAGGAGCCGTTGCGGTCGCTCCGGCCCGTGGATACGCATCGATCTCCTCCCGTGAGGTGCGGGGAGTCAGCTGAGCAGGTGCAGAACTCGTTCGGCCTGGCGTTCCAGGGTGCCTGCCGGATTGTGGGGTGTGGCCGGCCCATCGGGGCCGAGCATGAGGAACCACCCCAGCGCGAACAGGCGACGAAACTCCCGCACGCGCTCGGCTTCCTGCCGGGTCAGGTCGACGCAGGCAAGCAGCCGCTCTGCGTCCAGGACACCGTCGACGCGGGAGATGTGCTCGGCTACCTCGCCCAGTTCGAAGGCGCGATCACTGCGACCGGAGTCTTCCCAGTCGATGAGCCGCACCTGGTGCTCATCCCACAGGTAGTTGGCATGGTTTCCGTCAGCCAAGCCGAGGACGGGCGTCAGCGGGTTCGTGGTGAGTTCGTCCGGCGCGGAGGAGGCGAGCCAGGCGGCACCCGTGTGGACCGCCTGCCGTACGAGGGGGTCCTCGCCAAGGTCGGGTCGCTTGTCGGCCCAGGCGCGGACCTTGCTCACGGCCAGGGCGGGTCGCCAAGCGGCGGGCTCGACCGCCTCGACCACGTGAGCGGGAATCTCGTGGTGCAACCGGTTCAGAGCCGCGGCCATCGCGCGGATCTGCTCTTCGGTGACGTGCTCGCCACGCAGGACACGGCCGGGCAGCCGGGTCATCACGATCGCGGGGGGACATGTCTCGAACTCGGCTCGGACAGGCGTGGGCGCGAGGCCTGGCACGTGTTCGGCGAGGAGCGTCAGCGCCGCCCACTCTCGGTGGGGTTCTCCTCGATCCCACGACGTGTATCGCTTGGTCACGACGTCGTCGCCGAGTTCAAGGTCGTGCGTGCTGAAGCGGTCGCTCACCATTTCGGTCCCTCTGTCGAAGGGAAGATCTCCAGTCGGCTGCTTCGGAAACTCCCCCTCAGAACGACCACATACTATGCGCATTGACAGATGATAAGCAGATGATGATGATATTTGTATGCTTATCAATCAGGATGGCATCAGGGAGCTTGACCGCCGTGCCGTGATGGCCGGCGTCGCGGTGGTGGGAAAGGCGACGGGCGAGGACCTCGGGCGGCCGACCCCGTGCGCGGGCTGGACGCTGGCGGATCTGCTGGCCCACATGATCGCCCAGCATCGCGGGTTCGCCGCCGCGGCCAGAGGAGAGGGCGCGGACCTCGCGGCCTGGCGGGTCCCTTCGCCGGACGAGGACGTGCTGCAGGAGTACGGCCGGGCCGCGTTGCACGTGATCGACGCCTTCGCCCAGGACGGGGTGCTGGAGCGCGAGTTCGCCCTCCCGGAGTTCGGCTCCCACGCGGTGTTCCCCGGCGCGCGGGCCATCGGCTTCCACTTCATCGACTACCTGGTGCACGGATGGGACGTCGCCGTGACGTTGGGCATCGACTACGTGGTGGCGGACGATCTGGTGGAGGCCGCCTGGCCGATCGCTCAGGCGGTCCCTGACGACGAACGGCGGCTGGCGCCCGGATCCGCGTTCCGTCCAGGCGTGACCGCGCCGGAGGAGGCCACCCGCTTCGAGCGGATCCTCGCCATGCTCGGCCGTACCCCTGACGGGCGCGGTTGACGCGCCCTACGCGCGAGCGGGGCGGCCCTCCAGAAGGCGGACGATCTCGGCATGCCCGGTGCCGAGGGGCGTCTCCGAACGCAACTGGCCGCTGCTGTCGTGCACCTCGGCCACGACCCGTTCGCCGCCGCCTTCCGCATCCTCGCGGCGGACGGTGATCCGCGCCCCCTCGGAGGCGTACTGCCGCGCCCTGTCGCGCACGACCGCCTCGATGTCCTGGCCGGCGTACTCGCGGGCCAGTTCGATGGGACGCAGGCCCTGACCATCGGCGATCGTGGGATCGGCTCCGTGGTCGAGCAGCGTCCTGACCACGGCCGCCGCGCCGTACCGTGCGGCGTGCACGAGGGGGGTGCCTCCGGCGCCGTCGCGGATGTCGGGGTCGGCGCCCCTGTCGAGCAGCACCGACACGACGGCGAGATGGTCCTTCGCGGACGCCCAGTGCAGAGCGGCCATCCCGTGCCGGTCGCGATCCTCAAGCCTGTCGGGGTCGGCCCCTCCGTCGAGCAGCGCGACCACCGCGTCGAGGTGCCCCCAGCACGCGGCGGCGCACAGCGGCAGGCCTTCGCTCTCGGCGCCGCTCTCCCTGTCGGGATCGGCCCCGGCGGCCAGCAGCATGCGCACGATACCGGCTTCCCCTCGCACGGCTGCCCGGTAGAGGGCCGTGGCGCCCTCGTCGTCGGGCTGGTCGGGGGACGCGCCGCCGTCCAGCACTCGCCGGACCTCGTCGTCGCCCTCGAACGTCGCCGCCGTCACCAGTTCGCTCTCCGTCACCCGGCCCAGTGTGTACGGCGGCGCCGTCGACCTCCACCGATTTTCCGCCAGGCCTCTCCGCCGAGCGCCTTTGCCCGCACCCTTCGCGAGGGAAGCGCCCGCACCCCTTCACGAGGGAAACACGGGGCCGTGCCGAAACCCCGTGACGGGCGCGTGCGTTGACGTCCGGTCTGCGGAACCGGTCACGATCCCGAGATCCCGCGCGCCACGGCTCGGGGCCCGAGGTGCAGACCGGCGGTGGCTCCTCCGGCCCGGCCCTCCCTCGGCGCCAGCGGTGGCCGGTCGTGCGGAGGGAGGGCATGTGGTGGACGGTCGGCGCTGAAGGCCCCGCCCCGTGTGATGGCCGGCCGTGCTGAAGACCTCTGGCCGCGGGGTCGGTTGTGCTGGAGGTGAAGGCCTGCGTGGTGTTGGTTGGTTGCTGTGGGAGTGGAGCCCGGGTGGGGGATGTCACCGGGTGGAGTCGGGGGTGGAGGTAGAGGTGTGACGGCTGGAGGTCGGTGCGGGGGTGGTCAGCTGTGCTGGGGGACCGAGGCGAAGTGTTCCCGTAGGTGCGGCACGAGCTCGCCCGCCCGCTCGTCCACGAAGAACAGCCTGCCGCCCTCGATCTCCGCGACCTTCCTGACCCCCGGAATGGTGTCACGCAGCCATGCCGCCCACCGCAGCTCGAAGAACGCGTCGTCGGTGCCCCACACCACCAATGTGGGCACGGTGAGCGCGGCCAGCCCGGGTTCGATGGCGATGAGGTCCTTGGCGTCCAGCCCCGCCACGAACCGTTCGAAAGCGCGGCCGCGTTCGGGGTCGCCGAAGATCGGCCGGAGGAACCGGTCGACCAGTGCGGCGGGATCGTCGATGCGTTCGTAGCTCGTGCCGAAGGCGCTTTGCGCCACGAGCTCGGGCTGGTCGAGCAGTTGGGCGGTGAGCGGGGCGAGCTGTCCCTGCGCGGCGAGCTCGACCGTGGGCTTGAACGTCTCGGGCGGCAGATTGTCGTGCACGTCGCAGTTCGTCAGCGTGAACGTGCGCAGCCGTTCGGGATGCCTGACCGCGAAGACCTGCGCGATGGCGCCGCCGGTGTCGTTGGCGACGAGGTCGACCGTCCCGAGGTCGAGGTCCGCGCAGACCTCCTCGATCAGCTCGGCGAGCGCGGGGAGCGACAGGTCGTCTCTCGCCTCGCTCTGTCCGTGGAGGGGCAGGTCGAAGGCCACGCATCTGCGCTCGGCGCGGAGTTCGGCGATGACGTTGGCCCACAGGCTCGCGTTGGTGCCCAGGCCGTGCACGAACAGGGCGACCGGCCCGCGGCCTTCGTCGACGTAGGAGATTCCATGCGGCGTTCTCATCGTTCCTCCGATTGCATACCGACTGTCGGTCTAGAAAATAACCGACTGATAGTCGGTATGTCTAGAGTGTTCGCATGAACCTCAAGGCAGAGCGCGGCGCCGCCACCCGCGACAGGGTCCTGGCCATCGCCACCCGCCTGTTCGCCGAGCACGGCTACGACGGCACCTCGATCGAGATGGTCCTGCACGAATCGGCCCTGAGCAGAGGTGCGCTCTACCACCACTACGCGGGCAAGGACGCCCTGTTCGAGGCGGTCCTCGAGGCCGTGGAGGAGAGGGTCGGCCGCGAGATCGCCGAGGCGGTGACAAGGGCGGACGGCGCGGCCGGGGCGGCGACGGGGACAGCCGGCGCGGTCGGGGCGGGGGCGGGCGGCGCGGCCGAGGCGCTGCGCCTGGGCGTCCTGGCGTGGGTCCGCCTGGCCGGCGACCCGGTGATCCAGAGGATCGTTCTCATCGACGCGCCCTCGGTGCTCGGCTGGGAGAAATGGCGCGAGGTCGAGGCCCGGCACGCCTTCGGCATGCTCAAGGGGGCGCTTCGGGCCACCGGGGCCGTTCCGGGCGACCATCTGGATCTGTACGCGCACATGCTGCTGGCGGCGGTCAACGAGATGGCATTGCTGGTGGCACGGACGGGGAAGACGGAGGAGGCGGAACGCGCGGTCGAGGACTTCCTCGCGCGCCTGCTGGCCGGACCTGCGCCGACCTGAACGAGGCATCCCCGTCGTTCACCGAGGAGGAGTCCCGCCTACCGGCCGACGGTCTCATGGAGCTGGAACATGGGCGGGCGACACCTGATACGAATCCCAGCGCGCGTCCACCAGGTCAGGCCCGGCCGCCGACCGGCTCGCCGCGCCCCGCGGGTGAACCTGCCCGAACAAGCGGGCTCGGCGTTCTGGAGGTGGCCACGTCATCAGCCGGACGAGGCCGGTGAGCGCGGTGAAGAGGAAGAGGTCGGGGGAAGCCGGCCGAAGACGCGGTTGGGGGAACGCCGGGTCACGGTCCGTGGCGTACGGCAGGCCGGGGTCGCGGAGACGTAGGCGACCGGGTCGTCCGGCCGAATTCTCGGCGACGCCCGGATGGCGATGCGGCAAACCCCCTTCAGTGCCGGGATCGGGGGCTGTTAGCGTCCGGCCATGTCCGAACCTACGGCAACAGCAGACCTCGCCCCGGCGGTGGATCGGATTCCCGGATGGTTCTGGCCGACCGACCGGCGCCTGTTCGAGTGGTTCCTGTCGGCGGGCGATCAGGGAGACCTTCTCGAGCTCGGGACCTACCTGGGCAAGAGCGCGGTCCTGATCGGCGGGCATCTACGGCAAGGGGAAACGTTCACCGTCTGCGACCTGTTCGAGTCGGACGCGCCCGACGCCGACAACGACGCCGAGACCAGCAAGTCGTACTCCACGCTCACCCGGCGGAAGTTCGAGGACAACTACCTCAGCGTGCACGCCACTCTGCCGCGGATCGTGCACGGGCCGACCTCGGAGATCCTCGACCACGTCAAGCCCGGGTCCTGCAGGTTCGTCCATGTCGACGCGTCACACCTGTACGCGCACGTCAAGCAGGACGTGCTGGCGGCCAGGACGGTCCTGCGCGAGGACGGAGTCGTCGCGTTCGACGACTACCGGAGCGAGCACACGCCGGGCGTCGCCCTGGCGGTCTGGGAGGCCGTCTCCGCGCTGGGGCTGGAGCCGATCTGCGTCAGCACCCAGAAGCTCTACGCCACGTGGGGCGATCCCGCCCCTGTCCGGACGCGCATGCTCGCGTGGCTCGGCACCGTCCCCGACCTGTGGCACACCGTCGACGTGCTCGGCGAGCGTCAGCTCGTGCGCGTCAACCAGCGGAAGAAGCCGAAGCCCGCCGCGGGCGGCGGCGACCTGGCGGAACTGGAACGGCTGAGCGCCGAACTCCAGCGCACCTCGGCGGAGCTGAAGAAGACCGTGACCGAGTCCAGAACCGCCGTGCAGGCGCTACGGAAGGCGACGGGTGAGATCAGCCTGGCCGGGCCCGTCGTCCAGCGCGCCGTCCGGTGGACCCGCAAGCGGATCACCCGGCCTCGGTCGGCAGGCTGAGGGTCGTGGATCGGCGTCTTCCGCCCGGCCGTGAGCGGCGGGAAGGACGGCGCCGTCTAGGACCGGCGGTATCGGGTATCCAAGGACTTCTATCGCCGAACCAGGGGCTGATGGCGGAGCTGTCATGGGCGACAACCTCTTCCGCGCCGCGCTCGACGAGCTTGGCGCCGTGCTCGCGAAGCTGGACGAGCGGCAGGTCGACGCCGCGTGCCGGCTGATCGCCGATGCGACGACGGTCGGCGTCTACGGCTGTGGCAGGGAGGCGCTGCAGATCCAGGGCTTCGCGATGCGCCTCTTCCATCTCGGCCTGCCTGTGGCGGTGATCGGCGACATGACCATGCCGGCGCTGGGCCACGGCGACGTCTTCCTCGTCACCTCCGGCCCCGGCGAAACCGCCACGGTGCTGGCGCTGATGCGGACGGCGAAGGCGGCGGGCGCGACGAACCTGCTGCTGACGGCCGAGGCTGAGAGCAGCGCGGCCGAGCTCGCCGATCTGGCGATCGTGATCCCGGCGCAGACCATGGCCAGCGACCAGGGCGAAAGACGGACGTCCGTCCTGCCGATGGGCTCGGTCTACGAAGGCGCGCTGTTCGTGCTGTTCGAGGTGATGGTGCTGAAGCTCAGCACGTTGACGGGCGCCACGCGCGAGGCGATGCGCGCCAGGCACACCAACATGGAGTGAGCGAGCCGTCCCCCGCTCGTCAGGTCTCCCCGACGATGGCGCGCAGGGCGGCGACGTGCGCCTGGTAGGCGGCCCTGCCGGTCTTGGTGAGCGCGAGCCAGACCCGCTGCCTGGTGTCGCGCACGGCCTTGGTCTGCTCCACATACCCGGCGTCCATCAGAACGCTGACGTGCTTGCTCAGCACCGAGTCGCTGACGCCGAGCCGCTCGCGGACCACGCCGAACTCGACCTTTTCGGCCGCCTCCAGCAGGGCACAGATCCGCAGCCGGTTCGGCGCGTGGATCGTGGCGTCGAAGCCGTCCTCGGCCCTGTCGATCACCTTCATGCCGAGGTCCGCGCCCGCCGGTTGTGGACGATCCCGTATCCGATGATCCAGCCCATGGACAGGAGCGCCGCGGCCACCCAGACCCAGTTCCCCCTGTGGTCGAGTAGCTCGGCGGCGATCCAGAGCGCGGGCAGCGGCGCCGCCAGAACCAGTTGCCGGCGCAGCGTGAGCTCGCGAGGCGCGATCCCCGCCCTGTCGACCTGCCTGGAGTACAGGCGCTCGGTGAGCCACCAGCCGGCGCCGATGACAGCCAGCAGCGCGATCGTGGCGAGAGGGGTGGTGTCCGCCAGCATCTGCGCCACCATGATGCCTGCCACCAGCAGGCTGATGACGGGGAAGAACCAGCCTTGGATCGGTGTGTTGCCCGCCGCGCGTGCCTGTCTGGCCGCGTCCAGTGCCGCGGCGGCCTCAAGGGGAGAGGGGCGGTCGACGTTCTCGTTTGTTTCCATACTGGAAAGGGTCGATCAGACTTTCCGTGTTGTCAACACTTGACTTTCCTCTATGGAAACAGTGCGCTCCGGCCCTGTCTGACAGACAGGGACGAGCCGACCGGCTCGGCCCGCTGTTCGTCCTCACGCACCACCTCGGTGACGTGCCCGGCGACCCGGCGGTCACCTTCCTGTCCTGCGGCCTCGACGAGGCGGTCAGTACCGCCCTCGAGGTCGCAGGGGGCAGGGGGGAGGGATCACGACGACGGCCGCCGGCGTGGTTCGCAGCGCGTCGGTGAGCTCGTCGACGAGCAGCGATGACAGGTGGTTCGTGGGTTCGTCGAGGATCAGCAGGTCGGGCCGCTCGGCCAGGCACAGCGCCAGATGCAGACGGCGCTGCTGCCCCTGGGACATCCGCCCCAACGGCGTGCGGAGCGCCTCACGGTCCAGCAGTCCCGTGCTCCCGAGCGGGAGAAGGTCGGTCTCGGCCACCTCACCCTGTGTGACGAGCATCGCGGTGTGCCTGCGGTACACCTCGTGCGCGTGCAGATCGACCGGCCACGGGGGCACTTCCTGCGACAGGTAGGCGATGGCGGTGCCGGCGGAGCGGCGTACCGCCCCGGTCGACGGGGTGATGTGGCCGGCCAGGACGCCGAGCAGCGTCGACTTGCCGGCGCCGTTCGGGCCGGTGACGAGGAGCCGGTCGCCGCCGTCCAGGTCCCATGAGATCAGCGCGCGCAGCCGTCCCTCGACCGTCACCTCGTCGCACCGCAGGATCGGCATGCCACGGCGCGTCCGCAGCTGTGGCCACCGCAACGACTGCGGCGGCTGCGGCACGCTCACCCGGTGCGCCTCCAGGACCTCTTGCCTGCGCCTCAGGCCTTGGACGACCCCTGGGGCGTGCGACTGGCGCTGGTGCTTTCCCGTGCCCTTGTCCGGCCGCCACCCTGTGGTGAGCCGGTTGCGAGCCTCCTGCACAGCCTGGGTCAGCCTGGCGTGCTCCGCCTGCTGGGCCTCGTATTCCTGTATCCACCGTTCCCGTTCCCGTCGGCGGCCCTCCTGCCAGCCGCCGTACCCTCCGGCGAACACGCGAGCACGGCCGTCCTCGCTCGGGTCCAGGTCGAGGAACTCGTCGGCCACCTCGCGCAGCAGGGCACGGTCGTGGGAGACGATCGCCAAACCGCCTGCCCGTGATCGCAGGTGGGAGGTCAGGAAGTCCAGACCGTCGGCGTCCAGATGGTTGGTCGGCTCGTCCAGCAGGAGGACGTCGTGGCTCCCGCCGAGCACGCATGCCAGGCGCACGCGATAACGCTCGCCGACGGACAATGTGGCGAGCTTCCTGTCACGGTCCGTGCACGCGTCGAGCCCTTCGAGGGCGATGTCGACCCGACGTTCCGCGTCCCACGCATCGAGGCGCGTCGCGGTGTCGAGGGCGGTCGCGTAGAGATCATCTGCGCCCTCGTCGCCCCTTTCCAGACCCGCGGCGGCAAGGTCCAGCGCGCGCAGAGCCAGGTGCGGCAGGCGCACCGACTCGGCGACCAGGGTGCCGACGGTCTCTCCCGCATGGGCACGGAGCGACTGATGGACCACCCCCGATGTGCCCCCGCGTTCGACGGCGCCGTCGTCGGGCGCGAGGTCGCCGGCCAGGACGCGCAGCAGCGTCGTCTTGCCCCGGCCGTTCTCACCCACGACGGCCGTCCGCGACCGGTGCGAGACCGTCACGGTGACGTCGGACAGCACAGGTCGCCCGCCGAGGACGACCCGTATCTCGCGGGCGCGGACGTGAGCGCTGGTCCCGGCCGGCAGGCGACCGGTCGTACTCAGTTCAGAGAGAAGTTCTTGCGTCGACCGGCTGGACGCAGGCCGACCGCGTGAGGGTGATGCCTTCACAGTGTGCTCCACAGTTCGCTCCGGAACCGGGCAGCACGAAGAAGCCGCCCGGTACGACTACCGGGACGGCGGACACACGAGAAGAGAGCTCAGTGCCGCGCCGTCAGGCGCGACGGCGGAGCTTCAGGGAGCCAACACCTCGATACATGCGCCTCATGCTACACACCCTCACGACCTGCCCTCCCGTCCGTCGACAAGGTGTTCGACGAGCCGGCCGAGCGGCTCCCACGAGGGCCCTCGCCGAGAACGCAGGCCGCGGCAGGCGGCGCTGGGCGGTTAGGCCGGACGGATCAGGGCAGGATTCGCATTGTGGCAGGTCGGGGATGGCTCTCTCGGTGGCCGGTGCTCCGGCAACTCAAGGGAGAGGACGGTAGGAGCGATGCCGTGCGCTCGGCGCGGACCGACGCTCTGAGGCCGCGCACCGAGGAGGCGGACACGGTCGCCCGCTCGATCTGCCCGTACTGCGCGGTGGGCTGCGGCCAGCTCGTCTACGTCAAGGACGGCCGCGTCAGCCAGATCGAGGGCGACCCCGACTCGCCCATCTCGCGTGGGCGGCTGTGCCCCAAGGGCTCGGCCAGCAAGCAGCTCGTCACCCATCCGGGCCGCCAGACCCACGTGCTGTACCGCAGGCCGTACGGCACGCAGTGGGAGCGGCTGGATCTCGGCACCGCGATGGAGATGATCGCCGAGCGGGTGCTGAGGACGCGACGGGAGACCTGGCAGCAGACCTCTGAGGGCAAGGTCGTGCGCCGCACGCTGGGCATCGCCGGTCTGGGCGGGGCGACGCTCGACAACGAAGAGAACTACCTGATGAAGAAGCTCTACACCGCCCTCGGCGCGATCCAGGTGGAGAACCAGGCGCGCATTTGACACTCCTCCACCGTCCCCGGTCTGGGGACCAGCTTCGGGCGTGGCGGCGCGACCACCTTCCAGCAGGACCTGGCGGGTGCGGACTGCATCGTCATCCAGGGCTCCAACATGGCCGAATGCCACCCTGTGGGCTTCCAGTGGGTGGTGGAGGCCAAGGCACGGGGGGCGAAGGTCTTCCACGTGGATCCGCGCTTCACCCGGACCAGCGCGCTGGCCGACCGCCACCTGCCGATCCGCGCGGGTAGCGACATCGTGCTGCTCGGCGCCCTGATCAACCACGTCCTCGGCAACGAGCTCGACTTCCGCGAGTACGTGCTGGCCTACACCAACGCCGCCACCCTCGTGTCCGAGGACTTCCAGGACACCGAGGATCTCGACGGGCTGTTCTCCGGCTTCGATCCCGAGACGCGCTCGTACGACCCGGCGAGCTGGTCGTACGAGGGCACGGGCGAGCACGCGCCGGGCGAGACCCTGGAGGGCGGACTGCACCACGCGAGGGCCGCGGGGGCCGACCGCTACGGCTCCAGCGGCGCCGCCGCGCACCCCAGCCCGCCGACGGACCCGACGCTGCGCCACCCGCGCTGCGTCTACCGGGTCCTGAAGCGGCATTTCGCCCGTTACACCCCGGAGATGGTGGAGCAGCTGTGCGGCATCTCGCCGGAGGACTTCGCCGAACTCGCCGACGCGATCACCGCCAACTCCGGCAGGGAACGCACCACGGCATGGGTGTACTCCGTCGGCTGGACGCAGCACACGGTCGGCGCGCAGTACATCAGGACCGCGGCCATCCTCCAACTGCTGCTGGGGAACGTGGGCCGTCCCGGCGGCGGCATCCTGGCGCTGCGGGGACACGCGAGCATCCAGGGCTCGACCGACATCCCGACGCTGTTCAACATCCTGCCGGGCTACCTGGCCATGCCCCACGCCCACCGGCACGAAGCTCTGGACGACTACCTGGAGCGCGAGGGCGGCGACACCGGCTTCTGGGGCAACCGGCGCTCCTACATGGTGAGCCTGCTCAAGGCCTGGTGGGGAGAGGCGGCCACCGAGGAGAACGACTTCTGCTTCGACCACCTGCCGCGCCTGACCGGCGACCACAGCCACTACACCACCGTGATGGGCCAGATCGACGGGACGGTGAAGGGCTTCTTCGTGGTGGGGGAGAACCCCGCGGTCGGCTCCTCCGGCGGCCGCGCCCAGCGGCTCGGCCTGGCCAACCTCGACTGGCTGGTGGTGCGCGACCTGACGTTGGTGGAGACGGCCACGTTCTGGAAGGACGGTCCGGAACTCGAGACCGGCGAGATGCGCACCGAGGGCATCGGCACCGAGGTGTTCTTCCTCCCGGCCGCGAGCCACGTGGAGAAGGAGGGCACCTTCACCAACACGCAGCGGCTCCTGCAGTGGAGGGAGAAGGCGCTCGACCCGCCCGGCGACTGCCGCAGCGACCTGTGGTTCTACTATCACCTCGGCAGACTCGTCAGGGAGCGGCTGACCGGGGACGAGATCGACCGGCCGGTGCGCGAGCTGACGTGGGACTACCCCGAGGTCGGCGAGCACAGGGACCCCTCGGCGGCGGCCGTGCTGCGCGAGATCAACGGCGTCGGCCCCGACGGCAGGGCGCTGTCGTCCTTCAGCCAGCTCAGGCCCGACGGGTCGACCGCGTGCGGCTGCTGGATCTACTGCGGCGTCTACGCCGACGAGGTCAACCAGGCCGCCCGGCGCAGGCCGGGCCGGGAACAGACGCCCGTGGCACCCGAATGGGGCTGGGCCTGGCCGGCCAACCGGCGGATCCTCTACAACCGCGCCTCCGCCGATCCGCAAGGCCGCCCGTGGAGCGAGCGCAAGGCGTACGTGTGGTGGGACGCGGAGCGCGGCGAGTGGACCGGGCACGACGTGCCCGACTTCGAGCGGAACAAGCCGCCTGACTACGTGCCGCCCGAGGGCGCCAGGGCCGAGGCCGCGCTGGCCGGGACCGACCCGTTCGTCATGCAGTCCGACGGGAAGGGCTGGCTGTACGTGCCGGCGGGCCTGGCCGACGGACCGCTGCCCACCCACTACGAGCCGCACGAGTCGCCGGTCGCCAACCCGCTGTACGGCCAGCGGGCCAACCCCGCGCGCCGGATCTACGCGCGTCCGGAAAGCCCCTACAACCCGCCGGAGTCGCCCCGCTATCCGTACGTGCTGACCACCTACCGGCTCACCGAGCACCACACGGCGGGCGCCATGAGCCGGCCGCTGGCCTACCTCGCCGAGCTGCAGCCCGCGCTGTTCTGTGAGGTGTCCCCGCAGCTCGCCGCCGAGCTCGGGCTGGTCAACGGCGACTGGGCCACGATCGTGACCAGCCGTACCGTGATCGAGGCCAGGGTGCTGGTCACCGGCCGGGTCCGGCCGCTGCGGATCCAGGGCAGGACTGTCCACCAGATCGGCATGCCCTACCACTGGGGGTGGGGCGGCGGCGGCCTGGTGACCGGCGACGTCACCAACGACCTGCTGCCGCTGGTGCTCGACCCGAACGTCTACATCCAGGAGGGCAAGGCCGTGACCTGCGACGTGCTGCCCGGAAGGCGGCCGAGGGGCCGGGCGATGCTCGACCTGCTGGAGGTCTACCGCGATGGTGGCTGAGCGGATGGGGTTCTTCACCGACACGAGCGTCTGTATCGGCTGCAAGGCCTGCGAGGTGGCCTGCAAGGAGTGGAACCAGCTGCCCGACGACGGGTTCGTGTTCGAGGCGACCTCCTACGACAACACCGGGCGGCTCGGGGCGAGCACCTGGCGCCACGTGGCCTTCATCGAGCAGTCGCGCCCCGTGCGGACGAACGGCGGCGGGGACGACAGCGGCGTGGACGACGGCGGCGTGGACCGCTGGCTGATGTCGTCGGACGTGTGCAAGCACTGCACCCACGCCGCCTGCCTGGACGTGTGCCCGACCGGCGCGCTGTTCAGGACCGAGTTCGGCACGGTGGTGGTGCAGGAGGACATCTGCAACGGCTGCGGCTACTGCGTGCCTGCCTGCCCGTTCGGCGTGATCGACCGCAGAGAGGACGACGGGCGGGCCTGGAAGTGCACGATGTGCTACGACCGGCAGCGCGGGGGCCTCGAACCGGCGTGCGCCAAGGCGTGCCCGACCGACTCGATCCAGTTCGGCCCGCTCGACGAGCTCCGGGAGCGGGCCGAGGGCAGGCTGGAGCGGCTGCACGCCGAGGGACGCACCGAGGCCCGGCTGTACGGCGAGAGCCCCGACGACGGGGTGGGCGGCGCGGGGGCGTTTTTCCTGCTGCTGGACGAGCCGGAGGTGTACGGCCTGCCGCCGGATCCCGTGGTGACCACCCGCGACCTGCCGTCCATGTGGCGCTGGGCGGGGGCTGCGGCGCTGTCCTTGGCAGGGGTGGTGGCAGTGGCCTTCGCGGCGTCCCCCAACGGGGGCCGACGGTGACGCGGGAGCGGGCGATGGTGCAGGAGGCCGAGTTCCGGTCGTACTACGGCCGGCCGGTGATTAAGCCTCCGATCTGGCATGAACCACACATGCCCACCTATCTCTACCTGGGCGGTCTGTCCGGTGCCTCGTCGGTGATGGCCGTGATGGCGGGGTTCACCGGGCACCACCGGCTCGCGCGCACCGCCCGGCTCGCGGCGGCACTCGGGGCGATCACCGGTTCCGGCCTCCTGGCGGCCGAGCTGGGCAGGCCCGAACGGTTCCTCAACATGTTGCGTGTGTTCAAGCCGACCTCGCCGATGAGCGTGGGCTCCTGGATCCTGGCCGCCCAGGGAGGGCTGTCGGCGGTCGCCGCCTCGTCCGAGTTGACGGGGGTCCTGCCCCTCGTGGGCGACGCCGCGGCCCTCGCCACGGGAGTGACGGGTCCGCTGACCGCCACCTACACCGCCGTCCTGGTCGCCGACACCGCCGTGCCCGCCTGGCACGAGGCGTACAGGGAGCTGCCGTTCCTGTTCGCCGGGAGCGCGCTGGCCGGCGCGGGGGCGCTGGGCATGCTGGCGGCGCCCCGCGCGGAGCAGCGGCCCGCCCGTGCGGTGGCGATGCTCGGGGCCGTCATGGAGACCGCCGCGGCCGCGGTGATGGAGCGCAGGCTGGGGCCGGCGGGCGAGCCGTACCGGCTGGGGAGGGCGGGCCGCCTGATGCGCTCGGCCCGCGCGCTGACGGTCTGCGGCGGGCTGTTCGCCGCGGCCGCCGGGCGCGGCCGTACGCTCAGCGTGCTGTCCGGCCTCGCCCTTACGGCCGGCGCCCTGTGCACCCGCTTCGGCATCCTGGAAGCGGGCAGGGCATCGGCAGCTGACCCGAAGTACACGGTCGTGCCCCAGAGGCGGCGCCTCGACGACGGAGCCGCCGATGGACGGTGACGGCGTGTGCCGCCGCGGTCACCGCCCCGCCGCGGGGTAGGTTCTTGCTTGGAGGCGTGAGGGCGCCTGGTGGCCCCCGCGGTCTTCAAAACCGACGAGGCCGAGGTCCTCGGCCTGGCGGGTTCGATTCCCGTCCGCCTCCGTTCTATTTTCGAAGAGTGGACCCACGAAGGCACGTGCCGCGCACCGACGCCGTGCTCGCCGATCCGCGGCTGGTCGCGGAGGGCGGGCGGCTGGGCTGGTCGGTCGTCAAGGACGCGGTGGTGCGGGCCCAGCAGCGGGCCCGGCTCGGCGAGATCGCCCCCGAGCAGGTCGCGGACGCGGCCCTCGCGGCGCTTCCCGCGCAGGCCGCCAGCCTGCGCGCGGTGATCAACGCGACCGGCGTGCTGATCCACACCAACCTCGGCAGGGCGCCGCTGTCGCCCGCCGCGGTCGAGGCGATGGCGGCCGCGGCCGGTGCCGCCGACGTGGAGTTCGACCTGGAGACCGGGGCCAGGGCCCGCCGCGGGCGGGGCGCGATGGAGGCTCTCGCGCGCGCCGTCCCTGCCGCCGAGGACGTGCACGTCGTCAACAACAACGCCGCCGCGCTCGTCCTGGTGGCCACCGTGCTCGCCGCAGGGCGGGAGATCGTGATCAGCCGCGGCGAGCTGGTGGAGATCGGCGACGGATTCCGCATTCCCGACCTGCTCGTCTCCACAGGGGCGCGGCTGCGCGAGGTCGGCACCACCAACCGCACCTCGTGCGGCGACTACGCGGCGGCCGTGGGGCCGGAGACCGGATGCGTGCTCAAGGTGCACCCGTCGAACTTCCGTGTCGAAGGTTTCACCGGCGCCGCCGAGGTGGCGGAGCTGACCGGGCTGGGCGTGCCCGTCGTGGCCGACATCGGTTCGGGCCTGCTCGCCCGCGAGCCGCTGCTGCCCGCCGAGCCCGACGCGACGACCGTGCTCCAGGCGGGGGCGGATCTCGTGACCGCCAGCGGCGACAAGCTGCTGGGCGGACCGCAGGCGGGGCTCCTGCTCGGCCGCCGTGACCTGGTCGAACGGTGCAGGCGGCACCCGCTGGCCCGCGCGCTGCGGGTCGACAAGCTGACGCTGGCGGCGCTGGAGGCGACACTCCGGGGCCCCGCCGTCCCGGTCCGCCAGGCGCTGCACGCCGATCCCGCGGCGCTCGCCGACCGGGCGGAGGCGCTCGCCGACAAGCTGGCCGGCGCGGGGATCGAGGCGCGAGCCGTGCCGAGCAGGGCCGCCGTCGGGGGCGGGGGAGCGCCGGGCGTCACGCTGGCGAGCGCCGCCGTGAGCCTGCCCGAGTGGTTCGCTGTACCGCTGCGAACCGGCGATCCCCCCGTCGTCGGCCGGATCGAGGGCGGGAGACTGCTGCTCGACCTCCGTACCGTCGCCGGCGACCGTGACGGCGATGTGGCCCGCGCGATCCTCGAGGTGAGCGGCTGATGGACGTCGTCGCCACGGCGGGTCACGTCGACCACGGCAAGTCCACGCTCGTGCGGGCGCTCACCGGGATGGAGCCCGACCGGCTGGAGGAGGAGCGGCGGCGGGGGCTGACGATCGAGCTCGGCTACGCCTGGACGACCCTCCCCTCGGGGCGGCGCCTCGCCTTCGTGGACGTGCCGGGCCACGAGCGGTTTCTCGGCACGATGCTGGCCGGGGTGGGCCCGGTGCCGGCCGTCATGTTCGTGGTGGCCGCCGACGAGGGCTGGATGCCGCAGTCCGAGGAGCACCTGGTGGCACTCGAGGCCCTCGGCGTACGGCACTGCCTGCTCGCGGTGACACGCGCCGACCTCGCCGACCCGGCCCCGGCGATCGAGCAGGCACGGACCCGCATGGCCGCCGCCGGCCTCGGTGGCGCGGGCCTGGACGCGGGCGGTGCGGCGGGCTTGGATGGCGCGGGTCTGGACGGGGCCGGTGGGGTGGCGGGGCCGGGTCGCGTCGAGGCGGTGGGGGTGAGCGGACGCACCGGCCAGGGGCTCGGCGAGCTGCGGGAGGCCCTGGAGCGGCTGGTCGCCGGGCTGCCCGCGCCCGATCCAGGGGCGCCGGTCCGGCTGTGGATCGACCGCGTGTTCACCGTGACGGGCAGTGGCACGGTCGTGACCGGGACCCTGGCCGGGGGCACGATCTCGGTGGGCGACGAGCTGGCGCTCGGCGGCGAGCCGGTGCGGGTCCGGGCGCTGGAGTCCCTCAAGGAGCCGCTCGCCTCGGTGACCGGCCTCGCCAGGGTGGCGGTGAACCTGAAGGGCCGCGGCCTCCCCGAGCGAGGCGGGGCGCTGGTCACACCCGGCCGATGGACGTTCACCGACCTGGTCGACGTCCGGATCTCACCTGTCGGAGCCCTCGTGGGTCCCGGCCGCGGACAGGGTGAGCGGCACCTGCCCAGGCGGCTCACCGCGCACATCGGGTCGGCGGCGGTGGCGTGCGAGGTGCGGCCGCTCGGCGGGCACGTCGTGCGGCTGCGCCTGGCCGTCCCGCTCCCGCTCCACCTCGGGGACGTGCTGCTGTTGCGCGACCCGGGCCGCGACAGGGCCGAGGTTCGGGTGCTGGCGGGGGCGAGCGTGCTCGACGTGCGGCCGCCGGAGCTCGGCCGCCGGGGGGCGGCGCGGGCGCGCGCGGCGCGGCTGGAGTCGGCCACGCCCGACGCGACCTCCGTCCTGCGCACCCATCGGCTGCTGCGCGCCGCCGACCTGATCGCGATGGCCGGGGCTACAGGAGGGCACCCGGTCTGCGGCGACTGGTACGCCGACCCCGAGCACTGGGCGCGGCTGGCCAGGCGGCTGGCCGAGGTGGCCCGGCGGTACGCGGTGGAGCATCCGCTGGAGCCCGGCATGCCGGTCGAGGCGGCCAGGCACGAGCTCGGCCTGCCCGACCGGCGGCTGGTCGTCGCGCTGGTGCGCCCGCCGCTCACAGTCGCCGAGGGTCGCGTCCTCGCCGAGCCTTCCGGGCGGACTTCCGGCCTGCCCGTGCCGGTGGCCCGGGCCGTCGCGCGGCTGAGGGCCGAGCTGTCGGCGCACCCCTACCAGGCGCCGGAGACGTCGCGGCTGGCCCAGCTGGGGCTGGGCACAAGGGAGCTGGCGGCGGCGGTACGGGCGGGGAGCCTGCTGCGCGTGACCGAAGGTGTGGTGCTGCTGCCCGGCGCGGACAGCGGGGCGGCGGAGCTGCTGAGGCGGCTGCCGCAGCCTTTCACGGTCAGCCAGGCCAGGCGCGCCCTCGACACCAGCCGAAGGGTCGCGGTGCCACTGCTGGAACACCTCGACCGGAGCGGGATCACCGAACGGGTGGACGAGATCCACCGCCGCTGCCGATGACCGAAGGGGGCGGCGCCGCAGCGGCTCGAGCAGGCCGTGACGCCGGTCGAGGCCACGCCGCTACGCGGACACGGGCCCGCGATCGCGCATCCTGAGGGCGACGCCGTTTGAACGATTCGTGTGCCCTTGCCAGGGAATATTACGGTTGTCACGCGACCGCGTGGCAGGGGACTCACGTCTTCCAAGGAGGATGTCATGATCATCCTCGGTGTGATACTGGTGGTGCTCGGGTGGCTGCTCGGCATTTCGATCCTGTACACGATCGGCGCCATTCTCCTTGTCATCGGCCTCGTGCTGCTGTTGCTGGGCGCGGTCGGACGTCCGGTCGGCGGCCGGCGGTACTGGTTCTGAGCAGGGCGCGATCCCCGGACGGCCCGCGCGGCGGGCGCCGGCGTCGAGGGGGGTGCCGAGAGGCGGGTGGCGAAGGCGCCTCTAGGTGGCGTCCATCATGCGGTTCGCCCAGGCCCAGGCGGTGATCTCGACCCGGTTGCGCACCCGGAGCTTGGTCTGGATGCCGGAGATGTGGCCCTTGACCGTGCTCAGGGAAATGAACAACTCGGCGGCGATCTCCTGGTTGGTGCGGCCTCTGGCGACGGCCATGACGACTTCGGCCTCCCGTTCGGACAACGGACTGGCGGGCTCGCGGGCGGCCGGAGCGCCGGCGGACCTCAAGTGACGCAGCAGGCGCAGGGTGACCGAGGGCGAGATCAGGGCGTCCCCGGCGTTGGCGGCCCGCACGGCCTCGACGAGCAGGCCAGGGCCCGCGTCCTTCAGGACGAAGCCGACCGCGCCGCCGTGCAGCGCGCCGTAGACGTACTCGTCGAGGTCGAAGGTCGTGACCACGATCACGCGGAGCGGGGAGGAGACACCGGGGCCGGCCAGAGCGCGGGTGACGTCGATGCCGTCGAGGCGAGGCATCCGGATGTCCACGAGGCACACGTCCGGCCGTAGCCTGCGCGCCAGAGTGACCGCATCGGCGCCGTCCGCGGCCTCGCCCACCACCTCGATGTCGGGCTGGTCCTCGAGGATGACCCGGAGGCTGGCGCGGACCATCGCCTGGTCGTCGGCGAGCAGCACCCTGATGGTCATCGGCGCTCCCACGCGGGGACGGGCAGGGTGGCGAGCACCGACCAGCCGGCCCCGTGGCGCGGGCCCGCGGACAGCGTGCCTCCCAGGGCCTCGAGGCGTTCGCGCATCCCCACCAGGCCGTACCCGGCCCGGCGGTGGTGCAGGGCCGGTGCCGGCGGGGCGTCGTCGACGACCTCGACGACGACCGCGTCGCCGTCCCTGGAGACGTCGACCATGACGGAGCGCGCGTGAGGGGCGTGCCGGGAGATGTTGGTCAGCGACTCCTGAACGACCCGGTAGACGGTGCTGCTCACTTCGGGCGGCCACCCCGACGTGTCCTCGTCGCCGGGCAGCCGCAGGCGTACGGCCGGCCCCTCGAAGCGGGTGACCAGGTCGCTGAGCCGTTCGGCGCCGAGCGTGGCAAGGGCCGCGTCGTCGGCGTCGCGCAGCAGGCCGACGAGGCGGCGCATGGCGGCCAGCGCGTCGGAGCCCGCTGCCTCGATGCCCGC
Source organism: Nonomuraea sp. bgisy101 (assembly GCF_057708945.1). Taxonomy (NCBI): domain Bacteria; kingdom Bacillati; phylum Actinomycetota; class Actinomycetes; order Streptosporangiales; family Streptosporangiaceae; genus Nonomuraea; species Nonomuraea sp. bgisy101. The sequence continues at coordinate 419,995 of NZ_JBYITD010000005.1, forward strand.
CAGGGAGTCGTCCAGCCGCTCCGCCTGCTTGCGGGCCAGGAGCCTGGCGGCCTGGGACTGGAGCACGATGCCGGTGACGTGGTGCGCGACGACGTCGTGCAGCTCCCTGGCCAGTTGCAGGCGCTCGTCGCGGCGTACCCTCTCGGCGGCGGCACGGCGGCGGGCGGCGAGCAGCCGCAGGCACAGCCCGGCCGAAAGGCCGGCGAGCAGGACTGCGCCACTCAGCGCGGTCACCGGGGGGAGGCCGGCCGAGGACGTGTCGGACGTGAGCGGGCCGCCGATGACCACCGCGAGCCCTCCGGCGGCGAGGGCGCAGGCCGGCGGGGCGGGAAGCGCTCTGGTGGTGGAGCCGACGAGCACGGACAGGCCCAGCGCCATGGCCGGGCCTGGCTCGGCCGGCAGATGGGCGAACAGGCCGGCCAGGACGGCCGCCCCCGCGACGGCCAGGCCGGCGACGGCCGCCCAGGCCCGGTCGCGCCTGCGGCCCAGCGCGATCACGCACACCACCGCTCCGGCGGCGCAGCCGAATTGCCAGTAACCGGGACCCCAGCTTTCCGCGATCCGGGACGCCTGGAAGGCGAGCGCCGCCGCGAACACGGCGCCGAGCACGACATCGGCCGGCCACCCCCGAAGCTGCATGCGGCTCAGGCTAGGTGATCGCCTCCTGCCGGCAGAACCGGCCGAAAGTACGGTCTCGGGCGGTACCGCCGGCCGTGATGACACCGTGCGGGCGGCAGGGGACGACCGGGGTCAATCCTGCGACGCGCGGCGGCGGGACCTGGCCTTCGCCACTGTCGCCACCGTCATGATCACCATGAGCGCCGCGAACAGCGTCGCCGATCCGGCCACCACGGGATTGACGAAGCCGGGCACCAGGTCGGGGCCGCACGTGGTGTCGTGCAGGGGCCACATGCTGTGCGATCCGCCGTCTGGGCCGCGATGGCCGTAGCCGTACAGGTCGGGTCGGGCCAGCCCGCACCGGTCGTCGGGGTCGGTCCACGCCCCGAAGGTGGTCGTCCTGAGGCCGTAGCCGTAGGCGGCGATCGCCGCGCACGCCGACGCGGCGGTGAGCAGCCATCCCGCCCGCAGCGCCCTCGTCCTGTCTCGCACCGCCGTCCGGCCGGCGCGGCGGGACAGGCCGAGGGCGGCCGGCACGACCAGCGCCAAGGCGGCCAGCGCGGGCACGGGCCAGGCGAGCATCAGGAGGAGGAGCGCGATGAGCAGGATGACGTTCATGGGAGCGCCACCATATCTCAGTATATAAGAGTTGACTTATATAAGCCGTGCCTGGCATAGTCTCCCGCATGCACGCCTTCGACGTTCTCGGTGACCCCGTACGTCGCCGCATCCTGGAGCTGCTGGTCGACGGGGAGCAGACCTCAGGTTCGCTCACCACCGCCATTCAGGCGGAGTTCGGCATCTCCCAGCCGGCCGTCTCCCAGCACCTGCGCGTGCTGCGCGACTCCGGGTTCGCCAGCGTGCGCGCCGAGGGCGTGCGGCGGCTGTACGTCGTCAACGCCGCACCCCTGCAGGAGATCGACATCTGGCTGGAACAGTTCCGCCGCTTCTGGAACCACCACCTCGACGCCCTGGCGACCGAGCTCGCCAGGGGCAAGCGCGAACGCCGTAAGGCCACCGAAGAGAAGAGAGCGAAATGATCGACATCCTGGCCCAGATCAACGCCACGAGCCGCGGCGTCAGGCGCGACGACGAGAGCGTGACCGTCGTCATGGGGCGCACCTACCAGGCGTCGGTGGAGGACGTCTGGGACGCGCTCACCGACCCCGACCGCATCAAGCGCTGGCTCATGCCCATCAGCGGCGACCTGCGCGTCGGGGGGAGGTTCCAGCTCGAAGGCAACGCCGGCGGCGAGATCCTCGAGTGCGACCCGCCGCACCGCTTCAGGGCCACCTTCGGGGACGCGAGCAGCCTCGTGGAGGTGAGGCTGCGCGCGGACGGCGACGAGCGCACCGACTTCGAGTTCGAGCACACCGTCCCGATCGCGATGGCGGTCAGCGGCGCGGGAGCCTTCTACGTCGGCCCCGGCTGGGACGGCGCCGTGCTGGGCCTGGATCTGTTCCTGCGCGGCGAAACGGCCGCAGACCCGGTCGAGGCGGCCAACTCCGAGGAGGCGCAGCGCTACTCCAAGGAGTCGGTGCTGGCCTGGACGTCGGTGATCGAGAAGTCGGGCACCGCCACCGCCGAGGAGATCGCGGCGGGCAGGCAGGTCGCGCTGGACCAGTTCGCCCCCGGCCTCGACCAGCCGCTGTGATCCTGCGGGCCGGGTGGGCGCGGCGAGGCTGAGAGGGACGGCCGAACCGTTTCCACGCGCCAGGCGGCGCGGCACCGGAAGGCGCCCCGGCCGAGTCCGTGCCCTTCCTTTACCAGGACCACGGATCTCCCAGGTGGACCGTTGCGTCCGGCCGGGCACGTCTTCCAGTGAAGCGACCTTCGGTGGGGGATGACATGAAGGCAACCGACCTGGGATTGCCCGATGGGATCCGCGCGTGCCTGTTCGATCTGGACGGCGTGCTCACCCAGACGGCGAAGGTGCACGCCGCCGCGTGGAAGGAGATGTTCGACGTCTACCTGCGGGAGCGAGCCAGGTCGTACGGCGAGCCGTACGTCCCGTTCGATCCGGTCGGCGACTACGACACCTACGTGGACGGCAAGCCCCGTGCCGACGGCACACGGTCCTTCCTCGCCTCACGCGGCATCGTCCTGCCGGAGGGCAAGCCCGACGATCGGCCCGGCGCGGAGACCGTGGAGGGGCTGAGCAACCGCAAGAACGAGATCGTGCTGCGGCGGATGCGGGACGACGGCGTGCAGGCCTACGACGGTTCGGTGCGCTACGTCCGGACGGCACGGGACGCGGGGTTGCGTCGCGCCGTTGTCTCCTCCAGCGCGAACTGCCGCGACGTGCTCGTCGCGGCCGGCATCGAGGATCTGTTCGAGGTGCGCGTCGACGGCCTCACCGCGCAGCGCGACCGGCTGGCGGGCAAGCCCGAGCCCGACATGTATTTCGCCGCCGCGCGAGCCCTCGCGATGGCCCCCGGCCAGTGCGCGGTGTTCGAGGACGCCCTGGCCGGAGTGGCGGCGGGGCGCGCCGGCGGCTTCGGGTTCGTGGTCGGCGTCGACCGGGTGGGACAGGCCGCCGAGCTCACGGCGCACGGAGCCGACGTCGTGGTGACGGATCTGGCCGAGCTCCAGGGCCAGTCGTGATCAGCCATCCGGCCTTCCCCAGCGAGCCGTGGTGCCTGCGCGCCACCCACCTCGACCTCGCCGTTCTGGCCGAGTACGAGTCGCTCTTCGCCCTGTCCAACGGCCACATCGGCTGGCGGGGGAACCTTGAGGAGGGGGAGCCGCACGGCCTTCCCGGCTCCTATCTGAACGGCGTCTACGAGCTGCGGCCCCTGCCGTACGCGGAGGCGGGCTACGGCTACCCGCAGTCCGGCCAGACACTCATCAACGTGACGAACGGCAAGCTGATCCGCCTGCTCGTCGACGACGAGCCTTTCGACCTCCGCTACGGCGAACTGCACTCCCACGAGCTCCTGCTCGATCTGCGCGACGGGGTGCTCCGCCGCCACGCCGAATGGGCCTCTCCCGCCGACGACGTGGTGCGCGTCTCCACGACCAGGCTCGTGTCCTTCACGCAGCGCTCCGTCGCGGCGATCTGCTACGAGGTGGAGTCGCTGGCCGGACCCGTACGCCTGGTGGTGCAGTCGGAGCTGGTCGCGAACGAGCCGCTTCCGTCTCCCGACGGCGATCCCCGGGTCGCCGCCGCGCTGGAGGCCCCGCTGGTGCCGCTGGAGCACGCGGCGAAGGAGGCCCGCGCGGGACTCGTGCACCGTACCCGGCGCAGCGGCCTGTGTGTCGCCGTCGGGATGAACCATGTCGTCGAAGGGCCCGACGGCGTCCATGTGAGCGCCGAGAGCCTGCCCAATCTCGGGCGGGTCACGATCACGGCGTCTCTCCAGCCGGGGCAGCGGCTACGGGTGATCAAGTTCGTGGGCTACGGATGGTCGGGGTCCCGCTCGCAGCCCGCGGTGCGCGACCAGGCGGCCGCCGCCCTCACCGGCGCGGTCCAGACGGGATGGGACGGCCTGCTGGCGGAGCAGCGCGCCTACCTGGACACGTTCTGGGAGCACGCGGATGTGCAGGTCGAGGGCGACAGCGAGATCCAGCAGGCGGTGCGCTTCGCGCTGTTCCACGTGCTGCAGGCGGGCGCCAGGGCCGAGGGCAGGGCGATCCCGGCCAAAGGCCTGACCGGGCCCGGATACGACGGCCACAGCTTCTGGGACACCGAGTCGTATGTGCTGCCCCTGCTCACGCAGGTCGTGCCGGCCGCCGCCGCGCACGCCCTGCGCTGGCGGCACTCCACGCTGCCCCTGGCGATGGAGCGGGCGAGCCAGCTGAACCTGAGAGGGGCGGCCTTCCCGTGGCGGACGATCGCGGGCGAGGAGTGCTCAGGCTACTGGCCTGCCGGCACCGCCGCCTTCCACGTCAACGCCGACATCGCCGACGCGGTCATCCGCTACGTCGACTCCACCGGTGACGAGGCCTTCGAGCGGGGGGTCGGGCTGGACCTGCTGACGCAGACCGCTCGGCTGTGGCGTTCCCTGGGGCACCACGACGCGCAGGGCCGCTTCCACATCGACGGGGTCACCGGTCCCGACGAGTACAGCGCCATCGCCGACGACAACGTCTACACCAACCTGATGGCCCAGCAGAACCTGCACGCCGCCGCCGAGGCCGCGCGCCGCCATCCGGAACGCGCCAGAGAGCTGGGCATCGACGCCGAGGAGATGGCCGGGTGGCGGGACGCGGCGGAGACGATGCACATCCCGTACGACGCGGCGCTCGGCGTCCACCCACAGGCGGCAGGGTTCACCGGGCACGAGGTGTGGGACTTCGACGCCACCACCGACGAGCAGTATCCGCTGCTGCTGCACTTTCCCTACTTCGACCTGTATCGCAAGCAGGTGGTCAAGCAGGCGGACCTCGTGCTGGCCATGTTCAGGCGTGGCGACGCCTTCACCACCGAGGAGAAGGTCCGCAACTTCGCCTACTACGAACGGCTCACCGTCCGTGACTCCTCGCTGTCGGCCAGTGCCCAGGCGGTCCTGGCCGCGGAGGTGGGGCACCTGCGGCTGGCCTACGACTACGTGGCGGAGGCCGCTCTCATGGACCTCGACGATCTGGAGCACAACACCGGCGATGGACTCCACATCGCCTCGCTGGCCGGGAGCTGGATCGCTCTGGTCAACGGCCTGGCAGGGATGCGCAGGAGGGACGGCAGGCTGGCCTTCGCACCCAGGCTGCCCGACGGGCTGACCCGGCTCGGCTTCACGATCGTCATGAGAGGGAGCAGGCTGGGGGTGCGGGTGGACGAGGGCACCGCCACCTACACGCTGATCGACGGCGAGCCGTTCGCGGTCACGCACCACGGCAAGCCGGTCACTCTCGCCCGCGGTAAGCCGATCACGTGCCCGATCCCGGCCGCTCCGCCGGAATCCCCCGCGCCGCGCCAGCCACGCGGGCGCGAGCCGTCCCGCAGGCGCCTGAGACCGGCGCAGGATGGTCCTTCGCCGGCAGTGGGGCCCGGATCCGCGGGCGCGTGAGCAGGTCTGGCGCGAGTACCCGGAACGGGGCTGACGAGCCAGCCCGAAAAGCGGACAATGGGAGCAAATGACCGCAAAGAACTCTCGATGACCGCTCGGATGGTGAGGGATACGCCAATGGTTGACATCGATGTTCCGGTCTGGGCCGCCCGTCTGCGGAGCTTGCGCCGCGGCCGGCTGTGGAGCCGCAGGGAACTGGGGAAGCGGATGGCCGACGCGGCGGACGAGACGTCGCGCGACCGGCTGCCCGCACAGGAGACGCTCGCCTGGATGATCCAGCTCTGGGAGGCCGGAGAGGGCCGGCCCGACGAGCGGTATGCGGAGCTGCTCTGCCGGGCCTTCGGCGTGGACGAGAAGGAACTGTTCGTCGGAGAAGCCACCGGCACCACCCTGTGGCACCACCTGACGGGCATCCCGCTGATGCCGGGGATGTTCACTGCCGACGAGGAGGAGCGCACCGGCCGGGCGATCGAGCAGCCCCAGCGGGCCGACGAGGGAACGGTCGGCTACTTCAGGGCGATCCTGGACGCCTACACCCGTACCGACCTGCGGCCGGCTGACCTGATCAACGTCCTGCGGCCGGTCTTCGCGGGGATCGAGGAGTTCCACCGCGACAGCAGTGCGCCTGTCAGGCGCGCCTTCCTCCTGCTCGCCGCGGAGAACGCGGAGCTGATCAGCCGCATGCACCACGAGGCAGGCGACCCTGGCGGGGCGCTTACCTGGTCGGATGAGGCCATACACGACGCTCGCGAAGCGGCGGACACGCTGCTCGAGGCCTACACGCTCGCCCAGCGCGGCGGTCTTTCCGACGTCGGCGGCAGTCCCGGGCAGCTCGTCGCCCTGGCCGTCGCGGCCCGCGAACGAGCCGACCTCCCTCCGCACATGGACGCGCTGTCCCGGCACCACGAAGCGCAGGGCCATGCCCTCGCCGGAGATCTGGACATGTGCCATCGACGGCTGGAGGAGTCAGCCCAGTCGCTCGCGGAACCGGGCGACGACACGCCCTACCGGTTCGACTGTTCCGCCGAGGCCCACAACACGCTGTGCGTCGGGTGTCTCGTCGATCTGGGCCGGGCCAGGGGCGCGATCGAACTGCTGGAGGCGGGACCGCCGAAGGCGCCGATGACGTACGCCAGCGCCTACGCCCTGGCTCGCATGGCCCACGCCTTCGCCGACGCCCACGAGCGCGAGCGGTCGGTCGAGACGGCCCGCCAGGCTCTCGCCGTGGCCAGGCAGACCGGTGCCCTGCGAGCCCTCAGAGAGCTCGCGAAGGTTCAGATCCCTCCTCAGGCGGCCAGACGCAGACGCATCCTGGTCTAGGAGCCGTTCCCTGATCCGGCGCGGAGCCGGACGACCAGGGCGAACGCTTCCTCAGCCGAGGTCGAAGCCCTTGGCGCGGACGAAGGCGCCGAAACCCGTACGCTGCGGCCGCGAATACTGCCGAGCCTTGTCCTCTGACCAGCCGTACGAGGGGTCGTGCCCGTACTCGGCCGGCATCCGCTGCGTCTCGTACGGTTGGGCCGCCGCTCTCCGCTTGTCGTAGTCCCCGATCCGCGCCTCGAGGTCGCCGTCATCGAAGCGGTCGACGTGCACCGTGACCGAGAGCGGCAGCCGGGGGCTGATCACGGCTTCACCCGCCGGACGCCCGAGCGCCAGGCCCGCGACGGGAAAGACGTGGTCCGGCAGGCCCAGAAGGTCGCTGACCTCCTCGGCCCGATCGCGGACCGAGCTGACCGGACAGCACCCGAGCCCCACGGCCTCCGCCGCCGTGACGAAGGCCGCCAACGCGATCGCCGCGTCGACGGCGGCGTTGAAGAACGCGTCGAGGTGGTCGTTGGGGAAGGGGCGAGCGCGCATGCCGTGGATCTGCCGCTGGCGGCGGTTGTTGCCGCAGATCATGACGAACGCCGGCGCCGCGGCGATCCACGGTTGCTCCCGCAGCAGCTCGTCGAGCGCGGCGCGGACGGCCTCGTCCTCGATGACGATGATGTCGCGCTGCTGGAGGTCGCTCTTGCTCGGCGCCGACAGCGCCACCGCGCACAGCAGCCGCACGAGCCCCGGATCCACCGGGCGATCGGCGAAGTCACGGCACGACGCCCGCCCCGCCAGCGGCGCCAGCACGTCGGCCGCCGACCGGTCCGGCACGTCGGGCACCTCGCCGAACCGCGCGTGAAGATCGTCACGAAGCCCCATCGTGCTCCTCTCAGGCTTGAATCCGGACGTGCGCGAGGACAGCGATCTTGCTTGTGGCAGTCATCCAACGACACCACGAGGACCTGCGACAGGGCCAATTGCGGGACGACTGATCGGGCCAACCTCCATGCGTCCGCACGCCGCAGGGGGACCGCCCTGCCCGCGGCACGTCGGGAAGGCCATGGTTTCACCCCGGGCCTCTGGCCTGCGGGGGGAGGGAGGATGCTGGAATGTCGTCCGTTCTACTGGGATCCGCAGGCCATCGCCGAGGCCTGCGGGCAGGGTGCGAACGACAGCTGAGGGGCTACGGGTCGGTGCCCGCCTGGACCAACGGAACGAAGCAGGCGGGCAGCAGCAGACGCTGCCGTTCCAGGCGGCCGTGCCTCTTGACGAACAGGGTGACCATGTCGGCCTCGTGCGTGCGGATCGGCATCACCAGCCTGCCCCCCTCGGCCAGCTGCGCGGCCAGCGGGGCAGGCACCCGGCGCGCCGACGCGGAGACGACGACGGCGTCGAAGGGGGCGTGCTCCGCCAGGCCCACGCTGCCGTCGCCCACCACGACCTCGGTGTTGCGCAGGCCCGCCGACTCGAGGTTGGCCCTGGCGCGCGCCGCCAGGTCCGCATGGCGCTCGACGGAGTACACCTGCCTGGCCAGCCGCGCCAGCAGAGCCGTCTGGTAGCCGTATCCCGTCCCGACCTCCAGGACCTCGTCCGTCTCCGACAGCCGGAGGGCGTCGATCATCCGGGCGATCAATGTCGGCTGCGAGGTCGGCTGCTGGTGCCCGATAGGGATCGGCTCGTCCCGCTCGGCCCGCGCGGCGAACTCCGGCGGCACGAACCCCTTGCGCGGGGTGGCGCGCACGGCGTCCAGCAGGCGCGGGTCGCATACCCCTGCGTCCTGGACGGCCTGCACCAGCGTCCTGGTCACCGAGCGTAGGTCCCGACCAGGGTGCCGGCCGCCAGAGTGTTCGCGTCGAGCTGCCTGTTGAGCTCCTCGAAGTCGAACCCGTCCGCCAGGCGCGTTTGGGCCGACAGGGCGTAGACGCGGAAGAAGTAGCGGTGCCGGCTGCCCGGAGGCGGATGCGGCCCGCCGTACCCCTGCTCGCCGAAGTCGTTGCGCCCCACGGCGTACTGTTTCAGGTCGGCGCCGACGTCCAGCCCCGTGGTCTCCGGTGGAATGCCGGCGACCAGCCAGTGGATGAAGGTGCCGCTCGGGGCGTCGGGGTCGTCGCACACCAGCGCCAGCTCGGCCGTGTCCTCAGGCACGCCCGACCACTGGAGCTGGGGAGAGACGTCGCCGGCCGCGCGGGAGTGGTCGCGCGGGATCTCCCCGTAATCCTTGAACGCGGTGCTCCGTATTGTCATCCCAGCCATGCCCACCTGCTGCCCAGCGGGCCCGAAAGCTATCCCGGCCGTCCAGCCCCGGCTTTCCGGCCCCAGCTGTCGGGCCCAGCTGTCGGACCCGGCCTGGCTCGGCGTGCGCGGTCCCGGGGCGCTCCGATAGCTTTCGGTTATCGAAGTGGCAGGTCGGCGAGCGGGGGCAGGAAGGGTGTCGGAAGCGGAGCGGCCCAGCGCGATCGGGCAGGCGCTGCTGGCGATCAGCGACCAGTGGACGTTGCTGATCCTGCAGCGGGCCTTCCTCCTGCACACCCGGCGCTTCGCGGACTGGCGTGACCAGCTGGGCATGTCGGAGTCGGTGCTGGCCAACCGGCTGAAGGAGCTGGTCGCGGGCGAGCTCCTCCGGCCGGAGCCCTACCGCGAGGCGGGCCGCGCGCGCACCGAGTACCTGCTGACCGAGCGGGCCATCGAGCTGTGGCCGATGCTCGTCGAGATCTGGTCGTGGGAGCGCCGGTGGGTGCCGCGGCGCCACAGCCTGCCCGAGTTGGTGCACGAAACCTGCGGTAGCCGTACCGACGTCGAGCTGGGCTGCGCGAGCTGCGGCCGGGCGCCGGTGACCGCCCGTGACACCGAGACCGTGCGGGCCGCGGCGACCTTCGCCCAGGTGACGGTGCCGCGCCACCACCGCAGGACGGTCCGCGGCGAGGCCGAGCGTGACCCGCTGTCGTACTTGCCCGACACGTTCGAGCTGCTGGGCGATCGCTGGAGCACGGTGATCCTCGCGGCGGCCTTCCTCGGCATGCGGCGCTTCGCCGATTTCCAGTCGGAGCTGGGGGTCGCTCCTTCGGTGTTGTCGAACCGGCTGCGCCGCTTCACGGAGCTGGGCGTGCTCGCCGTGGAGGAGCCGGGGGCGCGGCCCAGGTACCGGCTGACCGGCAAGGGCCTCGACTTCTTCGGGATCTTCGCCTTCGTCGTCGAGTGGGCGCAGGCGTGGTACACCGGCCCGCCGAACACGGACCTGCGCGTCACCCATCGTGCCTGCGGGCAGCCGTTCAGGCCCTGTCTGCGGTGCCGGTCGTGCGGGCGGGCGATCAGCCGTACCGAGGTGCACTTCGTCGTGCCCGAGGTCCTGCCGGAACGGCGGCTGCCGCTCGCCGGGACCGCGTGACGCCGGCGCCTGCCCGCGGCCTTGCGGGACAGCCGGGCCCACGGGCCTCGGCCGGGCGCGTCCGCCGGGCGATCGGAGGCGGGGGAGAGCCGGTGAGGCTCAGCCCGCGGTGACGGCGAACATCGCCACCGTCGTGCAGCTGCCCCCGATGTTGAGGGTCAGCGCCGTGCGCGCGCCCGGCACCTGGCACTCGCCCGCGCTGCCGCAGACCTGGCGGGCGGCGTCGTGCAGCATGCGCACGCCGGTGGCGCCGACGGGATGGCCGAGCCCGATGAGGCCGCCCGACGGGTTGACAGGGAGGGAACCGTCGAAGGCGATCGTCCCCGACTCGACGGCCCTCCACGACTCGCCGGGCGGGGTGAGGCCGAGGTGGTCGAGCGCGACGTACTCGGTGACGGTGAAACAGTCGTGCGTCTCGATGAGGTCGACGTCCTCGGGACCGCGCAGCCCTGCCCGCTCGTAGGTGTCCAGCGCGGCCCTCCGCAGGTGCGGGAAGAGGTAGGGGCCCGGCGTGGCGAGCTTGTCCTTCAGCAGCATCGGCCCGGTCCTGTGTCCCCAGCCGGAGATGACGGGGCCGGGCCTGCCGTACCGGTCGGAGGCGAGGACGACCGCCGCGGCGCCGTCGGTGATCCGCCCGCAGTCGTACTTGCGCAACCGCCCCTCCACCACGGGGTTGAGGGTGTCGTCCGGCCCGAAACAGCCGTCGGGGAAGGTCCACGACCGGGCCTGGGCGAGCGGGTTGCGCAGGGCGTTGCCATGGTTGATCTCGGCGATCCTGGCGAGATGCTCGTGAGACAGGCCGTGGCGCGCGTCCACCTCGTCGGCGATCTCGGCGAACAGCGCGGGCCACGGGAAGCCGGCCGCCTGCGCCTCCCGCCCTGCCCAGGCCGCGCACCCCAGGTGCTGGGCCGCCTCCTTGGCGCCGACGTTGCGCATCAGCTCCACGCCCACGACCAGCGCCACGTCGTACCGCCCCGCCTCCAGATCGGCCATGGCGGCCAGGACCGCCATCGACCCGGACGCGCACGCGGCCTCGTGCCGGGACGTGGGCAGCATCGCCCACGCAGGATCGAGGGAGGCGACCATGCCGCCCAGGTGGGCCTGCCCGGCGAACAGCTCGCCCGCCAGGTTTCCGACGTGCGCGACCTGCACGTCCTCCGCCGGTACGGCCGCCGCCTCCAGCGCTCCGAGCGACGCCTCGCGCAGCATCTCGAACAGGCCCAGCCCCTCGGCGGCCCAGGAGCGGGCGAAATCGGTCTGGTAGCCGCCCAGGACGCGGATCACAGCTTCAGCTCCCTCTTGAGGATCTTGCCGACCGGATTCCTCGGCAACGCCTCGACGATCTCCAGCCGCTCGGGCAGCTTGTAGGAGGCGATGCCCTTGTCCCTGAGGAAGGCGACGACCGACTCCAGGTCGATCTCGTCCCTCGGGACCACGACCGCGCAGACCTTCTCGCCGAGCACGTCGTCGGGATATCCGGCGACGGCCACCTCGGCGACGGACGGGTGCCCGGCGAGCAGGGACTCAAGCTCGGCGGGGGCGATGTTCATGCCCCCGCGGATGATGATGTCCTTGGCGCGGTCGACGTAGCGCAGGTATCGCCCCTGCTCGCCGGCGATCTCGAACAGGTCGCCGGTCCTGAGGTAGCCGTCCTCGTCGAACGGGTCCGCGGTGGCCGTGCCCGGCAGGTAGCCCGCGAAGACGGTGGGGCCGCTCAGCCGCAGCTCGCCGGGGACGCCGGGCTCGGTGATCTCCGCTCCGTCCGGGGTGACCAGCCTGGTGCGCACCCGGTCGAGCAGCGCGGGCGCGCCCGGCGCACCGGGGCGAGGGAAGAAGCGGGCGCGGTCCTCGGGGTCGGGCATGTGGGCGGGGTCCGACAGCAGGCAGACGCCCTCGTTGGAGCCGAAGAAGTTGATGATCGCGATGCCGTGTTCCTCCTGCCAGCCACGCACCATCGGCGGCGGCAGCGGCGCCGAGCCCGAGCCGATGCGGGTGAGGGATCCGGCGAGCCCGACCTTCCGGTGCAGGAGCATGGTGAGCAGCGCGGGCGGGGCCAGGGTGTAGGTGACGTTCTCCTCGGCGATCTGGGCGAGGTAGGCGGGCAGGTCGAAGGGATGGTGCTGGACGAGCACCGCGCCGACCCGCAGCCACGGCAGGAACACGCCGCCGATCCCGGCCATGTTGACCATCGGGAACGGGTTGAGGATCACGTCCGAGGCGGTGAGCGCGGGCGCCGCCGTGCAGACCGCCTCGACCGCGAGCCAGTCGTAGTGGCAGCGCGGCACGCCCTTCGGGGTGGCCTCGGTGCCGGAGGTCCAGCAGATCGTCACCCGCTCGGCGGGGTCGGCCTCGCGCTCGGGTGCCGCCGCGCCCCGGACGCCCTCCAGGTCGCCGGGCCACGACAGCGTTGGGGTGCCCTCGGGCGCCCTGGACTCCCTGCCGGTGATCAGCAGCCGGGCGCCGGACAGGGGCAGTAACTGGGCCAGCTCGTACTCGCGGTACTGCACGGGAAGGGGCGTGACGGTCGCGCCGAGCCGGACGATCGCGAGGAAGCTCACCGCCAGCTCGACGCTGTTGGGCAGGTGGACGGCCACCACGTCGCCGGGACCGATGCCCCGCGCGTGCAGCACGCCCGCGACCCGCTCCACCTCCGCGCCGAGCTGTCCCCACGTCAGCCGCTTGGCCGGGCCGTCGAGCAGGTCCGCCTTGTTCAGCGGGTCCACGATCGCCGTTGCGCCTGGCCGGGTCGCGACGTGTGTCCTGAGGAGCTTGCCAATCGTGTCACCGGTCCACCAGCCCTCGGCGGTGTAGCGGGCGATCCGGTCCGTGGAATGCGTCATCGCGACTCCCATGGGGTGTGATGGCCGCAACACTACGAAAGCAGAAGTCAGCCCGTCAATGTCCGGATATTGACACCTGACTTCGCCTATCGTAGCTTCCAGCCATGGTCGAAAGTGTCGTGATCGTGGACGAGTCGGGCGAGCCGAACCCGTACCTCCTGGGCGTCTACGCGCCGGTCCAGGACGAGATCACCGCCGACGAGCTGACGGTGATCGGGCGGATCCCCGCTGACCTCAACGGCGTCTACCTCCGCAACGGGCCCAACGCGCGCTTCCCGATGAAGGGGCGCTACCACTGGTTCGACGGCGACGGCATGGTCCACGCCGTGCACTTCGAGAACGGCCGGGCCCGCTACCGCAACCGCTGGGTGCGCACCCGCGCCTTCGAGGCCGAGTCCGCCGCCGGGCGTTCGCTCTGGACCGGTGTCATGGAGAACCCGAAGGACAACCCGTTCGGCAACGCCCGCGGCCTGCCCTTCAAGGACACGGCCAACACCGACGTGATCTTCCACCGCGGCAGGGTGCTGGCCTCCTGGTACCTGTGCGGGACGCCGTACGGCCTGGATCCGCTCTCGTTGGAGACGCTCGGTGCCGACACCCTCCTCGACACGCTCAACGGCGACTTCATGGCCCACCCCAAGGTGGACGAGCGCACCGGCGAGCTGTTCTGGTTCGACTACGGCCCGCGCCCGCCGTACCTGCGCTACGGCGTGGTCGGCCCCGGCGGCACGGTCGAGCACTGCGTGGAGCTCGACCTGCCGGGGGCCCGGCTGCCGCACGACATGGCGATCACCCGGAACCACGCGATCCTCATGGACCTGCCGCTCTACCAGGACCTCGACGCCGCCCGGCAGGGGCGCTACAAGCTGACCTTCAACAGGGAACTGCCCTCCCGCTTCGGCGTGATCCCGCGGCGCGGTCAGGCGCACGAGATCCGCTGGTTCGAGGCCAAGCCCTGCTACATCTACCACGTCGTCAACGCCTGGGAAGAGGACGACGCGATCGTCATGGACGTCTGCCGGGTCTCGCGCCCGGCGCCCGCGGGGAACGGCTCGCCGCTCTCGCGGATGATCTCCTATCTCAAGCTCGACGCGCGGATGTACCGCTACCGCTTCGACCTGCGGACGGGAAGCACCTCCGAGGGATACGTGGACGCCGACCACAACACCGAGTTCCCCTCGATCGACGCGCGCTCGACCGGATACCCCACGCGGTACGCCTACAACGTCTCCGTGGCCGACGCCGCGACCAACCTGTTCGACGGCCTCGTCCGCTACGACAACGTCACCGGCGCCAAGGAGACCTACTTCTACGGCCCAGGCCGCTACGGCAGCGAGGCCCCCTTCGCCCCGCGCGACGGCTCGACCGGCGAGGACGACGGCTACCTGGTCAGCTTCGTCACCGACGAGCGGGAGGGCCGCTCGGAGGTGCAGATCCTGGACGCCTCCAGGATCTCCGACGGGCCGCTCGCCCGCGTGCTGCTGCCCCAGCGGGTGCCGCTCGGCTTCCACGCCACCTGGGTGCGGTCGGAGCAGCTGCGATGAGCGTCTACGTCTACGACTGCGTCCGCACCCCGCGCGGCAAGGCCCGCCCCGGCGGCGGCCTGGCCGACGTCACGCCGCTGGCCATGCTCGAAGGACTGCTGTCCGCCCTGCGCGAGCGCACCGGGGTCGGCGCCGCCGACGACCTGATCGTCGGCTGCGCCACCCAGCACGCCGAGCAGGGCGGCAACCTCGCCCGCACCGCCGCGCTGACCTCCGGCTTCGACACGCCCGGCATGACCGTCAACCGCTACTGCACCTCCGGGATCGACGCCGTGCGCACCGCGGCCGCGCTCGTCGCCTCCGGTGCGAGCCGTACCGTCGTCGCGGGCGGGGTGGAGTCCGTCTCGCGCGTGCCGATGTTCTCCGACCGCGGCCCGCTGTGGTCGCTCCCCGTCGGCTCCATCCACATGGGCGTCGCGGCCGACGCGGTCGCCACCCTCGAGGGCTTCTCGCGCGAGGAGCTCGACCGGTACGGCCTGCGGACCCAGACGCTCGCCGCCTCGGCGTGGGCCGCCGGCCGTTACGACCGCTCCCTCGTCCCGCTGAACGCCCTCGACCGCGACGAGCACGTCAGGCCCGGCCTGACGATCGATTCCTTCGCCGGAATGGAGCCCGCCTTCGCCGGCACCCCCGAACAGGACGCGGTCGTCCTCGAGCACCGGCCCGAGCTCGGCGAGGTCCGCCACCCGCACACCAGAGGCACCTCGCCCAGCCTGTGCGACGCTGCGGGCCTGGTGCTCGTCGGCACCGGCCTCGACCTGGACCCTCTCGCCCGCATCGCAGGCACCGCCACCGCTGTCGGCGACCCGGTCACCATGCTCACCGCCGGACAGCTCGCTGTCGAACGGGTCCTGACCGATGCCGGGCTGTCCGCCGACGACGTCGAGGTCTTCGAGTTCGCCGAGGCGTTCGCCGCGCTCTGCCTGAAGTTCCAGCGTGACCTCGGGGTCGGCGACGACCGGTTCAACGTCAACGGCGGCACCATCGCCATGGGCCATGCCTTCGGCGCCACCGGCGCCCTCCTCATCGCCGCCTGCGTCGACGAACTCCACCGCAGGGGCGCCCGCTACGGCGTGGCCGCGGTCAGCGGCGCCGCCGGCTCCGGATCGGCCGTCCTCCTGGAGCGCGTATGAGCCCTTCGCCGTCGTCTCACCCCGCGCCCGTGCCGTCCCCCGCCCCCATGGTGTCGCCCGCGCCGTCGTTGTGCGTGTCTCTCGGGTTGTGGCAGGACCGGCCCGCGGAGGAGGCCCTGCTGACGGCCGGGGCCGCGGACGAGCTGGGCTACCCGTCGCTGTGGATCGGGGAGATGGCCACCTACGACGCCTTCGCGCTGGCCACCGCCGTCGGCCTGGCCACCACGCGGATCCGACTCACCGTCGGGCCGCTGGCGGTCGCCGTACGGGATCCGATGATGATCGCCATGGGGGTGGCCTCGGTGGCCGGGCTGACCGGGCGGCAGGTCGACGTCGCCGTCGGCACCTCCAGCCCGCTCGTCGTGGAGGGATGGCACGGGCGGTTACGGGCCCGCTCCGCGACGGCGCTGCGGGAGACGGTCGAGGCACTGCGGCCGCTGCTGGACGGCGAGCGCTCCGACTTCGCGGGCTCGTCCGTGGCGAGCAGCGGTTACCGGCTCCGGCTGCCTGCCCCGCGGTCGCGGCTGTCCGTCGCGGCCTTCGGGCCTGCGGCCGTCCGGACCGCGGCCATGGCCGACGGCATGGTGCTCAACCTGGTCACGCCCGCCTCGGCCGAGCGGCTGATCGCCCAGGTGCGTGCCGTGAACCCGGCCACGTCCGTGACCGCCTGGGTCACCGCCGCCGTGAACCCCGACCGCGAGGCCGTCGACCGGATCCGCAGGGCCGTCGTCGGATACCTGCCCGCTCCCGGCTACGGCGAGATGTTCGCCGAGGCGGGATTCGCCGACGTCGTCGCGTTCGCGCGCGCCCGGCCCCATCCCCGGGAGCTGCTGGCCGCCGTGCCCGATGAGCTGGTCGCCGCGGTCGCGTTGCTCGGCGACGCGGACGCGGTCGGCGCGCGGCTGTCCGCGTACGCGGCGGCCGGGGTGGACGAGGTCGCCCTGGTGCCGGTGAGCACGGGCCGCGACCCCGGCGGGGCGGCCACGCTCAAGGCGCTGAGCACGGCCGCGGCCGGCTGATCGGGCCGGGCGCGGCCGCCTCCGCGGAACCGGCCCGGCCTCCGGCGATCCGGCCCGGCCTTTACGGGCCGGCCCGGCGCCGGCGTCAGAGGTGGTCGAGGAGCTCGGGCAGGCGGGAGATCAACCCGGTCGCACCGGCGTCGACGAGCTGTTGCTCGGGGGTCAGCGCCGTGTATCCGAGCACGTCCATGCCCGCCGCACGGGCGGCCCGGACCCCGTTGGGGCTGTCCTCGACCACCAGGCAGTCGTGGACGGCGACGCCGCGCGCCGCCGCCGCGTGCAGGAAGACGTCCGGCGCGGGCTTGCCCACGCCGCCGACGTCCTGCGCGCTGAAGACGGCCCCCGGGGGAAGGAGGTCGCGCAGCCCCGCCCTGTCGAGGGTGAGGTCGATCCAGGCGTGGTCCGACGAGGAGGCCAGGCAGTACGGGATGCCGCGCAGGCGCAGCTCCGCGAGCACCTCGGCCGCGCCCGGCATGGCGGCCACGCCCTCCCGGAAGGCGGCGAAGACGCGCTCGTGGCAACGGGCGGTGAAGTCCTCCGGCAGGCTTCCCCCGTAGCGGTCGGCGATCACCTGGTGGACGTTGCGGCCCGCGTTCCCCAGGAAGTGGTGCAAGGACTCCTCCAGGGTCGTCGGGTACCCCAGCTCGGTGAGATAGCCGGACATCACCCGGTGTGCCGTGGGTTCGCTGTCGACCAGCACGCCGTCGTTGTCGAAGATCACCAACTTAGACGACATTGCGGTAATGGGTGGTGAGGCGCCCTTCGTCGTCGAGGACGTGGAAGGCGAGCGCGGGCGGCTGGTCGAGGTGGACGTGGTCGCGGGGATGGGCGTGGGGCTCCCAGGGCAGCCGGAGGGTGGACACCACACCCGGCGCCACCAGCAGGGGCCGACCGGCGAAGGTGGTCGCCGCCGCCGTATGCGCGTGCCCGGAAAGGAAGGCCACGATGTTGTCGTGGCGGTCGGCGAGCGCTGCCAGCCGTTCGGCGCCGAACTGGCGGATGCCGTCGATGAAGGGGTCCTGCAGCAGGGCCGGCGGGTGATGGAACCCGATCAGCACCGGGACCGTCCTCGGGGTGCCGGCCAGCAGGCGCTCCAGCCAGGTGAGGGTCTCCTCCTCCAGGAAACCCTCGGCCTTGCCCGGCACCGAGGAGTCGCAGAGCGCGACGACGGCGTCGCCGACGCGGCGTGACTGGTCGATCGGCGCGGCCGACGCGGGCCGCCGGAGCAGGTGCTCGCGGAACGCGGCGCGGTCGTCGTGGTTGCCCGGGCACACCAGGACCGGGTGCCGCGAGGTGAACAGCTCCCGGGCGCGTTCGTACTCGGCGGGCAGGCCGTGGTCGGCGACGTCCCCGGTGATCAGGACCGCGTCAAGGTCGTAGGGGAGGTCTTCGAGGTAGCGCATGACGGCCGCGGTGCGTTCGACGCTGCGCTCACCGTCGTCGATGTGGGTGTCGCTGAGGTGCGCGATCACTGTCAAGACGGGCATTCCTTCCAGGCGGTGTCCTCGCCCGGCACGTCGGTGCCCATGGCGTCCCGGGCTGTCGAGCCCAGAGCCTAAGCGGCGACCGGACTACAGATAAGATCCAGTCTTGTGCCACTTTCTTGGGCCAGTTCGGGGATCGACCTGTATCTCCGTGTCGAGGCGGGCGGCGGACGGCGCGCCGGCCTGGAATCCGCCCTGCGCAAGGCCATCCGAGAGGGACGCCTGCCCGCGGGGACCCGGATGCCCTCCACCCGAGGGCTGGCCCGCGAACTCGGCCTCTCCCGCGGCACCGTCACCACCGCCTACGACCAGCTGGTCGAGGAGGGCTACCTGATCACCCGCCCCGGGTCCGCCACCACGGTGGCCGAGCTGCCGGCGCGCGCCCCGGCCGCCCCGCCGCTCGCACCCGCGCCACCACCGCCCCTCCACGACCTGCGCCCCGGCCTGCCTGACATCAGCGCCTTTCCCACTCGCGCCTGGCTCGCCTCCACCCGCCGGATCCTCACCGGCGCCCCGCCGGAGATCTTCGCGTCCGGCGACCCCCAGGGCGGCATCGAGCTACGGCGTGCGCTCGCCGACCACCTCGGCCGCACGCGCGGCGTCATCGCCTCGCCCGACCACATCGTGATCACCTCCGGCCACTACCAGAGCGTGACCTTGCTCGGCGCCGTGCTGGCCGCGCGCCACGCCACGACGGCGGCCGTCGAGGACCCCGGCCACAACCACTTCAGGAAAGTCGTCCAGCGCGCCGGGCTCACCACCGTCCCCCTGCCGGTCGACGCCCACGGCGCCCGCGTCGACGCGCTGGTGCCGGGCACCGCGGCGGTGTTCCTCACCCCGGCCCACCACTACCCGACCGGCGTCCCGCTCCACTCCAGCCGCCGCCAGGCGCTCTACGCGTGGGCCCGCGACACCGGTGGCCTTCTGGTCGAGGACGACTACGACGGCGAGTTCCGCTACGACCGCCAGCCCGTCGGCGCGCTCCAAGGACTGGCGCCCGACCACACCGTCTACTGCGGCACCGCCTCCAAGACCCTCGGGCCCGCGCTCCGGCTGGCCTGGATGGTGCTGCCACCGGCCCTCCTGCAGGAGGTCGTGCTGGCCAAGCAGGAAGCCGACCAGTACACCGAGACCCTCAACCAGCTGGTGCTGGCCGACCTGATCGCCACCTACGCGTACGACCGCCACATCCGCGCCGCCCGCCTGCGCTACGCCCGCCGCCGCGCGCTCCTGCTCGACCGCGTCGCCGCGATCCCGGGACTCGCCGCCCACGGCGTTCCTGCGGGGCTCCACACTCTCGTCACCATCCCGGACGACGGCCCGAGCGAGCGGGAACTCCTGGACCACTGCGCCGCCCGCGGACTCGCGCTCCGCGGCCTCACCGAGCTCCACCACGACGCCGCCGACTCCCCGCAAGGTCTGCTGATCGGCTTCGCGGCACCGTCCGAACGCGCCTATCCTGCCGCCCTCGACGCCCTGTCCGCGGCCCTGTCCTCCGTCCGATTCCCGTAGCGTTCCGGCGCGAAGTGGCCGCCTCTACAGGTACTGCCCGGCGCCGGCGCTGTCCGACGTGGACACCCGTACCAACACCACGTTGGCCAGGTTGACGACCACGCCGTTCGTCTCGGTCTCGTGGTCGTAGCCCGCCTGGGTCAACACCAGGCTGCGCCGTTCGTCCAGGGCGCTGGCGATCGCCTCCACCGCCTGCCGCTCTCCGTCGAAATCTCCGGTGACCATGGAGATGTCCTCGCCGCTGAGCGAGTGCAGTCGGATGATCAGTACGTTGTCAGGCACGATCGGCTCCTTTCGCCAGAGCCGGCTTCCGGCAGGACGGCAACGATACGCACTTGGCTCGAATCTACTCCGATAAATGATATTCGACGATAATTTGGACTTATATTGAAATATTGGCTTTATCTTTCCTGAAGCACGCGCGGTATCTCACCTGCGCGCCACCGCATGGCGCGCGTCTTCATGCCCGGCCTTCACGAGGTCCCTGCCGAGCAGGGTAAGAGTGTGCAAAGGGCTGCCGGGATCGGCGTGAAGGGTGATCAGTTGCTGGCCTGGCGCGCTGTTGACGTTGAAAGTCTCGTACGTGACGGTCAGGTCTCCGGCCACGCGGTGGCGCAGGAGTATGACCTTGTGCGGTACGCGGGACACGTCGTGGCCGGCCCACAACCGGCGGAAGTCGGCGCTCCTGAGGGACAGCTCGCCGACCAGGTCGGCCAGGTGGGGGTCGTCCAGGTCCGCCCCCGCCTCGGCGCGCACGTGCCCGACATGGGCGCGGGCGACCTGCTCCCACTCGCGGAAGAACTCGTGCGCCCCCGGATCCAGGAAGATCATGCGCAGCAGGTTGCCTGCGTGGTCCAGCCCCTCGTGGAGGGCGGTGGCCGGCGGGTTCGCCGCCAGCACGTCCAGCCGCCGGTTCGTCACCAGGGCCGGCGTGTACGGCCAGCTGTTCATCATGCGCAGCAGGTCCGGGCTGACCTGCTCCGGCAGGCTGATCGTTGCCCGGCGACGTGGTCTGGGATGGGCGAGTTCGTGCAGGTGCTCTTCGGCGTCGAGGTCAAGGGCGAGTGCCTGGACCAGTCCCTCGAGCACCCGTTCGGACGGGTGGCGTTCGCGTCCCTGTTCGAGACGGACGTAGTAGTCCGTGCTGACCCCGGCGAACATCGCCACCTCTTCGCGGCGCAGTCCAGGGGTTCGGCGGGGACCGGCGTGCGGCAGCCCCACCTGCTCGGGGGTGGTGACCTCGCGCCGAGCGCGAAGGAACTCACCCAGAGAGTTGTCGCTGACCATTTCATTCACCGAATGTGTTGTTCATCACTTTTCGGTGGCAACCAGGCGGCTGTGTGGCGTATTCCTGGTTCGCGATAAACGCTTCGGCATTTCCCGTCCATGGGGGTGAGGGGGAGGGCCGCCCCTGGGAGCGGGACTCCTCCCATGCCTTTCCGTATCCCTCCTAGCGTGATGTCCGCAGGCGCCGTGTCGGTGCACGCGATACCGATGTCGGCGTTCCGTCAGCCCGGGCCCATCGCCCAGGGCGCGACCGACAGGACATGGAGTGATCTGTCATGATCAAGTTCAGGAACGCTCTAGCGGTTGGAACGATGACGGCCTTCGCCCTTGTGGCGCCCGCGGCCGCGGTGGCCCCGTCCGCCGGCGCGGACACCGTTGCCGGAACGTCGTCCATCGTGTCCGCTGTCACCGTCCAGCTGGATGGCGGCGGTGGCAGCGCCAACGGGGCCGCCACCGGGGCCGCCAACGGGGCCGCCAACGGAGGGGGCGGCGCCAGGAGACGCTGAGCGGCGGGGGCGGCGGAAACACCTCCGCCGCCTGCCCTGCCCGCCTGGCGGCCGGGGGGCGACGTCCTCCGCTCAGACGAAGCGCTTGACGAAGGCCAGGGCGGTGTCGCAGACCTCGCGCCAGCCGCTGTCGATGGTCAGCGAGTGCCCGCGCCCCGCCATCTCCGTGATCTCGGTGACCGCGTGCTCGTTGCGCGCCTGCTTCTTGTAGGAGGCGTTGGTGATGGCCCACGGGACCGTGTGGTCCTTCTCGCCCGAGATGAGGAGCAGCGGGCCGCGTCCTGGACCGGTGCTGTCGACCTTGGTCTCGCTCCACGGGTTGAAGTTGGCCACCGCGGCCTGGAACAGCGGAGCGCCCGGGGCGGGGACCGAGAAGGTCGCGTACAGCTGCTCGGCCTCCTCCTCGGTGACGGCGTTGGCGAAGGCGTAGCGGAACTGGTCGTAGGTGAGCGGGACGGCACGGTGGATGTTGGCCGGGTTCGTCAGCACCGGCGCGGCGGCACGCAGGGAGGACACCGGCAGCGGCAGCACGCCCTGGAAAGGGGCGGGGTCGATCGCTACCGAGGCGCAGGACAGGCCGCGACCGGCGAGGATCTGGGTGAGCAGGCCGCCGAAGGAGTGGCCGATGACGGCGGGCCTGTGCTCCAGCTTGGAGATCAGCCCTTCGAAGTGGTCGGCGACCTGCCCGACGGTCTTGTGGGCGAACGCCTCAGGGTGGGCCCTGGCCTCGGCCACCGTCTCGGGGTCGTCGGGCCAGCCGGGCGTCACCGGGGCGAAACCCGCCTCGGAGAAGACGGCGGCCCAGCGGTCCCAGCTGCTGGGCAGCAGCCACAGGCCGTGGACGAAGACGACAGGGATCCTGCCGGAGGCGTTGGCCTGCTCGATCTGCTGAATGTCATGCTCGGCGGACATGGTGGGGACTCCTTGCGACGGGTGGCCCCAGCCAACCCGAGCGCGCGCCTCGCGGCATCGCGTGAATGAGCCAACTAGTGGCCCGCCGCGGCGCGGATCATGTCCGCCACGGCGGCGGGCAGGGACAGCGGTACGGCGTGCGAGCCGTCCAGGTGGTGTTCGACGGCCGCCATGCGCTGGGCCATGAAGTGCTGGGCGCGGGGGTTCAGCGCCCGGTCGGCGTGGGCGATGGCGTACCAGGTGGGCAGCGACGCCCAGGAGGGCCGCCCCGACCTGCCCTCCAGCGCGCCGCGGGCGATCGGGCGCTGTGCGGCCGACATGACGGCGGTCACGTGGGGCGGCAGGTCGGCGGCCAGCACCTCGCGGAAGCGATCGTCGCGGACGTACAGCTCGCCTTCCGCGCGGACCGTCGCGGCCGCGATCGGCATGGGGGCGAAGCGGTGCACCAGGTCCCTGACGCTTTCCCCTGAGTCCAGGCCGAAGGCCGCCACGAAGCCCAGGGCGACGACGTTGCCGGCGTCCACGTTGGTGATGACCGCGCCGCCGTAGCAGTGGCCCACCAGGACGACGGGCCCGTCGATCGCGCGTACCACGCCGGAGATGTGCGCGGCGTCCCCGGCCAGGTCGCGCAGCGGGTTGGCCGGGGCACGCACGGTGAACCCGGCCGCCTGAAGCTCGCCGATGACCGCGGCCCAGCTCGACGCGTCGGTGAAAGCGCCGTGCACGAGCACGATCGTCGGCCGGATGGGTTCGCTCATGTCGCCTCCCGGGAGATACCGCCTCCAGCGAACCCGACTGCCGGGCCATGGGCATCGCACGAACGTCCCACATCCGGTCGTCAGTCCTCGGGGTGGCTCATGGCGATGTGGGTGAGCTGCACCCGTGAGTTGACGGCCAGCTTGCGGTAGACGGAGGTGAGGTGGGTGTTGATCGTGTGGGGGGAGACGACGAGCCGGCCGGCGGCGGAGCGGTTGGTGTGACCCGCGGCGATGAGGCGGGCGACCTTCTTCTCTGTGGCGGTAAGCGCCTGCCAACCCTGCACCGGCCGTACCGTGCGGGTCGAGCCCGTCTCCAGGTGGGCGCGGACGCGGGCCGCCTCGCCGTGGGCGCCGAGGTCGGTGAACGTGTCGTGGGCCTCGTTCAGCGGGCTGAGCGCCTCGCCACCGCGCCCGCGCGCCATCAGCGCCAGCCCCAGGTCGGCGGCGATGTCGGCGCGGACGAGTGGGCGGGGGCTTGACCGTGCCAGCTCGTGCGCGCCCGCCAGCAGGTCGAGGTCGTCGCCGACGAGCCCGGCGACCTGTGCGGCGATGGCGTGAACTGTCGGGACACCGGGGTTGAGCGCGGCGTGGGCGTCCGCCTGGGCGGCCAGGCTCCCTGCCAGGTCCTGGTCCCCGTCGCGCAGCGCCAGCCGTACCGCGGGGGCGATCCACGTGCGCAGCAGCCGCCAGCGGGTGAACGGTCCCTCGACGTCGCGCAGCCTGCTCGCGGTCCGGCCGATGATCGCCTCGGCGAAGGCGACGGCCGCCTGGTTGCCCCGATCCGGCTTGTCGGCGAGTGCCTGGCGGGCCGCCTCCAGACATACCCCGGCCTCGTCGGGCTCGCCGCGCAGGCACGCGATCCAGCAGCGGATCACGTGCGCGTTCACCTGGTGGACGGACTCGCCGACGTTCCGCTCCAGGTGTTGCATGGTCAGCAGTTCGGCCTCGGCGTCGTCCAGCCTGCCCAGGCCCAGATGATGGTTGGCCTGCGCCCATCGGAGCATCCCTGGACGGGGAGCCTCCTGCTCCGCCTCCAGTACGGCCAGCAGCCGCTCGGCGGCGGCATAGTCGTCGAGATGCTGGTGGGCGATGACCTCTTCGGCGGTGTAGGCCTCGTCGACCAGCCGCAGGGCGGTGAAGTGGGACAGGGCGGCGCCGCCGCGACCGGCGTTGAGCTCGATCTCGCCGAGCGCGAGCAGGCTCGTCACACGCGCCTGGCGGTCGCCTGTCTCGACGGTCTGGGCCAGCGCGGCACAGCCCGCCTCGCGTGCGGGTTCAAGGTCGGGATCCCGCGACATCGCCAGCGCGCGCAGGGCCGCCAGCCGCGCCTGGACGTGTGGGCCGCCACCGCCCGCGTCAAGGCCGCTCTCGGCGCGGTGCCGCAGCTCCTGGGCCAGGCTCAGGTTCCACAGCGGGTCGCCCAGCGCGGCCTGCAGCCGCCCGAAGACGTCCAACGACGGTCGGAGGGCCAGCAGTTCTTGACCGGTCCGCACGGCTTGCCGGTTGCGGCCGGCCCTGGTCAGATGGACGATGGCCTGCTCGCCCACCTCGAAACGCAGCGGAGAGGCGACGGGCGCCAGCTCGAGAGCGCGGATCGCCAGGTCGGCGGCCAGCGCGGGGGCGATCGGCAGCACGTCGTGGGCGGCCCTGCCCAGCAACGCGATCGCCTGCTCGTCCCCTGGCACGGCGCCGATGAGGATGTGCGGGGCGGCGTCCATGGGGCTGCGGCCCGTGGTGACCAGGTGCGCGGCCGCTTCGCGGTGCAGCGCCTTGCGGGCGGAGGGCGGCACGTCGGCATAGATGGCCTGGCGGAGCAGGTCGTGGCGGAACGACAGGTGATCACCGTCGTCTTCCAGCAGGCCGCCGCGGACCGCCGACTCCAGGTCGGCCAGCAGGGTGACGGGTGGTCGGCCGAGGAGCGCGGCGGCGTCGGCGAGGGTGAACCTCCGGCCCAGGACCGCTCCGGTCTGCAGGAAGCGCAGCGTGGAGGTGGGGAGCGAGCCGAGCCTGCCGCGCACGCCGGGGACCAGCCGGGAGGCTGGATCGGCGGAGGCCACCCCCGCAAGCATCTCCACCGCCAGGAACGGGTTGCCGCCCGCGCCCTCCAGCAGCTCCTTGACCCGGTCGTCGGCCTCCTCTCCCAGCGCGTCGCGGGCCAGCTGGTCCATCGCCGTCCCCGACAGCGGGCCCAGCCGCACGGTCCGCGCCGGCAGGTCGCGCGCCGCCGCGAGGGCGATCTCCTCCGCCGCGCCACCGTGGTCGTCACGGCTGGTCAGCAGCCACAGCACCGGCGAGGTCCGCAGCCTGACGGGAAGCAGCCCGAGCGCGAACCGGCTGAGCGGGTCGGCCCAGTGCACGTCGTCCAGCGCGATCAGGACCGGTTCGTCCACGGCTCTCGCCTCGATCGCTCCCGCGAGCTGCTCCACCAGCCAGATGCGCTGGTCATGACGGTGAGACAGCCGGGCGAAGGCGTCGCAGGACATCAGCGGGCGCTCGCCGTGACGCAGGCAGGCCACCAGCGACGCGAGGGGCGCGATCTGGTCGAGCTCGTCGGCGCGGCCGAGACCGACCGAGAATCCCGCCGCCCTCGCACGCGTGATCGCCTCGTCGAGCAGCGCCGTCTTGCCGATCCCCGGCTCGCCGCGCAGCACCCCCAGCGCGCTCGTCCCCGCCTGCCGTACCCCCTCCACCAGGCCGTCCAACCGCCCGATCTCGATCTCGCGTCCACGCAACCCCTGACGGCTGAGCACCTCAGCCACCGCTCTCATCCCCACAGCCGGTAAGGATGCCCCACCCCAGGTGCTCATCGAATCCCGGAAACACCGTAGTAATTCGACCAATCGTGAACTTCGATACCTTTATCCCCATGATCCTGCACGACAGGCAGGCCGAGCGTGTGGAGCTCGAACGCCTGGTCAACGGCGCGCGAGACGGCCTGAGCGGGGCTCTGGTGCTCCGTGGTGCGGCCGGAATCGGGAAGACCGCCCTGCTGGATCACACGGTCGAGGCGGCGGCGGACCTGCAGATCACCGTCGTGGCCGGAGTCGAGGCGGAGCAGGAGCTGGGTTTCGCGGCGCTGCACCGCCTGCTGCTGCCGTTCCTGGGCGAGCTCGGCGGGTTGCCCGCTCCGCAGCGCCACGCGCTGGAGACCGCCTTCGGGATGCTCGCCGCACCCGCGCCGGACCGGTTCCTGGTGGGGCTGGCGGCTCTGACGTTGCTGGCAGGAGCCGCGGCCGAACGCCCGCTGCTCGCCGTGTGCGACGACGCCCAGTGGGTGGACCGCGAATCCCTGGAGGTTCTCGCCTTCGTCGGGCGCAGGCTCCATGCCGAAAGGATCGTCCTGCTGTTCGGCGTGCGCGACGACGACACCGTCCTCGCGTCGCTGTCCGGCCTGGCGGAGCTGCACGTCGGCGGGCTGCCCGAGCGCGACGCCCTGGCCCTGCTCACCGCGACGATCGACGGCGACCTCGACCGCGTCGTCGCCGCCCGGATCGTCGCCGAGACCGGGGGCAACCCGCTGGCCGTCCGCGAGTTCGCGCGCGGCATCACCGCAGGCGACCAGCTGCCCTTCGGCGGGCCGCGGCAGCTGAGCCACAGGCTGGAGGCCAGGTTCCTGAGCCAGGTCAGGGACCTGGGCTCGCTCACCCAGACGGTCCTGCTCGTCGCCGCCGCCGACGCGACCGGAGACCAGCACCTGGTACGGCAGGCCGTGACGTTGCTGGTGCCGGGCTCGGAAGACGCGGTGGACGCCGCCGTGGAGGAGGCGGAGCGCAGCGAACACCTGTACGGCGGGCTGCGCTTCCGTCACCCGTTGATCCGCTCCGCCGTGTACGGCGGCGCCACCCGCGCGCAACGCCGCCGCGTGCACGCCGCCCTCGCCGCGGTCACCGACCCGGCGACCGATGCCGACCAGCGGGCCTGGCATCTGGCCTCGGCGGCGGAAGGCCCCGACGAACGGGTCGCCGCCGAGCTGGAGGCCAGTGCCGTACGCGCCCGCGAACGCGGCGGCTGCCTGGCCCAGGCCGCCCTGCTGCACCGGGCCGCCGAGCTCACGGCGATCGGGCCGCGCCGCAACGCCCGGCTGCTGGCCGCCTGCGGAGCGGCGCTCACGGCGGGCGCTCCGCACCGGGCCGAGGAACTCCTGGACTGTCTCACCGCGGACCTGGGCGTGCCGGCCCTCGACGCGCAGGCCATGCGGCTTCGCGGGCTGCTCAGCGTCATGCTCGGCAGGGACGGCGCGGTCGGGCTGCTGCTCGACGCGGCGCGGATCCTCACGAAGATCGACGTGGAGGCGGCCAGGGACACGCTGCTGGAGGCGCTGGACGCCTCGATCGTCGTGGCGGGGAGCGAGGAGGGCGCGAGCACGCTGCGCGTCGCGCAGGCCGCGCTCGAACTGCCGCGCGTGTCGTCGGAGCCGGCGGTGGCCGACCGGCTCCTCGCCGCGCAAGCCACGCAGGTCGCCGTCGGCTACGTTCCGGCGGTCCCGAGGCTGAGTGAGGCGCTCGCCGCCATGCGGGCCGATGCCGCCGAGGACGGCGACGCGGCCCACTGGTCGCTGCTCTGCATGATCACCGCGTTGGACCTGTGGGACGGCGTCGCGCTCGGCGCGTGCGCGCAGGACTACGCGGCGTCGGCACGCAGGAACGGGGCGCTGCGGGCGCTGCTGAGCGCCCTTCACGGGCTCGCGACGTGGGAGCTGCCACGCGGGCACTTCGCCGCGGCGGAAGCCCACTTCGAGGAGTACGTGGAGGTCGCCAAGGCGATCGGGACCTTTCCGCACTTCGCCCGGCCTCGCCATGTCATGCTGCACGCCCTGCGGGGCGAGGAGGCGGAGACGATGGCCGCCGTCGCCGAACAGATCGGCCCTGGCGGTGATCGCCGAGGCGGGCTCTCCGTGCAGCTCGCCCGTACCGCGCTGACCGTGCTGCACCTGGGGTACGGCCGCTACGCCGAAGCGCAGGCCGCCGGTGATGTGATCTACGAGGAGAACCCGCCGCACTACGGCTCGCTCGTGCTGCCTGACCTCGTGGAGGCGGCCGTGCGCAACAACGACGTCGCCATGGCGGAGCGGGCGCTCGCCCGGCTGGCCGAGCGCGCCACCGCGAGCGGCACGCCCTGGGCGCTGGGGTTGCTGGCTCGCAGCAGGGCGCTCCTGACCGACGACGAGGCGCTGTATCTGGAGGCGATCGAGCGGCTGGGATCCGCGTCGCTGACCACGGAGCTGGCGCGGGCGCGGCTGCTGTACGGGGAATGGCTGCGACGAAGGCGCCGCAGGTCGGACGCCTGTGACCAGTTGAGAATCGCCTACGACCTGTTCGCGACCATGGGAGCGACGGCCTTCGCCGAACGTACCCGGCTGGAGCTCCGGGCCGGCGGCGAGCGCGCCCGCGCACGCGCGGTCTCCTCCAGCCACGACCTCACCCCGCAGGAGATCCGTATCGCCCGGCTCGCCGCAGGCGGCGCCACCAACCAGGAGATCGCCACAGCCTTGTTCATCAGCGCGAACACGGTGGAGTACCACCTGCGCAAGGTGTTCAGGAAGCTCGCGATCCGCTCGCGCAGGCAGCTGGGCAGGGCGCTGCCC